>CAYMKE010000081.1:7886-12510 GCA_964390955.1 uncultured Bacteroidales bacterium | reverse complement strand
ATGCCTAAGGCAAAATTAAAGTCCAGAAAATCAATTGAAATAATTAGGCATAAAACCGGATAACCATTTTTTTTTATGCACCAGGGTTAAAAATTTGCCCTAACCTGAACATTCCCCTGGTGAAAGAAAAAATTATTTTTTGTCTTTCTGCCCTCATAAGACAACAGAAATTCGATGACACTTGTAACAGATTGTTGGAAACTGATTTGCCAGGTGAAATTATCTCCCGGCAATAAACCTTCGAGCATTTCATAAGCCACTGGCGTATTTACTGTAAAAGGAAATTTGATATTTATATAATCTATACCCCCGCTTAATTTTCCGTCTTTCTTTGTATGATATCTTATATTGGTTCCAACATGATGTTGAACAGACCATTCTTCGCCCTCAAGATTATTTTTATCTGCATATTGATAGTTAAATGTAAACATAACACTGTTTCCGGGTTGATATTCACAAATAAAATCACTTTCCATGTTATGCAGTGTATAATTCTTAGATTCAAAATACTCTGATTCTACAGAACTGACTTTGTCGTTAAGCTGATTTTCAAATCCCAGGTTATCATTAACATCCCATTTCACTTGCAATTGATTCAGTGTATTTTGCTTTGTATTAAATCCATTCAGTAATAATTCTTTACTCTTGCCCTTATTATAATAGTAACCAAATGTCCAGTTTTTAGCTGAATAATTTAACTTATTTCTAAAAGACACACTGTTATCTACCAATACCGAATCTTCATATGCATAAAAAGGATTGAATGCATCAATTAACGTTTCTTTTGTATTTTTATTTATGACCTTATATGCAAAATGTTCAGAAAAACGTGAAATAATTTTTTTAATCCCTGATGGGGAATCCCACAATTGGGAAGGTTTAATTCTGATAACCTGATTAAATTGATTATTAAATGTTTGAATATATTTATCAGTGGGAAGTGATACCCTGATGTATTCTCCCATGTCTTTAAAACTCTCTTTCTCAAACTCATCAAGGTCTTTGACTCCATCTTCATCATAATCTTTCCATATATATAATCCCTGCCCTCTTCCTACTTTAATGTATTCATATCCTGTCCGGGACTCAAGTCCTGATCCTGCTTCAAATAAAGTTGAAAAGAACAACACCCCCTGAAAAGTTTGTATATTATGTTGTATCCTGGTGAGTAATGAATTTCCGGTATTTTTTTCTTCATTACTTGCATTATAAAAATCCGGTATACGGTATTTCATATTGGCTTTGAAGGTATGAGCAGGATTTTTAAGGAGGGCAAGACTGGCAGCATATTCTTCTCCCCTGCTGGAACGCCTCATATCGTCCTGGTAAGGCAAATAATCAATCCGGTTTGAATAACTGATCTTATATTGATTGGATGATGTATCATGAGAAGTAATAAATGCACCATATTTATGGTAAAAGAAACTATTTGACACCAGACTGTCATTCAACGTATACCATCTGTTATCTTCCGATTCATCTTTCAATCCAATGACCATAAAAGGAAATGCCCTTGATAATGTTGCATAATATCTTAAAAAAGAAGTATTATACAATTCCGAATGCGTTTCCAGGTAGCTTCCGCTTGCATCAAATGAAAAATTATTATACGATAAATCTGAATTAAAGGCTGTCTGAATTCCGGTATATTCGTTGTGTCTGTTAACCATGCTTGTTTTTAAAGAAGCATTGCCAAGATTATCATGAATAAAAACCATCCCCAAATGTTCCATGTGCTCGTTTACATCAGGCTCTGCATTGTCAACATTCCAGTCCCGTTCAAATTCAATATCGCGATATCTTTCAGGAGTCCGGAAATAACGATTGATCAATTGATAACCACCTTCTGCATTTAATTGTGCTGAATTGGATAATTTAAACCGTTTATTCAGCCTGTATTGTAAGGCAAATCCTTTATTATCTTTTTGATCCAAAGATGAAAAGGTGTTTATATCCTGGTTACTCAATGCCAGTTCAAATGACGAGCTGATACTCTTTGATATTTGTTGTTCACCGCCGATAGTAATTAATTGACGTGTTTTAGGCGTAACAAGTGTTCTCGTGTAGGTGTAATCTCCTCTTGATTGTCCATTTTGCGGTGCAATCCATTTAAAAACCCTTCCGTTTGCTGTGCTTTGAATAAGCCGGTAATTTCCGTTGTTGTCCCCTACATATCTGAAACCTACCCGGTATCTGTTGCTGTCGGTATTGGTTGAATATTCAAAAATGGTATAGGTTTCATTTCCTGTATTCGTATCTTTTTTTATATATAATACGCCCTCATCATCCTGTTCTGAAGTATCTACATTGGGCACTACAGCCAAATCAATGCTGTCTCCTATCCGGGCCATAATATCTTTATGTTCGTCTGTTAAATCCTGCTGGAGTGTTTGATTTTTGGCATCACTTTCACTATACACATTCACCCAATAGCTTCCGGATGGAGTATGCAAATGGTGGTCGCTATGTACAATAAACCTCGTGTAGCTTCTTTGGGAATAAAAGTATTCTACAATAATCCGCTTATCTTTGGTAATGAGATGGTTGGTTGTAAATGTAATTTCCGCTGTATTATAATTAATCACGTAATCATTTTCTTCCCCCCGGTGCATTAATATTCCATCAATATAAACTTTTTCAGATCCTGCCAGAATAATGATGCCGGTCTCATCATTTTGTCCTCTCAATCGGTAAGGCCCCTGGTTACCTTCCCTGCCTGTAAATTTAAACCGCATATATTTTCCTTTTGAAACAGCTCCTGTAAACGAAGAATATAACGTATCTTTTTTGTTTTCATTCAAATAAAAAGAATGCTCAAATTGGCCCCCAAGCATTTTTTTATCAAATTTCATGAATTGGCCGGTTGATGACTTTAATTGCAGGTCTCCAAATCTTAAGTGAGTATTATCATTGTATAATGAAATAAAGACCCTGTCAAAATCCTGGATTTGCTGGGTATAACCACCGGGTTGTATAGGAATGTTTTTATCTGTAATGGCTGCAGAAATATTAAATTCATCGGAAATGGCACCGGAAAGCTGAAGATTCAGATTTGAATTGACAAAAACATTTTGGTTATTGCCCACGCTAATCCCTCTAGTGATATTACCCCGTGTATCAAGTTGTTTTGAATGTGCAAAATCCTCTAAAAAAGTAGTTGGCGTTTTTGTCCGGGAAAATCTGAACACATCCGGGCTGTCAAAATGATACTTATCGGGGTCTTTATGATAGTATTTTTTTGTCAATCGAACATCAAAGACATGGTAATTCACATGAACCGCCTGATTTAACAGCGAAGAATCAGGTAAAATCAATGCTTCATCATAATTTAATGAATATAATGAATCGGGTATGACAGTATGATCCTGGCTGTAAAATACAACAGTTCCGGGAATCACACCCATGGTGTCAAAGCTAACTGTGTCATCTTGAAGATAAAGCGTTTTTGAATGCCGGGTGCCAACTGACTGGCCATATAGCTGAATATAAAACACAAACGATATAACAATAAAAATATAATTGAGGGTTTTCAAATATCTATTTATTTTAATAAATATTGACAGATTGAATAAGTTCTTTATTATAACGTAATGATACCAAAAACGTATTTATATATTTAATAAAATTTACACTATTGTATAAATTTGTTTATTTGTAATATTGTGGTATCTTAAAATGAACACCGACAGTAATATAAAAGGGTTTACGGGAGAAAAAAGCATTATCTTTATTTATTAAAACAAAAGAATACCCCATTTGTATTACAGGCTTAATTAATTGAACCCCCATTTTCACGGTCAATGCAGGCTCTACGACCGGATAATAGTTTCCTGAACCGATTATATCCGGTGAGGGGTTTGTAATGTTTAATACGCCAAACCTGCCGGAAAACCCAATCTCATATCCCGGGTTGACCATTCCAATTGCAGGTTGAATAAAAATTTTATTAATATCACTGAAACCACTAATATAATGCGATTTTGAATTATAACCTTCAATTTCACCGATCCCGTATACACCAAAAATTTCAAACCGGTATTTCACATTAAACGGATAATAATACCCAATCCCTCCTTCTATATATTGATGCTTATGATATTCCGTTTTAAGAGTTCCTTCTCTTGAGCTCAAATTTCCATTTAACATTATTCCAAAATGTTTTATAGGACTATAAGCTGCCTGGAGGTCTGCTCCACTTACTCCGACAGTAGCCTTTGCCTGAAATTCATTCGCTTTACTTAAAAGAGGGGTATTCGCTTTGCTCGGAACGTAATCTTCTGCGCATCCTGCTATAACAAGTATCAAAATAATATAAAACAATCGTAATAAATCATCTTTCATGAGCTTATATTTTTTAGTAAAAAAATAAGAACCTCAAAAAAATTTGTATACCCATCTTATTGTGATATATTTATTTGATACAATAAGACATTTATATTTACGATGAATTCATTTAAAAAGTTTTGTTTTTTATGAATAAATATAGAGATTTTGTAATCATTTTAATTCCAGCAGGGAAATTAAAGCCAGGGATCTATATCATAGAAGCGATTGGGAATAACAATAGTTCAACAATTCAATATTATTGTTTTTCTGTCTGATCAGCGTTTTTTGTTTTATCTTC
>CAYMKE010000081.1:0-7786 GCA_964390955.1 uncultured Bacteroidales bacterium | reverse complement strand
CAACAATTCAATATTATTGTTTTTCTGTCTGATCAGCGTTTTTTGTTTTATCTTCTTCAGAATCATCAGAATCCTTGGATGCATCTTTAAATTCTTTCATTCCCTTGCCAAGGCCTCTCATCAATTCAGGTAATTTTTTCCCACCAAAAAGTAGTAAAATAATAAAAAGAATCAAAATAATTTGCCAGGGGCCAATCACCCCATTAATAATATAAAGAATATTCATAATTTAAATTTTAAAGTGATAAATCATTATATAAATGCAAGTTAATAAAGAAATCATAAAAGAAATCTTCTTATATCATTACTAATAGCGAGCATGAGTAGTGCAAATAACAAAATCATACCAATGATCTGGGCAACTTCCATTACTTTTTGACTGGGTTTGCGCCGGGCAACAATTTCATAGGTTAAAAATGCCAAATGCCCTCCGTCAAGAGCAGGTATTGGCAAGATATTGACAACTGCCAAAATAATGGATATAAATGCTGTTGTATGCCAAAACATCAACCAATCCCAACGTTTGGGAAACATGCTTCCAATGGTACCAAAAGATCCTACTTGCCGCATCCCTTCCCGTGTAAATATCAAATCCAGCTGATTCACGTAACCAACTAACATATCTGAAAAATAGTTAACTCCGGCTGGAAATGATTCAAAAAAACCATATGTTAATTTTTCAGTTTCAATGAAATCAACCCAGGGCGTAAATCCTATGCCTATTGTTCCCTCTTTCGTTACGTTTACTGGTAAATGCAAAAGGGTTCCGTTTCGTTTAACACCTACCAATATTGTATCATTGGTGTGTTGGCGGATATGCTTCACTATTTGTGCATAATAAAGGGCCTGTTCTTTATTGACTTGAACAATCGTGTCACTTTCTTGTAAACCAGCATTATACGCAGGATTTCCGGGAAGTACAGTGTCAATTACAGAAGGCACAGCCGGCATGGCTATAGGTATTGCCTGATGAGCCATGATTTGTTGAACAAAATCATCCGGTAAATGAATGGTTTTAATATTACCATTCCGTTTTACAGTAATGGTCCCGGGTTTATCATTTACAATCATTTTATTAATATCATTGAACGTTTCAACAGTTTTATCGCCAATTTTTAATACTTTGTCTCCATTTTCAAGCCCCTGGGCTAAAGCCAAAGAATCCCATACAACACCGTTTTTAAGATTTTCAACCGGAAAAATTTCTCTTCCATTGAAAAAAAGAATAAACACAAAAATTAAAATAGCTGCAACAAAATTAGCCAATACACCACCTGTCATAATAAAAAAACGTTGCCATGCGGGTTTAGAACGGAATTCCCATGGTTGGGGAGGCGTTTTCATCTGAGACCTGTCCATGGATTCATCAATCATTCCGGCAATTTTCACATATCCTCCAAGCGGTATCCATCCAATTCCATATTCTGTTTCACCTTTTTTAAATTTAAACAAGGAAAATTTGGGATTGAAAAATAAATAAAATTTTTCTACCCGTGTATTAAATAGTTTTGCAAAGAAAAAATGTCCGCCTTCGTGAATGATGACCAAAAGCGACAGGCTTAAAATGAGCCCCAAAGCTTGTACCAATATATCCATAAATATAATATTATTAATTCACAACAAAAATAAACAATTCGTCCAGACTTTTCTCAATTGTCTTCTTTCTTCTTTTGAATATCTTCATTTAATTTTCCGATCAGTATTTTGGCTGTTTTATTAAAAAAACGCTTTTCTCTGAAAGCAACAATCCATTGAATTCCTTTTACTGCATTGGAGATAAATGCTTCATCGGCCAGCAATAGATCCCGGGGCCTGATGGATTTGTTATCGAATGTTTGATAGCCTGCAGCAGCAGCAATTCTTAACATTTGTTTGCGCATCACCCCTGCTATGCAGCCGTCTGTTAAAGGAGGTGTATATATTTTTTTATCCTTTACAAGATAAAAATTAGAACTAACCGTCTCAGCAATAACACTCCGCTCATTCAGAATAATACACTCATCCAAATTATGTTGTTTTTTATATAATCCTGCCAATACAAATAATTCGGCATTGGCAGTTTTTAAGTTGGACAATATGTTTAAAGGTTTTTTAATATCAGGATACACATCAATTACCAAACCCCGTTCATTCAATGTATAATCGGCATGTTCTAACTTGTTCAGTTCAATAAGATACGACGTATCATTGGTTGATGGGGTGTATAAACCACCATCATTCCTGAAAACTGTAAGTTTTACCCTTCCTCCTTTAAATACCCTGTTTTTATTTATTAATTTAATGATCATCCCGGTAATAGTATCCTTTGTCAGGTTTGCAGGAATGTTCATTTTCAATAAATTCAAACTTGTAAGCAGGCGTTTATAATGATCATCAAGAAATGGGATCGATGAGCGGGAAACAAAAACAGTTTCAAATACAGCATCGCCATATTTAAATCCTCTGTTTTGATGAGTTAAAATTGGTTCATCTTGTTTTAAAAAATGACCATTAAAACAAATATAATCTTGTCTTTCATTCATGGCAAATAATGCATTAAATGGTCATTTGCTTCGATTTTAATGCCCTTTACTCCTGCATTCCCGGCAGCTTCAATATCCCGGTCGCTATCACCAATAAAAAATGACTCGTGTGGATTGATATGAAAGCGCGCCAGTGCCTTTTCAATAAGCAAAGATTGTGGTTTCCTGCATAAACAATTCTCTACATCAGGATGATGCGGGCAATAATATGTTTCTTTTATATGGATATCTGCTTTTTTAAATTGTTTAAGCATTTCATCATTTATTCTGTCTGCATCTTCTTTTGTATATATGCCCTTTGATATTCCTCCCTGGTTTGATATTACAATGAATATATACCCTTTTTGTGAAAGATCATGCAAGCTTTCAATAACACCCGGATTCAATTGCATATCTTCAATTTTAAATGTATATTCTCCCCGTTCTTTTATAAGCACCCCGTCTCTGTCTAAAAAAACAGCTTTATTCATAATCCGCTTTTTAATTCATATAAAAAATCTGAAAATAAAGAAGGATTCATGACCAAAGGATAAATAAACCCATAAATGGCCCCGGCAAAATGCGCCTCATGTCCTATATTGTCATCACTCTTTTTTTGCATAAAATGTGAATATGCAAGATAAAGTATCCCAAAAACTATACCGGGAATTTTTATTAATCCAAATAAATATAAAGGGGTCCAGGGGGCAAAAAAAATGGTTGCGAATATCACGGCTGACACTCCTCCTGAAGCACCAACCGCATTGTAATTATAATTGTCTTTATGTTTGTTTAAAGAAGGGAGGGATGAGATAATCACTCCACCAAAATACAACAATAAATAATTAAATATTGTATTGTTAAGTTTAAGAGGAAAATAGTATTCTATTGCTTGTCCGAAGGAGAATAATACAATCATATTGATCAACAGGTGCATCCAGTTTCCATGTATAAAACTGTGACTTAATAATCGATACCACTGTTTTTTATATTTCACAAGGTATGGATTAAAAAGCAACTTGTCAAACAATGCATTGTTCTGAAATGCAAAAAAAGAAATGCCGCCTGTTATAATGATAATCATAATAGTAATCATAATTCATGCTTTTTTTATCAATGTAAAATTCTATATACCATCTCTTTCAGCAAATCTTCCTGCTTTGCTGAAACATTCCCGACTCCTTTGGATTTGGTGTCATATTCTCTCAACAACTCAATGATTGATACTACTTTTCTTTTATCATAGACTTTCGCAGCCATCTGGTAGTCGCGTACAAAATAAGGATTGATCTTCAACAGAGCAGCTATATTATTTTTGGATTTATCTTTCATTTTTTCAATGATATAATAATACCCAAGCAGTTTGCTAAAAAAATAATAAAGTGACGCGATGATCAATGGAAATGGATTGGCATTAGGATTTTGCCCAAAATATTTAACAATGCGGTTGCATTTTAATATGTCTTTATTGCACAATGCTTTTTGCAACTCAAAAGTATTATAATCTTTACTTATTCCTATATTTTTTTCTATATGTTTTATGCTTATATTATGTTCATTTGCAGGAAGTGTAGAAATTAATTTATCGAGCTCATTGGCCACCTTATTTAAGTCATTCCCAAGATATTCGGTTAACAACTTTGATGCTTCATGAGCGATTGTGCATTGATGTTCTTTAACATATTGTTCTATCCAGCCGGGAATTTTATAGTCATATATAACCGGAGATTCAAATACAAGTGCATTTTTCTGGAGTTTTTTATATAACTGCTTTCGTTTGTCAAGTTTTTTATATTTATAATTAATAACCAACACCGTGGATTTGAGCGGTTTTTCCAAATAATATACCAGGTTTTCAATATTTTTAAGGTGTTGAGCCTCTTTAACAATAACAACCTGTTGATTGGCCATCATTGGGTATCGTTTAGCAGCATTAATAACATCATTAATATTTGTATCTTTTCCGTATAATACGGTTTGATTAAACGATCTTTCCGCTTCATCCAACACGTTGTTCATTATATAATCACTGATTTTGTCTATATAATACGCCTCCTCTCCCATCAGGAAATATACAGGATGATAAATTTTATTCTTAAGTTCATTTATGATTTCCTTATAGGCCATAATTTTACGTTAAAATGATTGTTAAAAGCATAATATAAGAAAAAAACAAAGACAAAGGTAATAGATTTTCCTGTGCTTAAAAATGTACTTAAAAAAAATATTTATTATTTTTATCTTTGTATCAAATATATAAAGAATATTATGAAAAGACTCAGTTTGCCTGCACATATCTTTAAAATTAAGCATCTCAAAAAAGGGGGAAGTATCATTTTTGATGTATTCAGAAATAAATTTGTAGCGCTGACTCCCGAGGAATGGGTGCGACAACATTTTCTGATGTATCTTGTAGAAGACTTGCATTATCCCAGGGGCCTTGTCTCGGTGGAACAAACCATTTCATTCAATGCCATCAACAGGCGGTGCGATGCTGTTGTATATAAAAAAAACGGTCAAGCTGTGGTAATGATTGAGTGTAAATCTTATGAAGCAGGAATTAACCAGGACACATTTAACCAGATATCAAGATATGCCACTTCATTAAAAGTGCCATATTTATTTATTACAAATGGTGCTATTCATTATGCTCTAAAAATATCTGAAGATGGAGATTATAAATTTCTTTCAGGAATTCCTTATTATGAAAGAGTTATTGAAGATGAATTTGAATCGTTAAATTTCTGATGCAACCTGTCTAATACAGATTCTGAACCAAAAACCGGGAACCATTAATCAAACAATGTACTGCCTTCTTGTTCAGGATATATATTTAGCATAATTTAACTTATATTCTTATTAAAGCGCAAATATCACTTTTTTTAACATGTAAAAATAATATTTTTCTATTTTTACATGTTAAAAGTATTAAATCAGAAATTCAATCCATTAATCAATTTGGAAATCCTAAAGGCAACAAATATCAATAAACGGTTTAACGGAACAACTGCTCTTCATGATGTCAGTTTTAACATTCCCAAAGGTAGCATATACGGGTTATTAGGCCCAAATGGAGCAGGCAAAACAACATTATTGAGAATCATAAATCATATTATCCCGCAAGATGAAGGCCATATCTACTTTAACGGGCATCCGCTACATTCTTCGGATACAAATCAAATAGGATATCTCCCGGAAGAAAGGGGATTGTACAGAAAGATGAAAGTTGGAGAACACATTTTATACCTGGCCAGGTTAAAAGGAATGGATAAGAAACAGGCTGTTGAATCCTCCAAATATTGGTTAAACAGATTCGGGATCTCGTCCTGGTGGAATAAGCGTATTCGTGAATTATCAAAAGGAATGCAACAAAAAATTCAATTTTTAATTACGATTCTACATAATCCTGATTTCATCATTTTCGATGAACCGTTCAGCGGATTTGACCCCATTAATGCCAACATGTTAAAACAAGAAATCATTTCACTGAAACAACAAGGAAAAACCATAATTTTGTCAACCCATAATATGAATTCTGTTGAAGAGTTATGTGATTATATTACATTATTAGACAATGGCAAAATACATTTACAGGGATCTGTAAAACAACTCAAAGAATCTTACAAATCAAACACGTATGAAATCATTGCTAAAGGAGATTTTTCTAAAACCATTGATTTGTTTACAAAAGAAACAGAAATCATAAACCATAAACAGGAGCAGGAGCTGCATACAATTCACATTAAAATAAATGATGAAAACACGATTAGCTCATTACTGTCTTCTATAATTTCGTCGATGCACCTGGTTTCATTTAAAGAATTATTACCTTCAATGGACGAAATATTTATACATGTAATAAACAGTAAAAAGCAATGACCAAAGGACTTTCTAAAATATTGATTATCATCAGGAGAGAATTTTTAACAAGAATTCGAAGAAGGTCTTTTATTATCATGAGTATCCTTGGCCCAATGCTTTTTGCCGGTATTCTCATTCTTCCAACATGGCTTATGTCTGTTGAAAGCAAAGAAGTAAAACGGATTGCTGTGATTGACAGCACACATATTTTCCAGCAAACAATCCCCGAAACCAAATACCTCAAATTTGATTATCTTGAAGGGGTAAAATTGAAAGAGATCAAAAAAAACTTTGATAAAACAAACTATTATGCTGTATTATATATCACGCATATTGTTCATTATTCGCCCCAGTCAATCCAGTTATATTCTGATAAGCAGCCGAGCATGAGTGTAGTTATGCATATCTCCAATGCCATTGAAAAAAAGATTGAGCGCCAAAAACTGGCATCACATAATATCGAAAATATAAATAATATTTTGCGCTCTGTTAAAACAGATATTAATATTCAAACCATCCGTTGGACAGATGCAGGAGAGGAAAAGGAAAGCCACCCTGCATTGGTTGCAGGGGTATCGTATTTCAGTGGTTTTCTTATTTATATTTTTATTTTCATGTTTGGTGCACAGGTGATGCGCAGTGTTATTGAAGAAAAAACCAGCAGAATTGTCGAAATTATCATTTCGTCTGTCAGGCCGTTTCAATTAATGATGGGAAAAATTATAGGTGTGGCACTCGCGGGGTTAACCCAATTTATTTTGTGGATTTTTTTGACAATATTTATTTTCAGTTCAATACAAAATGCACTTATCCCGGATGTTCAATCAATCAATAATACCAGGCAACCACCTGTCAGTGTTTTATCAAATCAAAAACCAGACAATGCCGGCCAGGAACAAACGTACACATCCTCCTCTTCTGCCCTTCCCGAAGAATATTCAGTTCAAAATCCATTTGTTGCAGAATTCAGAAACATTCTCAATTCTGCACGTGCAATAAATTTTACAGTCATGATTAGCATGTTTCTTTTTTATTTTTTAGGAGGGTATTTGCTTTATTCCTCACTTTTTGCAGCAGTTGGTTCTCTTATTGACAATGAGACCGATACCCAGCAATTCATGCTGCCCGTAACCATTCCCCTGGTTGCTGCAATCATAGTCATGCTCAATGCCTTCCAAAACCCCGAAAGCTCCATAACATTCTGGTTTTCAATTATTCCTTTCACATCCCCAATCATCATGATGGCACGAATCCCATATGGTGTGCCTTACCCCGAATTGATTTTATCTATGTCCCTTTTAGTCCTTACATTTATTTTTACCACCTGGATATCCGGTAGAATTTACCGAACGGCAATTCTTGTTTATGGCAAAAAAATCAGGTTTAATGATGTGTTGAGGTGGTTAAAACACAATACTAAATAG
>CAYMKE010000080.1:0-12549 GCA_964390955.1 uncultured Bacteroidales bacterium | reverse complement strand
AACATAGCACATGTTCATCAACGCCAGTGCTTAACCACAAAGATCACTTCAGGCAAAGCCTTCGCGATGACGGTTTTGTGGTGTTGGGGAGTTGGATATTGATGGCAGCATAAGGATTAGAATTGAGTTTCCGTGTTGTTTAAATAATATCTAACATCAATGTTTATTTTTAATAAGAAAAATTTTAAATTTGTAAAAAAGAGCAAATGGAAAAATTGAATGACAGAATAACAATTGATGATAAGATTTGTAATGGAAAACCTACTATTAGGGGTAAACGAATTACGGTGAATACAATACTTGAATTTCTTAGTTCAGGAGATTCAACCAGCGAAATACTTAAACAATATCCTGGCCTGGAAAAGGAAGATATATCAGCCTGTCTTAAATTTGCAGCAGATTTGATAAATAAAAACTATACAATAAGGCCTGTTGCATAATGCATGAATTTATTATTGATGCTAATTTACCTTATTTATTCAAACTTTGGAATACTGAAAAATGTATTCATGTTTTTGATCTCAACGATTCAATGACAGATAAAGAAATATGGAATTATGCAAAAAAGAACAACTTATCAATCATTACTAAGGATACTGACTTTTCGACGAAAGTATTATTTACTGATCCACCACCAAGAGTTATTCATTTAAGGATTGGAGACATGAGGATGAAACACCTACATGATTTTCTTACTAAAAATTGGACTGAAATTAAAAGCATTTCAAGAAGTCATAAACTTACAAATGTATATATAGACAGGATCGAAGGAATTGAATAACCAGCACCGAGATGTAAGGTATAATCTTACGGGGCATGGAATAATTATTTATATCATGGACAATAATATTTAATTCCAAACTCCCCCGTTGAGGCATCATAAGTGAGCGAAATATATAAAGCGAAGCAATCTTTTTCGTTATGATGAAACGCCCGTTTTAGGGCGTTTTTTATAATGATTTTGGTTTGTTGAGGGGATTTTTTTATCTGGCGGAGAGAGGGGGATTCGAACCCCCGGTCCGCCTCGCGGCAGACAACGGTTTTCGAGACCGCCCCGTTCGACCACTCCGGCATCTCTCCTTAAAATTTTTTCAATTCAAATGGAATATTAAAAATGGACTCAAACTGTTCTCCAAGTTCTTTGATTGACTCATCATCTTCTTCATAAAACCAATGCACAACACATTTGTTTTTTGCATTACATTCATTATTAATTAACTGAAACATTTTGTGCAAATACTTTGAAGAACTGCTGTTTATATATTCAAGATTGATTTCAATAATTGTTTTTGGAGGAGACGTAGAAAAATATTCGTGAAGCCAATAAAAAATTTGATTATAAAATGAATCAGGGTCCTCTAGTATGGATTTTCCATGCATCTTAAGTATTCCTGTTTTAGGATTAAAATGAATAAACGGCAGATAATATTTTTTTTCAATTAATAATTCTTCCATTGAATATAAATTTTGACCGGCTTAAAGGAGAGGCAAATTTAAAAAATAATATTATGAATGAAACATACCTGTCTAAAAATTAATATCAATATATCAATATAATTATAATTTAATAATTTAAATCTGTTACTATTTAAACAAATAATAACACACAATTATTGAATTGTTCTGTAAAAATTTGAATAAATTATTATTAATTATTCATAAGCATTTATATTTGTGGTGAAAATTAATACACATATTATGCATTGCAAAATGCAGATTTAGTTTTATTCATTATTTTAAATTATTTATATGGCTTTTGATATAAACATGATTGAAAAGGTATATACCAACTTTTCAGAAAGAGTATCCCGGGCTTCTAAAATTACAGGCCGGCCACTTACAGTGACAGAAAAAATATTGTATGCACATCTGGTTGAAATGCCTTCTGAACAAGGGAAGCGCGGTGTTGATTACATGAATTTCCGGCCAGACCGGGTTGCAATGCAGGATGCGACAGCACAAATGGCACTTTTGCAGTTTATGCAGGCAGGTAAAGACCGGGTAGCCGTGCCTTCAACAGTACATTGTGACCACTTGATAATAGCAGATGAAGGTGCAGGGAAAGATTTAATATGTGGCAGGGAGATGAATAAAGAAGTATATGATTTTTTAAGTTCCGTGGCCAAAAAATATGGTATTGGTTTTTGGGGACCGGGTGCAGGAATCATACATCAGGTTTTATTAGAAAATTATGTTTTCCCGGGAGGAATGATGATTGGTACAGACTCGCATACAGTAAATGCAGGCGGATTGGGCATGATCGCAATTGGAGTCGGAGGTGCTGATGCAGTTGATGTTATGGCCGGAATGCCCTGGGAATTAAAATTGCCTAAACTAATCGGTGTCCGTTTAAAAGGAGCATTAAAAGGATGGACATCATCAAAAGATATTATATTAAAAATTGCAGATATATTAACTGTCAAGGGCGGGACAGGATGTATTATTGAATATTTTGGCGAAGGAGCCCAACATATTTCGTGTACCGGTAAAGCCACTATTTGTAATATGGGGGCAGAAGTAGGCGCCACAACATCGGTATTTGGTTATGACGATAAAATGGCTGAATATTTACGGGCAACCAACAGGCAGGATGTTGCTAATGAAGCAGATAAAATTAAAAAAGACCTGACAGCTGATCCTGATGTGTATGAAAATCCTCAAAAATGGTTTGACCAGGTGATTGAAATTGACCTCGACACGTTGGAGCCTTATCTCAATGGGCCCTTTACACCTGATAAAGCCTGGCCTGTTTCTTCATTTGCAAAAGCAGTCAGCGAACATCATTATCCCGAAAAATTATCTGCCAGTTTAATCGGCTCATGTACAAATTCATCATATGAAGATATTTCCCGTGCTGTTTCCATCATAGTTCAGGCCAAAGAAAAAGGGCTTCCGATTCGCTCTGAATACATTATAACACCCGGATCGGAAATGATCAGGAAAAAAATTGAAAAAGACGGGCTCTTACAGGTGTTTGAAAATGCAGGCGCTAAGGTTGTTGCCAATGCTTGCGGCCCCTGCATAGGACAATGGAAACGTCGTGATATTAATGAAAAAGAACCCAATTCTATCATCACTTCATTCAACCGGAATTTTGCCAAACGAAATGATGGAAATCCATATACCCATGCTTTTGTTGGTTCACCTGAGATAGCTACTATTTATGCCATTGCAGGCACCCTTTTGTTTAACCCATTAACAGATGAATTGGTTAATGAACAGGGACAATCTGTTAAAATAGGACCGCCTGAAGGGAAAGAACTGCCGGTAGGTGGATTTGAAATCCAGTCAGAAGGATATCAGGCACCTGCAACAGATGAAAACGTGAATGTAATTGTAAATCCTGACTCAGAAAGGATTCAGCTCCTTGGGCCCTTTGATGAATGGGATGGGGAAGACTTTAACGGCCTCAAATTGTTGATTAAAGCGAAAGGAAAGTGTACCACGGACCATATTTCTATGGCCGGCCCCTGGTTAAAATACAGGGGACATCTTGAAAATATTTCCAACAATCTTTTAATTGGCGCGGAAAATTATTTCAATGAACGCGTGAATCACGTGAAAAATGCACTTACAGGAGAATATATGCCAGTACCCGAAGCAGCCAGGTCATATAAAAATGCAGGGCATGGTTCGGTGATTGTAGCAGATGAAAATTATGGAGAAGGGTCATCTCGTGAACATGCAGCCATGGAACCCAGATTCATGGGAGTAAGAGTAGTGATAGCAAGGTCATTTGCCAGGATCCATGAGACCAACCTAAAAAAACAGGGACTATTGGCACTGACGTTTTCAGATAAATCAGATTATGACAAGGTCCTTGAAGACGATACTATTGATGTTAAAGAATTAAATGAATTTTTACCGGGAAAATCATTGACCATTATACTGAATCATGCAGACGGATCAAAGGATGAAATAAAAGCCGATCATACATACAATGAAAACCAGATAGAATGGTTTAAGGCAGGTTCGGCCCTGAACATGATACGAAAGATGAACAGGGCAAATCAATGAGCAGGCCAATCTTCACCATCATAATGAACGATTATACATAAAAAAATCTCATTATTTTTTCAGTTGTGCTGATTGTTTTTAATTATATTTATAATCTTAATTAAGAAAACAAAAGCTATGGAAGAAAACAATACAAATTTATCCGAATATCAGAAGATGTCTGTGCCATACTCCACGGCGGTTTTGGTGTTGGGTATATTATCCATTGTTGGCTGTTCGGTTATCGGATTCATCGGGCTGGTCATGGGGATCATCGCCCTGGTTCTCGCTGGAAAAGGAAAACGAATATTCAATGAAAACCCCCGGATTTATTCAATATCTTCATTTAATAATTTAAAAGCCGGACAAATCTGTGCGATCATTGGGATAATTTTTTCAGGCATTTACTTGATTTATATTATTATCATACTGATGATTTTTGGTTCTGCAATGATGGGGATGTTGTTATCATTGCCCTGGGATCAGATGGGGACAGGGGGGGCTGCGTTTTAACAAACGTGTATTTAATGAAACCGGGCTATGATGGAACAAACAAAACAAGCATTGAACATAAATATAAACGGGTAAATTATTAAGAGTATGTCTTTAATGTCAGGGAAAGAAATCATGGTGAATATAAGCTTACAGGAACGTATGAATGCATTTATTGAATTGGGCGCTTTTTTAAAACAGTTTACAGGTGACAAGGAGCATAAAACCGACCATTTTCTGAACGAATCTCATTATAATGCGTTTAAAGAAACAATGATAAAAGCTGAAACCATCAATCCATGGTTTACACAAGACAACCTTAAGCATGCGTTCAAGGCAATATGTCATCTTGTTTCTGAACAAAATATTACAACATGGATGGACGGCTACCCCGGGTTAAAAAAGAAACACCCCCCGAAGAAAGTCGCCGTGATTATGGCAGGGAATATTCCTTTGGTAGGATTTCATGACATGATGTGTGTACTTTTATCCGGTCATTGTTTTATTGGCAAATTGTCTTCTAAAGATGAGGTGTTACCAAAATACATAGGGAAGTTATTAATCGCTCTTCAACCGGAGTTTAAACACATGATTTCTTTTGAAAATGATCAACTCAAGGATTTTGATGCAGTAATTGCAACTGGAAGCAATAATACAGCCCGTTATTTTAATTATTATTTCAAAAAATATCCGAATATCATCAGGAAAAACAGGAACAGTGTAGCCATCCTGACAGGATCGGAACATGCCGGGCAACTTGAAAACTTAGCACAAGATATAATGTTGTATTTCGGGTTGGGGTGCAGAAATGTCACGAAGATTTATGTCCCGGAAGGGTACGATATCACGATGTTATATGATGCTTTTGAACAATACAAAGAGGTAAGCTATCATAATAAATACATGAATAATTATCAATATCACAATGCAATATATCTTCTGAATATGACGCCACATAAAGACAATGGGTTTTTAATTTTAAAAGAAGATGAACGCGTGGCATCTCCGGTGGGTAGTCTATTTTATCAATATTATAAATCTAAAAAAGAACTTAAAGATCATTTGAAAAAAAATGAACAGTCAATACAATGTGTTGTAACAGATGATCCGGGATTTACAGGTGCAGTTCCCCTGGGGCGAAGCCAATGGCCTGACCCCTGGGAATATGCTGATAATATTGACACCATAAAATTTTTGACAAATATTTAACAAAGAAAAGAATTATGATCTATAAATTCAGGATGATATCCAATGAGATTGATGAGTTTTTCAGGGATTTTGAATTGAAAGACAATCAGAATTTTTATGATTTTCACCGGGCCATTCAGTCGGAACTGGATTATGATGAAAAACAAATGGCGTCTTTTTTCCTGACGGATGAGAACTGGGGAAAAATTGAAGAGATTAGTTTGTTTGAATTGACTGACCCGGATGACGGAACCTCCAATTCAATCATGATGCATCAGTCCATTCTGTCAGATTATATCAAAGAAAAAGGGCAGCAGCTATTGTATGAATTTGATTTTTTTCTCGAAAGAGCTTATTTTATAAAGCTTGTAGACATTTATAAAGAAGAAGCTTTACTTGAATATCCCCTATGTATAGACCGGAGAGGATATCCACCCGACCAAATCATTATAAAAAATAATTACACAGGAGATATATTACCGAATGAATAATACATTGGTCATTATTGTTGGCCCCACTGCTATAGGAAAAACAAACGTGAGCATTGAAATTGCTGAAGCGATTAATACTGAAATAATTTCAGCAGATTCAAGGCAGATATACAGCGAGTTATGCATTGGTACTGCTGTTCCTACTGAAGAAGAATTGCATCGCGTACCACATCATTTCATACAAAACAAGTCTATATACGATTACTATAATGCCAGCATGTTTGAAGAAGAAGTATCAGGCCTTCTTGAATCGTTGTTTCAAAAACATTTCCAGGTTATTATGACAGGTGGTTCGGGGTTGTATATAAAGGCAGTTTGCGATGGCATTGATGAACTGCCCCGAATCGACATGAACGTGCGTGAGCAATTGATCAGAAAATATGAAACAGAGGGGGTGGAGTCGTTACGTTTTATGCTTCGCTCAGTAGATCCTGAATATTATAAACAGGCTGATTTAAAAAACCCGAAAAGGCTTTTAAAAGCACTCGAAGTATCTGTTATGACAGGAAAGCCTTATTCTTCTTTTCTTACACAAGAGAAAAAAAAGCGGCCGTTTAATATGATAAAAATAGGATTGAATATGGAACGTAAGGTGCTTTATGAACGTATTAATGCACGGGTGGATCAAATGATTGAACAAGGATTGGCAGAGGAAGCCCGGAGTTTTTATGATGTTTTCAAAAAGAAAAAACTGAATGCATTAAATACAGTCGGTTATAAAGAGTTGTTTGATTTTTTTGATGGCATTCATTCCAAAGAGACGGCTATTGATCTTATCAAGCGAAATACAAGGCGTTATGCCAGGAAACAACTCACTTGGTTTTCAAAAGACACAGAAATTAACTGGTTTCATCCCAATGAAATTCAACGAATTATTGATTTTATAAATATAAAGCTACGTTGAATGGTTATAACGATGTATACACAGGAAATGGGTAGTTTGAGAGAAAGGGCTGTGATTATTCAGATATATTTTAACACTTTTTCCATTAATTCATTTTTATTGATTGGTTTAGAAATATAATCGTCGCAACCGGCATTGAGGCTTTTGATTTTATCTTCTTCCAGGACATGGGCTGTCTGAGCTATTATCGGGAGGTTTTTTCTAAAATGTTTAATTTTTTGGGTAGCAGTATACCCATCCATTTCAGGTAACTGGATATCCATCAACACAAGGTCAACTTCATTTTTTTTGCAAATTTCAACGGCCTGAACCCCACTCATCGCATGGATGATATTTGCTTTGTGTTTTGTTAAGATTGTATTTAGATAAAGATAGCTTGAAAAATCATCTTCCACGATAAGTATTGTCTGGTGTTCTAATCTTAATTTGTTTCCTTGTATATTCATTGCTATGATGTCTTTTTTAAAAGTGACTTTTTATTCAATGTAAAATAGAATGTAGTTCCTTTGTTTTCACGGGATTTCACCCAAATCTCACCATGTAACAGGCCAACCAGCTCACTGGCAAGAGCCAGTCCCAGTCCTGCACCACCGAAAGATTTTGTATAGCCTTCTTCGCCCTGACGAAATCTTTTGAATATAATATCTTGTTTATCTTTTGGGATTCCAATTCCCGTGTCTTTAACATAGAACAAAATACTCTCATCTTTATTTGGTTGATAACCAATATTTATGTGTCCTTTTTCAGTGTATTTTAATGCATTATTTATAATGTTTTTAAATATCTGTTTTAGTTTATACGGGTCAGTTGTTATTTTAATTTTTCTTTTTAATTGTATTTTGGGTTTATCCAATATGATTTTAATATGTTCTTTCCCTGTTTCATGTTTTGTTTGGTCAAATTCTTTTAGCATATCAGGTAAAAATTCTTTTAATAAAATTTCTTCCTGGTTAATTCGGAGTTGTTTCGAGTCGATTTTTGATAATTCAACAATATTGTTGATGATATCCAACAAATATTTTGCTCTTTCATTGATTATATCTATGAATTTTGCACGCTCTTCTTTGGGTGTTTCCTTTTCTTTTAATAATGCAGCAAACCCGAGGATTCCATTCAACGGTGTTCTGACTTCATGGCTCATATTTGAAAGGAATGAGGATTTAAGTTTATCGGATTCTTCGGCTTTTTCTTTGGCCTGAAATAATTCGGCTTCGGTTTTTTTACGGTCTGTTATGTCAACTGCTATGCCTCTAAGGCCGTTGAATCCTTTTTGATTGACTATAGGGCGGGAGTAAACCAGTACTGGAATGGAATGGCCTTTTTTATGGACCAGTGAATATTCATGAGGTGAAATGCTATGATTGCTTTTGTTTGTTATCAGTCCATTCTGTTGCTGTTGAGGGTCGTCGGGAAGTAAAAGCTTGGATATGTTTATTGTTTTGTTAATGTCGTCATGCGAATAACCTGTAGATTCCAGTCCATATTGGTTAATGTATACAATGTTTAAATCTTTATCCGTTTCAAATATTGTTTGTGGGATGATGTCGGCAAATTCAATGAATCGTTGCTTGTTTTCAATAACTTCATATTCAGCTTTTTTTCTTAATGTAATATTTCTGATGATCATAAATAATTTATTTTCTCCAAAAGGTGCTATCCGTGCTTCATAATATTTATGTTCTTCATCCAGAGAAATATTAAAATGAAAACTTTGTGTATTCTTTTCACTTAATGCTTTTTGTATATTTTTTTGAGTTATTTCAAATACTTCCGGGGATAATACATTACGGATATTTTTGCCAGGGAGCTTGTCAATGGGGGCGAAAAAATGTTTTTCAGTATTCGATTCACTGTCAATAAAATTACCTTCTTTGTCCAGGACGAACATGACATCAGGGATTGCTTTCAGAAATGCTTCATCGCGTTCGCGTATTTTTTTAATAGCTTCCTCAGCCTGAACTTGCTCTGTGATATCACAGGTCATTTCAATAGCGCCTATAACAATCCCGGAGTCATTTTTCACTGGCCTGCTTTTTATAAACCAAACCCGGTTATCATCCGTTGTGATTTTTTCAAAAGTGATTTGCCCGGTTTCTATGCTTTTAATGACCGGACATTTTTCACATCTTTCGTCTTTATTGTTCCATAATTGATAACAATATTCTCCTTCAATATTTTTGGGGTTTTTCCCAATGGATGCTGCTGCAGCCATATTTGCCCTGATTACTTTGCCATCCAGGTCCTGCAAAATAACATGTTCTTCCATCATATCAATGACTTCGGAAATGAAAAAACTGTTTTCCAGTAAATCCTGCTGTAAACCACCCGTCTTTTTTTCTTCCATCTGATTATTAGAAACTTCTTGTACTATTTGATTATTTTTATTATTATTATTACGCGGCGCGTTAAGAGATTCCTTTTTACTCATTTGATAGTCAGGTGTTTATAAGATATTGTGTTTGGGTGTTAAGGTAATATACAAATATAATTTTTTTTAAATGAAAAATGAATGTTTTTAATTTTTTTCATGAAACGCCCATGATTAAGTGTTAAACACACACACACATGATTATAAAAGGCACTTCAGCAGCGTAGTTGCAAACTACGCCGAGTAGTCGTTGTCCGTAGCGTCCTCACTACGGACTTCATAAACAACATTTTTCGCAAATAGATTAAAATGTTAAACAGATAAAACAAAAGTATCTTTAATATTGAACCCAGTAATGAATATTAAAAGCGTTGCCATGAGGGTTTAGTCAAGCATCCCCCGGTCAGCAAAACTAAAGTAAGCATGATCAGAAAGGATGACATGGTCTAAGATGTTTATATCCATTGTTTTGCCGGCCTGGTGTAGTTTTTTTGTTATATCTATATCTGATTTGCTGGGGGATATATTCCCGGAAGGATGGTTATGGCATAAAATAATGGATGAAGCTTTTGCTTCAAGGGCTTTTCGAAAAATGATCTTTACGTCAATTACTGTTCCGGCCATACCACCCTGGCTGATCTTTTGACGTTCAATGATTTTGTTTGCCCGGTTAAGCATTAAAACCCAAAATTCTTCATGCGAAATATCTCCCATTACAGGCTGAAAGTATTCATATACTTCATGGCTGGCCGTGATCTTTTTTTTGTCTAAAATGTCATCTACTTTTCTTCTTCTGCCGAGTTCTAAAGCAGCAATAATAGATATTGCTTTTGCCATTCCTATTCCTTTAAGCTTTATCAGGTCATTAACTGTACATTTACCGAGCTCATTCAAATTGTTATTTGCTGATGTCAATATTTTTTGAGATAAGTTAACTGCTGACTCATTATAATTTCCGGTTCTGATAAGAATGGCAATCAATTCTGAATTACTCAGGGCAAGTGCCCCTTTTTCTAATAATTTTTCTCTTGGCTGGTCGTCTTTAGACCAATTTTTTATGCTGAGATTATCCATATAATATTTAATTGGTATATTTTTGATTTTAAAAATAGTAAATTTCTTAAGATGAACCGGGACGGAAGAATATTTTTAGCTTACAAAACAGTATTTTTTTTATAAACAAAAATAAATAAAGCAGTTGCAAAAAAAATCATTGTATCATATAGTGCATTATTGTGTAGAAAATTAAATTTTTGTATGGTTTACATTTAAAATATGACATATAATAAACTTAGAAGTAGTATTCTGTATTTAAATTTATTATTTTTGAATTCAATTTAATTAATATATAAGTATGCCCATTATTACCTCAATATTAAACTGGATCAATTTTAAGCGCATCTGGCAAATGGATATTTTTAAAAAGTATCCGGTTGCAGCTCAACAGGAAGTTTTTTTTAGATTAGTAGATCAGGCCAAGTTAACAGAATGGGGAAAAAAATATAAATATTCCGATATTAAAACAATCGAAGAGTTTCAAAAACGAGTTCCTCTTCAAACATATGAAGCCCTGAAAGTATATATTGATAAAATCCAAAACGGGGAAAAAGATATTCTCTGGCCCGGCTATATTCGGTGGTTTGCAAAATCATCCGGCACAACATCGGATAAAAGTAAATTTATTCCTGTAAGTAAAGAGTCTCTCAGGGATAATCATTTTAGGGGGGGCAGGGATGTTTTAGCATTGTATACCAATAATTTTCCAAGCAGTGAAATATTTTCCGGAAAAGGACTGACGCTCGGGGGCAGCCATCAAATCAATCAAATCAATAATCAATCTTTGTTCGGTGATCTTTCTGCTATTTTAATCGAAAATGCACCTTTTTGGACAAGCCTGATCAAGACACCACAGAAAAAAATTGCCCTGATGGACCAGTGGGAGGAGAAATTAGATAAAATCACCAAAACAACGATCAGGGAGAATGTTACGAGTATTGCAGGTGTACCTTCATGGAACCTGGTTTTGATCAAGCACATATTGGATTATACAGGTAAAAATAACCTGCTTGAAATATGGCCAAACCTGGAATTATTCATTCATGGAGGTGTGAGTTTCGCACCTTATGTAAAACAGTTTAAAAGACTCATTCCCTCTGAACACATGAATTATCTTGAAACCTATAATGCATCCGAAGGTTTTTTTGCCATCCAGGATTTACCCGAAAGAGATGATATGTTACTGATTCTGGATTCGGGGATATTTTATGAGTTCATTCCTTTTGAAGACCTGCATAATAAGAATCCCGCTGCTTATACTATTGAGGAAGTAGAAAAAGGGAAAGACTATGCAATGGTCATATCAACCAATGGAGGCTTATGGAGATATATAATTGGTGATACCATAAGGTTTACATCTACGTATCCTCATCGCATCATTATATCGGGGCGGACGAAACATTTTATTAATGCATTTGGTGAAGAGCTGATCATAGATAATGCCGAGCGTGCTTTAAAATCTGCCTGTTTGAAAACCAATGCTGAAGTAAGCGAATACACTGTAGCCCCCATTTACATGGATGAACAACAAAAAGGATCGCATGAATGGTTGATTGAATTTGATACGCCTCCTCAAAACAAGGATCATTTTATGTCATTGATTGACAATGCCTTAAAATCATGCAACTCAGATTATGAGGCCAAACGGTATAAAAATATTACATTGGATGTCCCGAAATTAAATGTCATGCCGAAAGGTACATTTTATAACTGGTTTAAAAATAACAACAAATTGGGTGGGCAAAATAAAATTCCCAGATTATATAACACAAGAAAATATGCAGATATGCTGATCAACATTAAACATAATTTGTAAATATAAAAATTATCATGACTAAAAATGTGTTACACATTGCGCATGATTATAAAAGGCACCCTTTTGTGTATAAGGCATATAAAGTTGGTGACACTTCAATTCTCAAATCGCACATGACTGCCTCTCAACCTCTCAACCTCTCTACCTCTAAACCTCTCAACTTCTAAACTTCTAAACTTCTAAACCTCTAAACATACTAACTCAATTAACTCAATTAACTCAATCAACTTAATTAACT
>CAYMKE010000079.1:0-12558 GCA_964390955.1 uncultured Bacteroidales bacterium | reverse complement strand
TCGATAACTTTTCCAAAGTTTAAAACTTTGGAAAAGTTCATTTATCATATCCTCTATACCTCTATATCCATTATACCTTTCTTTCCCTTTTATAATTTTCCCTCTGTGTGTCAAAGAATTTGTCATGGCTTGGTTCATATGCATAAAATTTTTTCAGCCCCGCTATAACTGCATTAAATCCTGCGGTGTGCTGTTCTGTTTAGTATTTATTGATTTTTCCACTACAATTAAAAATATTAATATAAGTACTTTACAGTCCAACCGTTATATGAGTTATTATGTAACGGCCAACGGACTTTGAAATAATGGTATTGTGTGGAGTTGAGTGATTATGTTGTAAACTCATTTTCGATGTAAATATATATTTTTTTATAAAAAAAACATAAATTAATTAAGTCGAGTGTTATGGACAAACACTAATTATTTAAAGACCAATTATAAGGTTTGTATTCGATTTTTGCATTTTTATTGATTTGTATATTGCTGTATTGATTGATATAATCAATTAAAGTGCCGTTTTGTGTAAAATCTTCTTCATACCATTTAAAAATTTTGGATATGATGATTTTATCTTTTTTTATACTATTTTTTGATGTATGGTTTATAAAATCTTTTGCTCTTGCTGTAAGTTGTTGCTCTAATTTTTTCGCGGTATATGCTTCGTTTAGAAGTTTGGGGCATGATACGGAAGCACAATTCACAGCGAAATGAATACGCGGGTCATTGAAGTTTTTTCTCAGGATTTCGTGTTCAATGGCATTCAAATCATATGTGTGTCCTTTGATTTTGATGAATTCAATGTCCCAGGGAGATTTACCACCCCCTATATTTTTAATATTTTTTACCGGCCAGTTATCCAGGATCAGTTTTATGGTAAACGCATTGTAGGCATTGATCCAATATGCCATTTGTTCATTTTTTGACCATTGCTTATTGGGGTGTGAGCTTGTCAGTATCGAGATGTATTGTTCGAATTCATCTTTGTTATTTATAAATGCTTTGTAATCTACTATTCCACTTTCACTTACATGCTTACTTACCAATTCATCCCATCGTTGATGAGAAGGTGCTTTTGACGTTTCTTCTTTTGCAGTTGCTGTATTACAACTCAAACATGAAAAGCCGGTAATGGGCAGTATATACAATAAAAATAGTGTTTTCATGATTTGAGGGTTTAGAAGCATTGAAAAATATAGATATAGATATATTTATATTTACATATATATGACAAATTAATGAAATAAGAATGATATATCAAAATTCTTTTTGAATTATTTTTTAAACATTCCAATGTGAATTAAGGGAGAATGTGCTACAAGGTGGCCGCTGAATGATCCGGCAAATCCTGTAATGATTCCAAAATGTTCTGAGAATTCTGCAATAAATTTCATGCCCCATGCAAAATATTCTTCATCATTTACATAAAGAGCAGTGAAAGGTTGATTTTGTGACGGAGTTTTGGTTCCATCGCGCAATGAATAAAGCCAGTCTAAATATACAATAGACCACAGCCAATGCAGAGGTTTGTAGCCGGTTTCGCCTCCGGCTTGTAATAAAGTGCTGTAATGATTGGTGCGGATCTGCATTCCGCCGTATGCCTGAAAATAAAATTTGTTGTACCCCCTTCCTGTGCTGATCATGGGATTAAAACTCCATGCATCGTATCCTGTACGCAATCCGTTTTGGGAGTTATTTGCAGCAGTAGGAAAACCAATATTAAGGTGTGCGGTAAGGAGCATGTCTTTTTTGATAAGAGATTGTTTAAACCCTGCGATTATGTTGCCGAAACCAGATAATTGAGCATTGTATTGTGAGGTGGCCATAATTTTAAAAGGAATCTTTAAAACCAATGCTTCATGTTTATTCAATCCATATTCACCAAAAATTTGGATGGTATTATTGGTGATATAGGTATCCAATTGTCTTGATTCGCCGCTCCTCAGAAACAAAGAATTATACGACGGAATGAGGTAATAGCCTGTTTGTGCATATATTTCACCGGGTGATTGCAACCAGGGGCTTTGTGAATAGGATGGAAAAATAATGAATCCTGTAAAAAGAAAAATAATGAATTGTAATCGATGCCTCTTAAAATACATTAATAGTTTTTTCTATTTATTACTGTTGTTTGTCTCTTCCTCTTCTACTGTGTCGCGTTCTTTGGTTCTGAATTCCTGTAAATTGTTGCTCAGTTTGTTAATTTTTTTGTTGCGTTTTTTTAATGCAGGGTAAATAAAGGTTACGCCAATAATAATTCCGAGAAAAACAGATACCAATATGACTAATGCCGGCGATGTTTCAAATTCCCAAAATGCAAATTTCAGTAATTTTTCTTCTGGGTTTTGAAGTGCAAACATTAGAATAAGAATGATTGTGATTAAAGTGACAATTAATATTTTTTGCATGGCTCAATATGTTTTGGTTGATGGATGTTCAAAATTATAAAAAACTATTGGGATAGGCGAATTATTTTAGTAACTTATTTAATAATTATTTTTTTTTGATATATTTAACAAAGTGTTTACCTGAACATCTATGCAATTGTTAATTTTTATAATATAAAATATTTTCATTGAAAGTAACAATGAATTGTTAAAAATATTATATTTGTTCAATTACTTTAATTTAAATATTCTATCATTATGCCACAAAATAAAGGAGAAGTTATACAGGTGATCGGGCCTGTTGTGGATATAAGTTTTGAAAAAAGTGGAGGAGACCTTCCCAAGATTTATGATGCCATTGAGATTATAACCGGGGAAAAAGAAACACTTGTTGTTGAATGCCAACAGCATATTGGTGAAGAATCAGTACGTTGTGTAGCGATGGATGCAACCGATGGGTTATCCAGGGGTATGGAAGCCATTGCAACAGGACAACCGATTAAAATGCCGGTAGGTGAAGAAACCAGGGGAAGATTATTTAATGTAATAGGTGATACAATTGACGGGTTGGATCCTATATCAAAAGAAAAAGGATATCCGATACATACCGCACCTCCCAAATTTGAAGATCTCAATACAGATACAGAAATTTTATATACAGGAATTAAAGTGATTGACCTTATCGAACCCTATACGAAAGGAGGAAAAGTTGGATTATTTGGAGGAGCCGGAGTTGGCAAGACGGTGGTCATCATGGAACTGATTAATAATATTGCCAAGAAATATACCGGATTATCTGTATTTGCAGGCGTTGGTGAACGCACAAGAGAAGGTAATGACCTGTTGCGTGAAATGATTGAAGCCGGAGTTGTCAAATATGGAGATGAATTTATAGAATCAATGAAAAAAGGGGGATGGGACCTCTCTAAAGTAGATAAGAAACAATTAAAAGAATCTAATATAAGCCTGGTGTTTGGCCAGATGAATGAACCACCCGGGGCACGTGCCCGGATTGCCCTTTCCGGTTTAACGGTAGCAGAAGCGTTTAGGGATGGAACAGAAGAGACAGGTGGACGTGATATTTTATTGTTCGTTGACAATATTTTCCGTTTCACCCAGGCAGGAAATGAGGTATCAGCTTTGCTGGGACGTATGCCTGCTGCTGTTGGATATCAACCAACATTGGCCAGTGAAATGGGTGAGTTGCAAGAACGTATTTCTTCAACTAAGCGGGGTTCAATTACCTCAGTTCAGGCTATTTACGTTCCTGCAGATGACCTTACAGACCCTGCTCCGGCTACAACATTCTCTCACCTTGATGCAACGACCGTGTTAAGCAGGAAGATATCAGAACGTGGTATTTATCCTGCAGTAGACCCGTTGGATTCTACCTCAAGGATTTTGGAACCGTCTATTGTTGGAGAAGAACATTATAATACAACTCAGGAGTTAAAACAACTTTTGCAACGGTATAAAGAACTTCAGGATATTATTGCTATCCTGGGTATGGATGAACTTTCGGAAGAAGACAAACTCCTGGTGTACCGTGCGCGTAAAGCAGAACGATTCCTTTCACAACCGTTCCACGTTGCCGAGCAGTTTACAGGAATGCCCGGAGTAATGGTAGATATTCAAGACACCATTAAAGGATTTAAGATGATTATGAATGGTGATGTTGATAAATATCCCGAAGCTGCTTTCCTGATGATTGGAACCATTGAAGATGCCATGGAAAAAGGCGAAAAAATACTTTCCGGTAAATTATAAAACAATATTTGGTTATGTATTTGGAAATTATTACACCTGAAGAAAAAAAATATACTGGGAACATCTCTTTAATACAAGTACCCGGAAGCGAAGGGCTTTTTGAAGTATTGCATAACCATGCACCCATAATTTCAACACTGGAAAACGGAAAGATCAAAATCATCACAGAAGACGAGAAAACCATAAAATTTGTATTAACAGGCGGGGGAATCATTGAAGTAAATAACAATAATATTATTGTATTGGCAGAATCATTGAAAGAAGCAGGTTAATACATTGTAAATAATATTTTTTGTGGATTGCAGAATAGAAGCATTTGGATATGTTACGAAGATTGAAAAATTGAATACGATTGAACATAATGTCGTATCTAATTCTTTTGTGCTTCATACCATAGAGCCTTTTCCCGCATATTATGAACGTACCATGCCCGATGTTTTGGCTCCCCGTTCAATGTTTATAATTACTGAAAAACAATATTCCAAAGAATTTATTATACGTGTTAGCCAAAAAGTTAAAGCGAAGGTTTCATTTCCTTGCAGTTTTACTTATGCTGAACTTTCTTTTAATAATAATCATTATATAGCAATCAGGGTAGCTCAATTACAGCAATATCAGAATTTAGAAAAAATACAGGAATTATTTATAAAAGAAGGAATTGAGTTTAAAAAACGGAGGAAGGTACAAATGTCAGCTATTATAAAAATTTACAGGACGTTTGATGTGCAGGAATGGAACGATGGAATTTATAAAGACCTGGAATTTCCTATTTGTTATTTAAGCATACCCCATCGGCTTGAATGGGATTATTTTGAAGAAATAACCAGCCGGGTAAAAAACAATATCGTCAATAGAAGTTTTGATGCTGCATTGGGGATGATGTACAGGAAATCCGGGGTTATGGATATGATAAGGATTTATGATGAAAAAATTGATAAAGGAAGAGCTGGAATACTTCGGGAAAAGTATCTCAATGAAATGAATAAAAGATGACACTAGCGTTCAATCCATTTATATACCTTATCTGACCTTCTTAAAAACGTGGAAACCGGAATAGAGCAAACATCTCCTTTTTTTGCTGATTTGACTTTTTTCCTGTCAACTCTTATTTCTTTTACCTGCATTTCAATGATACCGGTTGTGGAACCAATAATTAAAATATCTTCGCCTTCCTGTATATAACCGGTTTCGATGATGATTTCTGCAACCTTTATTTTTGTAAAATAATTATTGACTTTTCCTGTATATTCTTTTCTTTTAACGGATTTGGAGCCATATACATCACTCCATTCGCCAATTTTTTGTCCGAGATAATAACCATCCCAAAATCCCCTGTTAAATACAGTTGAGAGTTGTTTTTGCCAGATGTTAATTTTTTCTTTAGAAAATGAGCCGGCTTTATATGCATCAATGGCTTCACGATAACAGCGGGTTGTCGTTTTAACATATTCTGCCGATCTGGCGCGGCCTTCAATTTTTAATATTTTAATTCCGGAATCCAGTATTTTGTTAAGAAAGTGAATGGTACATATATCTTTGGGTGACATGATGTATTCATTTTCAATATCAAGTTCTTTCCCTGTTTCTTTTTCTGTCACGGTATATCCTCTCCGGCAGGCTTGCAGGCATGCGCCCCTGTTCGCCGAATAATTGTATTGATGAAGACTTATGTAGCATTTTCCGGAAATGGCCATGCAGAGAGCGCCATGAACAAATAACTCAAGTTTTACCGGATACCCGGAAGGGCCTTTGATATTTTCTTTGTCTATGGTTTGTGAAATGGATTTAATTTGATCAAGGGTTAATTCTCTTGCAAGGACTAACACATCTGCATATTGTGCATAAAAACGAACACTTTCGCTGTTGGAAATATTGGTTTGTGTTGAAATATGAACGCTCATCCCTGTTTGATATGCATGGTTGATTATTGCATGGTCTGTAGCAATGACAGCAGAAACACCCTTTTGATAAGCCAGGTCAATAATTTTTTTGGCTTCTGCCAGTTCGCTTTCATAAATTACAGTATTCAGGGTTAAATATGCTTTAATATTATGTTGCTTGCATATTGCCACGATTTGTTCCAAATCATCTGTTGTGAAGTTAAAAGATGACCGGGCACGCATATTGAGTTTTTCAATCCCAACATATACAGCATCTGCACCTCCTTGAATCGCAGCGGCTAACGACTCAAAAGATCCGGCTGGTGACATTAATTCAATATCATGTTGGTTTATCATGCCGACATTTTATATGTTTTTTGCAATGCAGGATTAAAAAATAAGCTTACACTCGACTTTTAAGATCATTCTTCATGATATATAAACGCTTATAGAAATATCTGTTTTAATATTCACCAGGATAATTCTGATCAGTATTCGGATTTTATACTATCGCTTTTTAATGTTTTATATAATCATCATCAATAAATTTCCGTTCGGAACCTGCCAGGCTGTTTTTGTTTATGATTAGAGCATTTTTAAAGCCAAGCCTGATTAATTGGTTTAAGGTTTGTTGTGCTTCAGATAAATTAATATAGTCTCCCATTAAACATCTGTAAAATCCGTCAACTCCATAATGTACAGAAATGGTCCCCAGGTGAAGGCATCTGGATATATTAGATAAATTTTTGGCTTTGCCTAATTGAATGGTATATTGATATGTAATGTTTTTGTCAAGCGAACTGCTTGTTAATTTAGAGTACTCTCCTTTATTGACGATTTCAGCTTCTGAGAATCCCATATCTGTGACCTTATTGAGTAAATCCATGGCTTGTGATTTTTCAAAGAAAATTCCCGCAGTATAAATATAATCATTATTAACTTTATGAAGCATGATTTCATATTTACTATTAATGAGGCCTTTTACCTGCGATTCCAATAATTTAATTTTAGATTTAGCAAAAAATACAGTATAGAGGTCATAATTGTTTGTTTTTACTTTTTCAGGTATATCGTCAATATGTTTTATTCTGTTATTGTCTTTTGCTTTTAATACTTTTAGTTCAACACGCCTGTTGTATTTTCTTCCGGTAGGATTATCTGTTCCATCCGGATTTTTGTTGAGCGCTATATTCTCATCTTCTCCTTTTCCTGAAATGACAAAACGATCTGGTGAAATTCCTTTCTTAGTAAGATAATTAATGACGGATTCAGATCGATTAATGGACAAAGCGCGGTTGTATTCAGATGGCCCGCGTGAATCTGTGAACCCGGTCACTTCAATGTGTAGCGATGTATCTTCTTTAAGATAATTATATATTCGTTCGAGCTCAATTTTTGATTCGCGGTTTAATTGATTTTCACCAAAGTTAAAAAGAAGTATTTTTATGGATAAATAATCTCCTGTAGTTATTTCTTCTGGTTCCAGGGTAACATTAGATGCATATATGTTTTGTTCTTTGTTTTCAGAAGGTATTATGTTTATTGTTTTTGTTGTATAATTATCTCCTGAAATAACTACTTTGTATTGATCTCTGGCCACTTGCTGGCTGTATTCGCCATTTTCTACAGTACTATCAATAGCCACTGTGTCATTATCAGAGTTAATAAAGAATATACGAAACGAATTGTCAAATTCAGTTTCATTATCATCCAATTTAATTTTTCCTTTAATGGTGATCAGTTCAACATCGCTTTCTCCAATATTGTATTGAATAATATTAAAAATGCCTGATGAAACAAGTTCAGCCTTGTATCCTTTTAATCCATTATTTCTTGGAACATAAAACAGATCATCGTCAGTTGAATTAATGGGGAAACCTATGTTTAGAGGTTCGCTCCAGGCACTGTCTGAGAAATTAGAATAAAATATATCATATCCCCCCATATTAACGTGCCCCTGTGAACCGAAGAATAATGTTTTTTTATCATTGGTTAAAAAAGGTGTATCTTCATTAAAAGGGGTATTAATAGGTTTTCCGAGGTTTACAGGGGGGCCCCACTGGCCATTTATTTTTGGAGATTTATAAATATCAGCAGCTCCGATTCCTCCCGGGCGGTTGCTGACAAAATATAAAAAGTTTCCATCAGGGGATATAAAAGGATGTGATTCCCAGTATTTTGTATTTATATTTCCTTCGTCAATGGGTTGAACTTTTGTCCATTTTCCTTCTTTAAATTCACTATAATATAAATCCCTGTTAAACGTATTGTCTTCATATAGAAATATTTGATCTCCGTCAAATGAAATTGAAGTAACATAGAATTTATCATCAACTCCAAGATCAAACATGATGTTTTTATGATCATGCCATTTTTTATTTTCTTTTTTTGCATACTGGATGGCATCATAAAAAGGTTCATGCGTCATATATACCATTGTGTTCCCATCTCCCGAAAACAACAGGTTAAACGATTCAGGAGGCAAATTAAATGAATCATTTAAGGGGATTTTTTTGCATTGTACCGGGTTATCCATAAATTCTTTAGCAATATTGCACGCCTCTATTTGTTTGTTTATATAATCAATAGTTGCAATATCTTTTACTTCTATTAATTCTTTGTATTTTTTATATGTAGACTGTGCTTTTTCCAGCTTGTTGTTAACATGATAAGCTTCCCCAAGATAAAAATAAGCATCAATCGGGGCAGCTTCTTCCTGGTGCGAACCTTCTTTATAATTTTTTGTTATATTTTTTACAGCTTGTTCAAGATATGGAATGGCTTGTTCATTTGGCAAGGTCGGAATATTTAAATAACAGCTTCCGATTTTATAATTAATATTTGCATTATCCGGTTGTTCTTTATATAGTTGTTTAAAAAGAGATAATGCGTCTTTATAATCTTCCCGGTAATAAAAGTAATTTCCTTCTGTAAAAATTTTTTTAAAGTTTTTTTCACTGGAGTCAGCAAAGCTGTTAATTGGTAAGATAAAAATAAAAAATCCAATTAAACTAAAGGCTATATGGGAGTTTATAAATTTAAACATGGCTGTTTTTATATTAAAATAATCCTGATTTATTTAAATTACGAATATATTATAATTCAATCATATTCCCAAATTAAATCTTTTTAAAAATAACAAAATAAAATAAAAAACTCACAATATTAATAAAAAAATTTTTAATCTTTTGTTTTTGGGGATGTTATGAAGTAGTCCCAATATGTGTTAATTTGTAAAATAATTTTGGAGTTTTATCAAAATGTCTTTACTTTCGTTGCATTAATATATCAATTTGTGCATATTTTTAAATAAAAAAATAAACAGATGAACCGTCCATGATTAAATAAGTTATCGGATGAAAAAAGAATTTAAAAAGAGGCGAATGGTTTTTGCATTATCAAAAAATGATGATGTTGGCGTAGTTGTTGAGGCGTATGTTGTAAGCCTGAATGAATTAGATGAATTTAGCTTATCATTCAGGAAAGTCAATATGAACACAGTGTACGATTATGATATTGTATTAAATGATTGTGAAATTCAGCTTATAGAAATAATAAATGATTATAGTGAAGATGTTTTAGTTAAAAAATTCAGTAAAAACAATCAAAAGTCAAAAGATTTTTTTAAGCATTTAAAACCGGAATATTTTCAGAAAGTTATAAGGCCTTATGTAGAAAGGCGGTTGATAGAAGGGATTAAAATAATAAAAAAACATGATATTCCAATTTATTTTAAAGGCAGAAAAAAGGACGCAATCAGTGAAAAGCCAATAAAGGTTGTTAAAGAACCGGCTGATGTTGTATTTAATTTTATCCGGGAGAATTCAAATACAAAATATTTTTTAAACATTAAGCATCTTGAAAAAGATATTTCTTTAACAGGTAAAAAATATACATTTATTACACATAAGCCTTGTTGGCTTCTTTTGGAAAATATACTGTTTTCATTTAATGAACAAATTGACAGTAAAAAATTAATTCCTTTTTTCACTAAAAAATTTGTAGAAATCCCTCCTCAAAGTGAAAAAAAATATTTTGAGACCTTTATTTTAAATGCTATTAGAAATTATAATGTTAATGCCAAAGGGTTTGATATTGAAACTCCCGAAACTGAAAGAAATGCCGTGTTTAACCTGAATAGTGATTTTTCTGAAAGCCCATTGATTCAGTTGTCTTATTATTATGATGATGTTGAATTTTTAAGCAATGATACAAACGGGAATAAAGTTATTTTAAAGAAAGACCACGATGATTATAAATTTGTCAAGATAAACAGGAATAAACAATGGGAACAAGAAATAATTGAATTCATTCAAAAATTGGGATTTATTCATAAACAGGGAGCATTATATGTTTTATCTGACAAACAACAAACAATCGTTGAAAACGGGGAAGCAAAATACCAAATTATTACGTGGTTAAGCGAGCATAAAGAATTGTTGGAAGAAAAAAAAATTAAGATTGTACAGAATCCGGAAAATACATTTGTAATTGGAAGGCCTGAAATTAATTTCAAGGTAAAAAAAGAAAAGGATTGGTTTGATGTTTATGGAAATGTTCAGTTTAATGGATATGAAATCCCGTTTATTAACTTAAGAGACCATATATTAAACGGGACACGGGAATTTGTTTTGCCAGACGGTAAAATTGCATTGATACCGGAAGAATGGTTTTCGAAATATGAGGACCTTCTTAAATTTGGGAAAAATACAAGAAAATCGGTTAAACTCAATAAACACCATTTTACTTTAATCAGATCGTTGAATGATAAATTTATAAGTAATAAGCTTAAAAAATATGATAATTTTAATATAAAAAACATACATTACAAACGGGTTCCCAAAGGGATTAATGCACAATTAAGGCCCTATCAATTGCAAGGGTTTAACTGGATGAATTACCTTTATGAAAATAATTTGGGTGGCTGCCTTGCAGATGACATGGGGCTTGGAAAAACCCTACAGGTGATAGCGTTACTGATGAAATTTAAAGAAGAATTCATTAAAAGTAAAGATTTCGGGAAAGATATCAGACAAACGAAGCCTGTAGAAAAACAATTGATGCTTTTTGATACTGTTGCAATTGAAGATGAAGCCTCTGTTCCATTTAAAACTTCGCTTATTGTCATGCCCCTTTCTCTTATACATAATTGGGAAGATGAAATAAAAAAATTTGCTCCGGGGTTACGGTATTTTAAATATATGGGTTATAAAAGAGAACAGAATTTTAATAAGTTTGCTGATTATGATGTTATCCTGACGACTTATGGTGTTATACGGAATGATATAAATATATTAGAAACATTTCCTTTTTTTTATGTGATTCTTGACGAAAGCCAGATGATCAAAAATCCCGGTTCTAAAGTTTACCGCTCTGTGAAAAAAATCAATTCAGAGTATCGGTTGGCTTTAACAGGCACACCAGTTGAAAATTCATTGATTGATTTATGGTCTCAAATGTCATTTTTGAATAACGGGTTATTAGGAAACATACATTTTTTCAAGCAATATTTTGTCTCTCCGGTTGAAAAAAATCAGGATGAAACACAAAAAGATAAGCTTCATAAATTAATAGAACCTTTTATTTTGCGGCGGACTAAAGGTTCTGTTGCAAAGGACCTGCCCGACCTGTCTGTTAAAATATATTATTGTGAGATGAGCGAACGTCAACGGGCATTATATGAAAAAGAAAAATCATCAATTCGGAACCTGATTTTACAAAATATTGAGAAAAAAGGAAAAGATAAAGCAAGCTTTATTATTTTAAATGGTTTGATGAGGCTCAGGTTGCTGGCTAATCATCCGAAATTGATTAATAATGAAAATGCAGATGAATCCGGTAAATTTGATGAAGTCATCAGAAGCATTCATAAATTAATTAGTGAGAACCATAAAGTATTGATTTATTCCAGTTTTGTAAAACATTTGAATTTATTTAAAGCGTATTTTGAGGAGAATAATATCAGATATGAATATTTGACTGGCAATGCAAATGAAAAACAACGTAAAAAGAAGATAAAAGAATTTCAGAAACATGATGATATAAAGGTGTTTCTGATATCAATAAAAGCCGGCGGGACAGGCCTGAACCTTACTTCTGCAGATTATGTTTTTATTATAGACCCCTGGTGGAATCCTGCTGTAGAAAGCCAGGCGATAAACAGAACTCACAGGATCGGACAAAACAGGAATGTATTGGCATATAAATTTATTGTAAAGGATAGTATTGAAGAAAAGATTCTTAACTTGCAGGAATATAAAAAAGGATTAACTGATGAAATGATGCACAATAAAAATCCTTTTAAAGATTTTACCGAAGAAGATTTTAAACATTTATTATCTTGATGGAGTAAAAAATGGCCTGAAAATTGTATTTTGTATGAATAATCAAAAATTACACACACGCATGATTATAAAAGGGAAAGAAAGGTAGAAAGGATATGATAAATGAACTTTTCCAACGTTTTAAACTTTGGAAAAGTTATCGAAATAATCCCACACGCCCTCTAAACCTCTAAACCTCTAAAC
>CAYMKE010000078.1:0-12692 GCA_964390955.1 uncultured Bacteroidales bacterium | reverse complement strand
ATCGCCAATACAATCGTCAAATCAATTACTTAAACATTATACTCATTGCTTTAAGCGGTATTTTCTTTTTAACGAAAGAATGGCTCCCACTGGGCCCGGCTCGCTCATTAATGACTAATTATTTATTTATTTTTCTCATTGTCATCACATTACTTGCCTTTTTTACTCTCATAATCTATTACTATAAAGCAATATTGCGTTGGGCAATTTATCATGCTAAATTAATCATCGTCATTCCTATAATCCTTATTCTTTTTGGGCTTCTTACGTGGATAGGGTTTAACAGCATGTTCGGTTTTATAGCAAATGGTTTTCAGGCAGTTAACATTGAGCTAAGGGAAACCAACCCGTGGAAGGGCCTGGACAAAACATTCCCTGGGATTGGAAGCGAATTTATGCCCTCGCTTGATGAAGGGGCTTTTCTGCTAATGCCAACATCTATGCCCCATGCAGACATACAAGAAAATAAACAAATACTGCAAAAGATGGATATGGCTGTAGAAAACATCCCTGAAATTAAAAGTGTTGTTGGTAAACTTGGCCGCGTACAGTCTTCATTAGATCCGGCACCAATCTCCATGTATGAAAATATTATCAACTATAAAAGTGAATATAAAACCGATGAAGAGGGGAGGCGTATACGATACGCTGTTAACAAAGATGGATAATTTTCACGTGACACAAGTGGAAACCTTATGCCCGACCCTGAAGGCGAATATTATCGTCAATGGAGAAACCATATCCATTCCCCGGATGATATCTGGAATGAAATAGTCAATGTAACAGATTTCCAGGGTGTTACTTTGGCACCTAAATTGCAGCCCATCGAGACACGCCTGGTGATGCTCCAAACAGGAATGCGGGCTCCCATGGGAATAAAAGTCTTCGGGCCCGACCTGAAAACCATTGAACAATTTAGTCTTAACCTCGAAAGTGAATTAAAAAATATAGAAGGGGTAAAAGGAAAAACTGTATATGCAAACAGGGTCATTGGGAAACCATATATAGAAATCAAAATTAACCGGGAAGCCATTGCCAGGTACGAACTGACAATTAATAAATTGCAGAATTATATTGAAGTAGCCATAGGTGGTGTGCAGCTATCCAAAACAGTAGAAGGGCGAAACAGGTTTGGAGTACGGGTACGGTATCCGCGTGAGCTTAGGAATAATCCTGAAGAACTACAAAACATCTTAATCCCGGTTTCCAAAGAACAATCTATCCCTTTGGCAGAATTAGCTTCAATTGAATACGTAAGAGGCCCCCAGGTCATAAAAAGCGAAAACACTTTTTTGGTTAATTATATTACATTCGGCACAAACCAAGGATATTCTGAAGGTCAGGTAGTAAGCAATGCCCGGGAATACCTCAACAACAAAATAAAAGAAGGAAGGCTGAAAGTGCCCGCCGGAATTTCTTATCAATTTGCTGGCAATTATCAAAATCAAATCAGGGCTTCAAAACGGTTATCAATACTGGTACCTGTAGTATTAATCATCATTGTCATAACTTCTATCCAGGGGAAAGCGCAAAAAACAGATACCATCGCATTAAACCGGTATTATGAAATGGCAATTGACAGCAACCCGTCTATCCAGGCAGCTTATAAAAAATATGAGGCAGCATTGAAAAAGGTTCCGCAGGCAAAATCATTACCTGACCCAACCCTGTCAGCCGGTTATGGAATAAGCCCTATAGAAACACGCTTAGGTGCACAGGAGCTCAGAATTTCCGTAAAACAAATGTTCCCGTGGTTTGGAACGTTAAAAGCAGAAGGTAAACAAGCAGCCCTGGCAGCCAAAGCTGAACTCGAAAATTATTATGCTAAAAGGAACTACATCCTGTTTCTGTTCAACAGATACTGGTATATGTTATATCAAAACAAACAAAAAATAAATTTCAACCAGCAGGAAATAGAATTATTAAAAACACTTGAAAACACTGCTGTTATCAATTATGAAAACCACCGATCTGATATGGTAGATGTTTTAGATATTCAAATGAGCAGAAAAGAACTGATCACGAAAAATCAAGAGCTTAAAGACCATCAAAAACGGTTGCAAGCTGACATCAATTTATTATTAAACAGAGAGTTAACAACTAAAATAGAAATCCCGGACTCACTCCCTATTCCCGATAAAATAGAGTTTAACAAAGACAGTATCTCGTATTCTGACATTGAACCGGCAGCCCGCGTCACCGCTTATTACTCGGATGCCCCGGCAGGAGCTGTTCGAGTCAAATATCAACATCACGACACGCTCGATCATCTTGAGGCCCAAAAAACACGTGATGATCATTTCAAAAAATACATGCCCGTCTGACACAAAATAATGGAAGTGTTTTGTTTTTTTAAAATAATGGCTATCTTGCCAAACCGTAAGGGCATAGGCAGAAACGGCCCGCTAAGCGGTGAGAAATCAGGACAGGGGAAATAAAGGGATAGAAGATACAAGAGCTAACACGCTTTTATCACGATCCCACTATACCTCCTATAAAACCTATAAACGCGTAAACGTAAAAACAAAAAATATAAAATATAACATGAAAAAATATTCCTTCACAACCCGCGCGTTGCATACCAGGTATTCCAAACCCGATGTGTATGGCGCGTTGCGCATGCCTGTTTATGATACAGCTGCTTTTGAATATGAAACAGCAGAAGCGCTGGAACAGGCTTTCAACGGAACTACTCCCGGGCACGTGTACAGCAGGCTTACAAATCCCACGGTGGAACATTTTGAACATGTATTAACCGCGCTCACGAACGCGGCAGGCACCATTGCCTATTCGTCGGGAATGGCCGCCATCACGAACCTGGTGCTGGCCATCATGTCGCAGGGCGATAATATCATCACTTCTCATTATTTATTTGGCAATACTTATTCTTTACTGAATTCAGTGTTTGGTTCTGTAGGCATAGAACCCCGGTTTGTTGACCTGGGCAACCCGGAAGAGATAGAGAAAAATACAGACCACAACACGCGGGCCATTTTTTTTGAAACCATCACCAACCCGCAATTAGAGGTTGCCAATATTGAGTTATTACACGGCATCGCGGACAAGCACCAGCTACCACTGATTGCCGACACCACGCTGACACCGCCCGGTTTATTCAATTCAAAAGCGCACGGGGTGGATGTTGAGGTGATTTCCAACACGAAATATATTTCCGGGGGTGCCACGTCCATGGGAGGTGCCATCATTGACAATGGCACGTATGAATGGAAGCGAAACAAAAAGATATCGCACATCACCCAACATGCAGAACCCTCGGCCTTGCTGACAAAGCTAAGAAAAGAGGTGTCTAAAAACATTGGAGCATGCCTGTCTCCACACAATGCATTTCTCCAGGCATTAGGGCTGGAAACCTTGATGCTCAGGGCAGGCAAATCATGCGAAAACACTTTGGCGCTCGCCGAATACCTGAAACACCACCCGGGGGTACAATCTGTCAATTACCCCGGCTTAAAGACTTCACAATATTATGAGGTAAGCAAACGACAATTTTCTTATGCCGGGGCCATTCTCACGTTTGACCTCGACTCCAAAGCGTCCTGCTACCGCTTTATGAACAAGCTCAACATCATCCGCAAGGCAACCAACCTGAATGACAACAAGACCCTCGTCATCCATCCTTCTTCAACCATTTTTTGCGAGTTCGATGCCCGGACAAAACAGCAATTGGGTGTCCGTGATACCATGATACGCCTGGCTGTTGGTATTGAAGACATCCAGGATCTGAAAGAGGATATCGCGGACGCTTTGGCTTGAGGATGATGTGATTGTTTTAGGATGTTATGCTTAAAGTCCGTAGTGGGGGCGCTATGGGAAACGGGAATTTCATCAATTTATCTTTTTATTTTATTCTCTTCGTTCAGGAGAACGCTTCGCTTGGTTTAATGGTCAGATAGCTTAGCCATGAGTTTATATTTTGACGTTCACATCGCGAAAAGCGTATTAATAATAATCCACGAGCGTGACTAATATTTTAGGCATGGCTCGGTTTATCTTCTGTACGTATTCTTTAATAAAAATTCATTCCAAAAATAAATTTTGAATTGGTAATGTCATAGCTAATTTCCAATCCACTATACACCAGTCCTGCTGCAAACCCTCCATTATGGAGCCCTGTCTTAATATTAAATGTTTTACATATGTTATAATATAAACTTACATCATAGTCATTTTTCCACCATATGTCAACATTTGACTTCGTTAACCTTAAAGGGTTTTGTTTATTGAAAATATTATGGGTATAGTATGCACCAATGGATAATTTTTGTATAAAATAATATCCAACAGAGAATCTTGCACCTCCATTTAATACACTTTGGCCAATATGATAATCATTATTTTCATAAGTTAAACTGTCAATACGGGCAAAATTTACAAAGGGGGTCATTTTAAACCCTAATCTATTATCGTATGTTTTTTCAATTTGAAAAGGAAAGGCTATATTTATCCCCCAACTATCTTCTGAATAATAGACATTGGTATAAATATCAAACCGATAATTAATCTTACGATAGTACATAATATCGAAGGAAAAATGATCAACAAAGGTATAGCCAAACCAAAACCATAAATATGCATTTGATCCCGGAGACAGGTCTTCTCTATTAAGCGTATAGCCAGGATGAAAACTGCTGTAATAATACCTGGGTTCTAATATTTTAAATATGTCTCGCGAGATTACAGGATTTTTGCCCGATAAAAAATGCCTGGAATAATTTCTTTGGAATATCCACAACGAATCATTCTTGTCATAATCCCGGTATCCCCGAAACCTGTCAGAATATTTCCCGGATGAATAATCTAAAAAATCAGAATACAATAATCTTGCAGAATCTTCTCGTTTTAATTGTTCGTTAGAATATGCTTCGAGAAATAAGATATCAGAATAATATGTGATATCAGGATATATATTTTTTAATGCCTCAATTTCTTTTAAGGCATCTTTATATTCTTCCTGTAAAATACTTGATGAGATGTTAGAATATTTTTTGGTTAAAATCAGATCGGAATTCTTAATATAATCTGAATGTTCCTGTCGTTTATTTTTGGGATATCGATAATTATTTTCCTTTAATTGATGCTTAAATCTTGTAATATTTGTGTCATTAACCAGTTGATGGTTGCTATCTCTTAAAATAAAAGAATGATTGTACTTTTCATATTCATATACTTTTTTTTCTTTATTGTATTTTATGTTATCGGGCCTCAGTGTATAACAACCCGACATAAATAAAAGCATCAAACAAAATGATATACATAATTTCAGAGTTGCAAATTTCATTTTTTAAAATTTTTATTTTCCGTTACCATTATATCGAACCATTCTTTAAAAAACAAGTTGCTGTAAACATCTTTTAATACATTGAATCCATTGCGTAAATATTTATTTCTCAAAAATAAGAAAATGAAGAATATCTCCTGATTTATGGTTTATATTTTTTACAATGAACCGTTTTGTTTTCAACGTTCGTGGGAAACGGGGACAAAATCCCTTTTGTATGTTGCCGTATATAAACGGGTATTTTTGGGGTTATCTGCCTGTTTATGTTATATTTGTATAATAATGAATTGTATGGGGGGATGTGAGTAAAATAATGTGTATATGTGAGGTTATTGTAAACATTTGGAAACAATACTAAAATTTAAAATTATTAATATGTATAGATCAATTATCGTAACCATTGCTTTTATTTCTTTGATTGGCTGTTCTACTACAAAAAACAGTTCAACGAATAACATGATTGCTACCATGCAAGTCAACGAACCTATTCCTGGAGTATGTGACAATTCAAACGTCATTGCAATTTTACCCTTTCCCGGGAACGGACAAATAAAAGCAAAAGCCCCTATGACAGATGAAGAATTAGAAAAAAAATTAAATAATGAAGTAGCTTTCCTCAAAGATAATCCTGATTATAATGACAAAGGGATGGTAAATTTAATTATTAATTGCGAAGGAAAAATGGTAAGGTGTGAAATAGACAATAAAACCCAAAGTCCTGAACTTGATAAACAAATAGTAGCCATTTTTTCAAAAATGAAAAATTGGGAAGCTGGGACAGTAAATGGGAAACCTGTTGATACTTCAGTTCTTTACAGCTTTAAAATTGAAAATGGAATAATATCATTATAGCAGAAAAAAATAATGTTTGCTAATCGAGCCTCGCGACAGGCTTTTACCCTACCGGAGAACCTCTCACACCACCAGGCGTACTCGAGCTACGCTCCTGCCCTTCGTATCCTCGTGCACGTACCTGACAGTTCAATACCCATCAACACCACCCTCTCCCCTCCCTGCCGGAAGATGAGCAAAACGGACACCCTTCTGCATAATTCCGTTTACAAACGGATAATTTTTGGGTTATCGGCCTGTTTATGTTATATTTGTAGAAATAAATATGTGTGTTTATGACTCATATAACAGATATAACGACAATGGCGTTGTAGATTTGTTGTGTGCAATAGGGCACAAGACACTGAAGTACTCCGTTGACAGTGACGGAGAAAAAATGAAAAGAATAAAAAATGAAAATCAGGACATTGACAATCATTTCGACACTGCTGACACTGACAGCGGCATTGACAGCATTTGCATTATTCAACCGTGACACGCAAAAGGATACTGTTCCTGAGAAATCAGCGAGCGTTCAGGCCTCTATGACTTCGTTAACAGAAACCAAAAAGGTGATCACTGACACTGTTCCAAAAAAGGAAGAAAAAACAGAGAACCCTAATTCACCGGAAATTGACTCTATGTATCATTTTAACAAGGAAGTCACAGAAATCAAAAAAATGCTTGACGGTGAACAAAGATTGAGTTTTGAAAGAGCTGTTTTCCTTGTAGAGAATGCGTTAATGGACGGGCAACTTAATTATGAGCAATATGTAACGGAAATTGACAAAGCGGAAACACAACTAACAAGCATGATTGAAAAAGCACAGCTACGTCATGTTCCAATAGCAGGACTTTGGGCAGTATTTACATACATGACACAGGCAATACCGGAAAATAATTACCAACCTTATCAATATGACTTTGAAAACTTCATGGGCGATAAAGATTTTACAAGTTTTCTTGTAACAAATCTTTTAGACACGAAAAAAGGAAATTGCCATTCGCTGCCGTATTATTTCAAAATATTGGCTAACCGGGTTAATGTTGAAGCATATTTGGCAACCGCTCCATTACATTTATTTATTAAGCATAAAGACGAAAAAGGAAAATGGTGGAACCTTGAATTGACCAGCGGAACTTATTCCCGGACAACATTCATAATGGAATCGTTTAACGTGACAGATGCCGGGATGCAAAGTGGCCTATATATGAAACCACTTGACCAAAAGGAATCAGTTGCCCTTTGTCTGACGGACTTGATTGAATATTACTATCAGAAGCACGATAACATACCTGGTGAATTTACCCGAAAATGTTACGAAGCCGGACTAAAATATTACCCAAACAGCTTATTGCAACTCTATAAACTGGATTATCTCAAATATACCTTGGACAAGGACATGGAGGCAAAAGGATTGAATGATTATAAACAAATTGATCCTTACCCTGAATTGGTTAAACAATTTAAAGAAATGGAAAAAACCGAAATTTATATTCGCGAAATGGGCTACACGACATTAACGCCTGAACAATACAAGCAAAAAGTTTTGGAAATCAACTCTGAAAAGGAAAAACAGTAAAATCAAAATAATCTAAAAAACAGAAACAATGAAAACAGTAAAAATCTTTTTTATCGCTGGATTATTGGCTATACAAGTTTCGGCAATCGCTCAAACACCCTTTGACGACTTTGCGAACAATACAAAAGACATTCCAATGCTGGAATTAAAGCATGATTATTCAAAATTTAAAATACCCAATCCGGACACTACAGGACAAATAAAATATATCAACTTTGATGTTGAAAGCTTGACATTATCTTATTATGGACAAAATGATTCTTTAGTTAATCAAGTCGCCTTAAAACCCACCCAATCCAAATGGTGGTCTGTTGACCCGTTGGCAGACAGTAGCGTAAGTTATTCCCCATTTCACTTCTCTGGGAACAACCCCATTCTTTTTATTGACCCCGATGGTCGCGACTGGGTTTTATACAATGGTCAAAAGGTGGTATGGTATGGTGGAGATTATGGCGATAAAAGTGAAGTGAAATATACTTTTAAAGCAACTTCTGGTATGCCTGGGTATCAACAGGCTCAGTATCAAGGCGTAAAAAATGCCGGACCGACTCCAGAAGGGAAATATTCAATTGATCTAACCAAAAGTCATTTGAGAGTAGCTAAAGCAGACCCTAATACCGGACAGTTACTATCTAATCCGGAAGGAGGTATAGAACAAATTCCTGAAAGTTTCACTACAAGAAGTGGAGAAACCTATACCTACCCCGGCTGGGGAACTATAAGAGCAAAACTTGACCCGGATCCCCAAACCAACACACAAGGGAGATATGCTTTTTATCTCCACGATTCAGAGAAGGGTTATACTCATGGTTGTATTGAGTGTGAACAAGACTTCTTTGATGTCTTGTTGGATTACCAAAAGGAAAACGACTTAATTGAAGTTCAAGTAGATTACGCAACGCCTTCAACATCAACTTATGGTGAAACAGATCAATAATATTGCTATGAAAAGTATTATAATTTTAATCTTATCAACCATTGTGGCTTGTTTCAATGGGCATGACACTACTAATATTGAGTTTAGTAATTTAAACAAAGCTTACAACTCTTCTGACAGAATAGAGTTTAAAATCAAAAATCACTTTTCTGATACAGTTTTCTACTTCATTGGACTTGAAAGCTATATTGACGAAAAATGGCGAGAAACAATTAATGACATAAGCAGACCGCTTTCAAAATCGTCAAAGATTCTAAAATTAGCGAATGGTCAAGAAAATAAAATTGTACATCAATTCAAAGACCTGCCTAACGACTACTTTGATAGATTTAACAAATTTCGATTCGTAGTTAATTATGGGTTTTCTGTAAAAGAAATAAAGCAGAAAACATACTCTGACAGTTTTGAGATTAGGAACGACTGAAAAGTGCCCCACATGCACACAACAGCACCTAAGAAAACATGGGGCGGACAGTGGTTTCCGCAAGGTTCCTTCTTCGTGGCTACCTTGTCACAGGCGGACAGGAAAGTACTCCGAAATGCCCCACGTTTCTTAGCTGCAAAACGTTGTAGCCAATGTAAAAACAACCCATTAAGTATTTTGTACATCATAATGAGATATAATAATAATTTACACTAAAAACATAAAATTATGAAAATTAAATACGTTTTTGAAATACTCACTGGCATTATAATTTGTTCCACTATTATTCTTTTAGGTTGCGAAGAGAAAAATAACTCTACTATTAATGAGGATCAAAAACAAGATAGCACAAAACACATCCACTTTTTAAAATCTGATTTAGGTGGCTGTAATAACAAAGCAACTATGGAAAATATAGAGGCAGGTGAAGAAAGAAATGATACAGTAATTATAAACATGTCAAACGATTCTTTACAAATTTCTGTAGGGTTAAATTATATATGCTGTGCTCCATTTATTACGAATTGTAGTTCTAATAATGATTCAATTTTTATATCAATTACTGATACGTGCCCAAATCCAAACAATTGCTATTGCAAGTGCTATTGTTATTATACTTTTGATTATTATTTTGATAATATATCTGACAACGAATATTATTGGCAGATTATTCTAAGTGATCCAAGAGAAATAAACGATACTATATTTGATAAAGGAATAATTGAAATAGCGGAATATTAAATCTGACCGAAAAAAATGAAATTTAATAATTAAAAACATAAAACGATGAAAGTCCAATATTTTTTAAATGTACTCACTGGCATTATAATTACGTTCACCATTATTCTTTTTGGTTGCGAAAAAGAAAATGATAATAATCAAGATATATCGGATTTAAAGATAACTGATTTAACACTTAGTAGTTGCATTGACAGTGTTGACAATACAAGGCTTCATTTAAAGATGATAGATGACAATAAATTAAAAGTAATTCATTACGGAGCTGAATTTTGTTGTTCAGATACAGGGAAAGCAGATGTAGAATTGACAAAAAATAATGATGTTATTAACTTGAAAGAAATTGATTTAGGACCTTATACTTATTGTTTTTGTAAACATAATCTTGAGTTTACTATTTCAGGTATAGATTACGGTAAACAAGAATTTAAAATAATTGAATCAGAACATGCTTATCAAAGGGATACATTTGAATTTCATCTTGACATCTCTCTTTCTACCGACACCTTAATCCAAATTGAAAAAGGAAAAGTTTTATTTTGTACAAATTCATATATGATTAATTGTCCATTTTCCATTGAAATATCAGTTGAAAATACAATAATTGATACTTTAAATGCGGGTTCTGTATATGATACCAATACTTGTTCATGTCCAGATACCTTTGGAATAGGTTTAAGTTTTAGAATGGCGACCGGAAATTATAGTTATATGGCAAGAGAAATAAACTATACAACAACAAATAAGACTGATGATTGGAACGGAGAATTTGCCATAAAACCAAATGGTTGTAAAACAGTTTTTTTAGATATAAATGAATAGAATTGCACAGGCTATAATCGAGTAGGCTGCCGATAGGCTTTAAACCTATCGGAGAACCTCTTCCCACTTTCTGCGGGACAGGCACACCACCCAGCGTACGGGTCTCGTACTGGGCGGTTCATTAAACATAATCGCTCGCCTTTTGAACGGTTCCGTTTACAAACGGATATTTTTTTGGTTATCTGCCTGTTTATGTTATATTTGTAGAAAAAAAACATACGTGTGTTTATGACTCATATAACAGATATAACGACAATGGCGTTGTAGATTTGTTTAGCTACCATTTACGCAGACACAACAGACACGATGATAATAACCTAAAATCCAGAAATTATGAGAACATTTATCTTTTTACTTATACTTCAAGTTACTATTCAAGCAATTGCTCAAGATTGTGATATTGTATCAAAGATTCAAAATGATTATTTGAATGACTCAAAGATATTGGCATTAAGAGAAATATATTCTGATTCTACAAGCAGTAATGCGGACAGCGTTGAAATCCCTTTAAGTTTGACAAATAAATACTTAGGAGCTTTATCACAGATATACTCCTTAGATAATCAGGTAATAGACTCAATTTTTAGTATCTATGACATTCATGCATTTCCAAATGTTCCATACAAGGAAATTGCAATGATTGGAGATACAAATTATACATGGATAAAAAATTACATGCTTGATAGTTTAGTTTCAGGTAATCCTCAATTTGATTCTATTGTGACAAAATATGACTTCAAATTACAGTCATATATAAGTTTAAGTTTAGGACTTTCAATGAGGATTACTACTTCAAGATACTTAAACTTAGAGCCACTAGTAGATTCATTGAATGCTATTGAAGGATTAGAACTTGTTGATGCAATGGAATCATGGGCTGGTGATGGAAATAATATCGAATTTTCGACCGATAATGATACATTGTTTTTTGATTTTTCAATTGGCTGGGGTGATTGTCCAGCAGGATGTATTAATCGGAAATATTGGAGTTTTTCAGTCTTTGAATGTACTGCAACTTATCTAGGAACTTCCGGTGATAATTTTACCTCTGTTAATGACATTAATAGTAATGAATTTAAAATGTATCCCAATCCTGTAAATGATATTTTGATAATCGAAAATTCAGCTGAAATTGAAAAAATTGATATTTATGATTTACAAGGAAGAAAAGTTGTTGGATTTAACGATATCTCAAATCAATTAGATTTATCTGTATTAAAAAGAGGGCTGTATTTACTAAAGATTCAGAATATAAATAATGAAAATTTTACTTATAAGATAATAAAACGGTAGCTAACAATGTGTAAAAATAATAGCCGTGAAAGTGCTTGTTCGGGCGGTTTAAGCCCGCTTCAAAATTGTAACGATTTGATAGGTTTGTCGCCCGCAATCGGCTACTATTCTTACACTCAACGTTTAAGTTGCAATTTTATAAAAAGTACTCACCTAATAATAATATAGTATGAAAAAAATATTTTTGATTTTTCTCTTGACATTTACAGTTGTAAATCTGTTTGGACAGAATAATTTATCGAGTACTAAAGCAAACGACAAATCATTTCCGACAAATATTCATGAAGGAAGTATCAATGAACTTAAAAAGTTTGATGGCAATGTAATCGCTTATGATGGGATAATTGAGAAAATTGAAAATAGTAGAAACAACACACCCTTTTACAAACTTAAAATTAGTGCCAATAATTATTTGTGGACTGTTTTAATGTTTAAAAATGCTGGAAATAAAGTTGGCGACACAGTAAGAGTGGTTGGATATTTGAGACCTGCCGAACCTAATGAAACTGAAAAAACTTATATAGATACAAAGTATATGGTAATTGCATTTGGACTTATTGACTTTAAGAATTCAAACTTTCTGTTTTTAGGTGGCGCTGATCAACAAAAACAGGAATGGATAGATGGAAAAATTCCGAGTTCAAAATAAAAACTACCACTAATATACAAGAATATGAGCGATCCTCAAGACCCGGCGATTATTAGCCCTACTGAGCTCGTCCAATGTTATTCCCTTCGGTCATGAGCTCACCGCCTTAATAGGCG
>CAYMKE010000077.1:3394-12862 GCA_964390955.1 uncultured Bacteroidales bacterium | reverse complement strand
CTGCGCATTTTGGGGCTTCGCAAGCCTCGTTATCGAACATTATGATCCAAACACTACAAAAACTCACCAGTTTTTTTCTTTTATATCTCTATCATATTTTCCTGCTTTATCCATCCCTTGTTGCCATCAGGGAGTTTTATTTCACACCAGTTTTCGTTGCATTGCATGATGCTTACTTTGGTTCCTTCATGCAAAACAAACAGTTTTTTACTGTTCACATCCGGAGAACTCACAATGGTGACTGATGATGATGTGACGACAGCACGGTCACTGTCCATGATATTTTGGTATTTTTGCTGTGCAAAAAAAAATGTTGAGACTGAAAATATAAACATAACAATGCCTGTCCAGAATGAATATTGTTTAACCTTCAGTTTACCTGATGTCAGATACAGGATAAACAAAGCAAGGAAAAAAACAAACGTTGTAATGCTGATTACCCCCCATGCATTGAGAGAGAGAGAATGGATGATGTTATGAAACCATTTGGAGACAAAAAATTCCGGGATTTTTTCGAGCTTGTCTTCAACCTGCTGCCTGGCTATGGTTAAGTTGTGTTGTATGTCTTCATCATTAGGAGCCAATAATTTAGCCCGCTCATAATATAAAATAGCCATCCCAATCCGGTGATTCTTGTAATATGCATTGCCCAGGTTATAATATAATTTTGATGAAGAATATCCTGAATCAACCACCTGCTTATAAGCAGCGATTGCTTTGTCATATTGCCCGTTTTTATAAAATTCATTTCCTTTCATTATTAATGAATCCGGCTTACTGAGAGCTATAAAATGGATTATTGCCCATAAAATGCAAACAAGGAAAAGTTTATTTTTTTTTACCATGCGTTTATTTTAATTTTTTTTCTAATGCTAATATTATTTTGGCAGCCTTATTATATATTTCTTCCATGCTCATATTGTTTTTCGTGGGAGCATAGCGTGCATATTCACAATGATCAATGATTGATGAAAGGCCATTGATCATTTCATCATCAACGGTGTGTTTTTTTAATTCTGATCTTGCTTTCTCTATTGTCAGTTCCGACACGGGTATCGTGAGTTTATCACTTAAATACCCCCAAAGCGCTTTTAATACCTCCTCATAAAACAGGTCTTCGTTTTGTTGCTGCAGGTTTTTTGAAGCAGCTTTAAGTCGTTTTTTTGCAAAACGGTTGGCTTTACGGTTTTTGGCAAGTTCGATATTTGCATTTTCTTTAATTTTTTTCCTTCTGATTATAAGAAATAAAATAAATGCTGCCAGAGGAATTCCATATCCGGTGTAAAACCATCCTGAACGAAACCAGGGGTGGGATAATTTTTTAAGTTGAAAAGGGGGTAATTTAATATAATGAATGTCTTTTCCAAGATGTTGAATTTTTTGTTTCTGAACGCTCGTCATTACATTATCTTCCGGTGTCTCATCACCTTTTAGTACATTGATCTTATATTCTTGTGATGAATATGTTTTATAAGCATTGGTGTTCGGGTTGAAATAAGAAAATTTGACAGGCGGTATCCTGTACTCACCTTCATGGCGTGGTATGATAAGATAGCTGAATGATTTTTTACCGGATGGCCCGGAAGCGGAATTTTTAATGTTCAAATCTACTTCCGGATCATATACTTCAAAGTCGGGAGGAAAGTTGATCTGCGGCGCTTCAATAAGTTCGAGGTTTCCGTTTCCGGTAATGCTTACTGTTAAATTAACAGCCTCGTTTTCTTTTACCTGGTTTTTGTCAACAGATGTTTGAAAATCAAGTTGTCCGACAGCATTGCTGAATGATTCGGGTTTGCCTTGTGAAGGCAATGGTTTTACATTTATATTTACAGGTTTGCTTTCAATCATTGTTTTGGATTGCTTGTACTGGTTTCCAAAAAATTGATCAAATAAACTTTGTGAGCTCTGGCGTGCCAGGGTTTTGATCACACACTCTACTTTTGCCGGATCAATGGTGATGTTTCCCGTGCGTTGGGGGATTAATATTATTTTTTGTAAAACACCTGTTCCATAAACTTCGCCTCCTATATTTTCTTTTTTCAGGTTTCGTAAATTGGGTGTTTCGATCTCTTGTTGATAGAATCCATTAAAATCAGGCATTTGATAATCCGATATACCAGATAAATTGACATTTTCTGGTTTTACATATATTTTAACCGTTGCTACGGTTGGTTCGCCCATATAAATATTCCGGTCACTAATGAGTACTCTTACAAAAAGGTTGCCTTTAACGGTTTGTTCTTGTTCGTCTTGGTTGTCAGTTGTTCCTGAGCCTGTTGAGGATGTTTGTCCCCCGGTTCCTTTGACGACTTTTATTTGTACTTGATTCGATTGATATGTTTTGCCTTTGAATGATGCACTGGCTGAAGGTATTGTATGCGTCCCTGTATTTTTTGCAGTTAAAAAATATGTATATGTCACAGTATGACTCCTGGATACCTGGCCATTGATTATTTGAACCTGGCTGCTTGTAGAAGTCTGAGGCCCCCCGGCCACGTTAAAGTTGTTCATCGAAGGCAATTTAAACCCGGAAGGCTGGCTGTTCATTGTATATGTTAACTTAAACCGCTCGCCCTGGCTGACTACGTTAGGAGCCGATGCATTGAACCGGATGTCATCTGCTTGCAATCCTGCAGAATAGAAGAGTAGCCCAATGCTTACAATCAATATATTTTTGTATTGCCTCATAATGTTATTTACATTTTTTTAGTGTCCATCTATAAAGTCCGGATTCTTCGGTCTGCTTGCCCCTATTTTGCTCATTTATATTAGAAAAATTCGCAACACGCTGATATACATGCACAATTTATTTACTTTTGCCATCAGGCCTCAGTTCTCTGTACATCCCCTACCAGTCTTTATTTGTGCGGGCAGGCTGACGTTTTGCTTTTTCTTTCTGAATACGTTTTTGCAATTCTTTATCTTTATTTTCCATTGCTTCCAGTATACGTTCAGCTTCTTCTTTAGATATTTTTTGCGCTTGTTTGGGTTGTGCCTGCTTTTGTTCGTCTTGTTGATCCTTTTGTTCTTCTTGTTTTTGTTGCTCTTGTTTTTCCTGTTGTTGTTTCTTTTCCTTGTCTTGTTTGTTTTGTTGTTGATCTTTTTGATCCTGTTGGTCTTTTTGATCCTGTTGATCCTGTTGGTCCTGTTGTTTTTGTTGTTGTTGTTTTTGTTGTTGTTTCAGCATTTTTTGTGCGTATGCCAGGTTGAACTTAGTATCCATATCTTTTGGGTTATTCCGTAATGCTTGTTTATAGGCATTAATGCTTTCCTGTAGTTTTTGGTTTTTTAATAATGCATTGCCCAGGTTATGATAAACTTTTGCCAATTCATTTTTATTATTGGTGGCTTCTGTCAGCATAGAAAATTGTTTAATGGCTTCTTCATAGTTTTCCTGTTTGTATAAGGCATTACCTTTGTTAAACATTGCTTTAAATGAGTTGGGGTCTGTTTCCAGAGCCTGGTCATATAGTGTGTCAGCCTTACCATACTCTTCCTGTTCATAATAATCATTCCCTCTCCTGATGTATTTCCGTTCCTTTTGGGCGTACGTATTGATCAGGTTCATGAACATCAGGGCAAAAATTACGATATGTACATACCTTTTTTGCATTGGCTTATTCATTGTTTGTTGTGAATTTTCTGGTTGGTTTGAATAAATCTATTCTGCTGAACCACCTGTTTTTTCTTTCAAGTATGATGAAATCCAATAATATAAAGAATAAAGCAATTGCTGCAAAATATTGAAATTGTTCTTTGTAATCCGAATATATTGTTGTTTCCATTTCTTTTGCTTCCATTTTGCTGATTTCTTTAAAGAGCTTGTCGAGCCCTAAATTGGCATTGGTTGCTTTGACATACATCCCGTTTCCGGCAGCGCTGATTTCCTGCAATACGGTTTCATTGAGTTTGCTGATGATAACCTTTCCTTCTTCATTTTTTTTGAATGTTTGATTGCCATGGTTTTTTTCAACGGGAATCGGGGTTCCATGGGGGGATCCTACACCAATGGAATGTATGTTTATTCCTTTTTCAGCAGCCATTTGTGCTGCTTCAACAGGGTCTCCCTGATGATTTTCACCATCTGTAATTATGATCATGGCTTTTTCCAGCTCGCTTTCAGGATTGAATGATTTGGACGCTAATTGAATAGCTGATGTAACATTCGTGCCTTGAGAGGAAACAATGTTTGTATTGATCGAAGGTAAAAAGGTCTTGATGGCTGCATAATCTATGGTGATTGGTATTTGCATGTACGCATCCCCGGCAAAAACAATGAACCCAATCCTGTCGTTTTGTAGTTTATCCACCAGTTTTGAAATGGCCATCTTAGCCCTTGTGAGCCGGTTGGGTTTTATGTCTTTGGCCAGCATACTTCTTGATACATCCAGTGCAATGATCAATTCAACACCTTCCCGTTTTACTTTTTTGAGTTGTGTGCCATATTGAGGCCTTGAAAGCACAATCATAATACAAGTGAGCGCGATAAAAGCTAAAAAAAATTTAACAATGTACCGGCTTTGTGAAACTTCCGGCATTAGTTGTTTTATCAGAGATGTTTCGCCAATCCGGGTTAACAATTTCTTTTTCCTGTATAAGACAATGAAAAAAAACACTATCAATAAAGGCAAAAGATTTGTTAATATCAGATATTCATTATTTGCAAATCGAAACATAATATTTTATTTTATGGTATTGACCTGAATACAGTGTTACGCAAAATAATTTCAAGAAGCAGGAGTACACCTGCAATGATTGCTAAAGGAAGATATTCCTCTTCCCGTTCTTTAAAGCTCTTTTCTTCAATTTTAGATTTTTCTAATTGTTCAATTTCATTATATATTTGTTTTAATTTCTCTTCATTGGTTGCACGAAAATATTTACCACCTGTGATGTGGGCAATGTCTTGTAATACTTCTTCATCCAAACCTATTTTTACATGTTGATACTGTGTTCCTGAATAGGTTTGAAAAGGGTAGGGGACCTTCCCTTTGCTGCCCACGCCAATGGTGTATGCCCTGATATTAAGTGTTTTAGCGATTTCAGCAGCCGTTACCGGTGCAATGGATCCTTTATTATTCACTCCATCGGTTAATAAGATGATGACTTTGCTTTTGGAATTACTGTTTTTAAGGCGGTTTACAGCATTTGCCAATCCCATGCCAATAGCAGTACCGTCTTGCAGCATCCCGCTTTTTATTTCTTTGAACAAATTTATCAATACAGCATGGTCGGTTGTTATGGGGCATTGGGTAAAGGTTTCCCCGCTGAACACCACCAGGCCGATCCGGTCACTGGTACGCCCTGAAATAAATTCAATGGCTACGTTCTTGGCAGACTCAAGCCGGTCGGGCTTAAAGTCGGCTGCACGCATACTGCTCGAGATGTCCAATGCAATGACAATGTCAATCCCTTTATTAATTTGTTCTTTCCATTTATTCGTGGATTGTGGCCTGGCCAGGATAAGAATGAGTGAAATTACAACAAGACACCTGAAAATGAATAAAAGATGTCGCAGGTATACCCTGGCAGATGGTTTCCCTTTTTGAAATGGCTGGATATCCGGAATTCTGAATGCAGCATTTAAGTTGCTTTGTTTCCAAATATACCATGCTATCATTGGAATTAACACCAATAACAGGTACAGAAATTCCGGATGTGCAAATGTGATATTAGTCATTTACATTCCCCTTTTGTTTGTTAATATTATTTGTTTGAGGTTGATTATTCATGTCCTCATTATTATCCCTGTCCTCATCTCCTTCTTTTTTCTTTGTCTTCATAACAAATGTATATGCATTTTCCATGTTTTGTTCATTTTCGTCTGGTTCAGTCATTCCCTTCGCGAATTTTACCATATCTGCCAGTGATAAAAGGCTCCTTAACTGTTCAAAAAGCTCTTTGTCCCTGAATCCGGTGTTTTTCATGTCCTGTAGTATTTCGTTGGTGGTCTTTTCAAGGGCTTTTACACCATATCTGTCTTCGATGTATGCCCTGATAATGTTCGTGAGCCGCGAATAATATTCTTTAAGCATGTTTTTTTGCCATAGCTTTTCCTCTTTCAGCTTGTCAAGTTCTTCTAATGCTTTGATATAAGCTGGTTTAGGAGGAGCTTGGGGCTTGAATACCGGCCGGTTTTTTTGTTGTCTTCTGATGATATAAATAATCAAAACAATGATGGCTGCTCCTAATAATCCATACAACAGGTAAGGCAATGCTTCTTTAAGTGTTACCGGAGCTTTAAGAGGCGGTTTAATGTCTTTGATGCCTGTTGCCGTATCAACAGCAGCAATTGTATGAACATTAAGGGAGACTGATGGAAAATGTAATGTGTCTTTTGAATTATTGTTATGAAAGATAAATGGATATGATGGTATGATGTACATCCCACTGTCAAACGATGTGATAAGATATTTTTTTGTGAGTTTTAGTTGATCGTCTTTTATATTTGATGTATCAATTTTGGTACTGTCAATGATCTCAATGTGTTTGGTGAGCGTATCCTGAAGTGAGGGGAATATAGAATGGTACCCGGTGGATTGGATTACCTCGAGTGTGTAATATAGTTGATCTCCAATGAATATTTGATTGGTATCAATATATGCCCTTATATTGATTTGTTCTGCTTTTATATTTCCGGTTGCAGCAATCAAGAGCAAAAAAATGAAATATTTATACACGCATCGCATAAAAATACCTTTTAAATTTTTTTAAAATGTGTCGTAATACATGATCAAATCCTGGCTTCTCTCATCTTAAATAAATTAAGCAGCGGTTTTACATAGTCCTGGTCTGTTCTGACTGAAACCCAGTCAACTCCGCTTTTTGCAAAAGTTTCTCTGAGATGTTGTTGTCGTTGTTTTTGGCATGTTTCGTATTGCTGCCTTTCATGTTTACTGGATGTGTCAACCCAAAAGTCTTTTCCGGTTTCAGCATCTTTCAATTTTAATAATCCTACCGGAGGCAGTTGGGTTTCAAATTGATCATAGATTCTGAGGGCAGCAATGTCATGTTTTTTGTTGGCTATTTTTAAAGCATTTGCAAAACGCGGCATTGCGTTATTATCATAATCAATAAAATCTGAAATCAGAAAACAAGTACTCCGTTTTTTAATGGCATTGGCCAGGTATCTTAATCCCCCGGAGATATTCGTGGTGTTGTGTTTCGGTGTGAATTCAATGAGTTCCCTGATGATCCTTAATGTGTGCTGTGCACCTTTTTTGGGTGGAATGAATTTTTCGATCTTATCACTGAACAGAATCATGCCTATTTTATCATTGTTTTGAATGGCTGAAAAAGAAAGTATTGCTGAAATTTCAGTGATGATGTTTTGTTTGAATTTTTCTTTTGTGCCGAATTCTCTTGAACCGCTTACATCAACCAACAATACAACTGTCAGTTCACGTTCTTCTTCAAATATTTTTATATAGGGGTGATTAAAGCGGGCTGTTACTTTCCAGTGAATGTTCCGTATGTCATCGCCATATTGGTATTCTCTTACTTCACTGAATGTCATCCCGCGCCCTTTATAGGCACTGTGGTACTCTCCTGCAAAAATATTTCTGGAAAGCCCTCTTGTTTTAATCTCTATTTTCCTGACCTTTTTTAATAATTCTTTTGTTTCCACTTTTAACTGTTTTTCTACTCCATTTTTTTTGTGATTATAGTAAAAAACCATTCTCCTTTATCCAGCTTAACCAATATATCTTCATTATCAACAGTATATTTCCATTGATGTTTGTCAATCTTTTCATATTCTTTATTTAGCGAATCAATAGTACTCCCAAGATGTACATAATGTGACATTAATTTAACCTGGGTACATCGGTTATCATCTGAAAAAAATATAAGGATTGTACGCTCCCCCATCGTGTCCATATATTTTAAATAATTATAAGATTTGTTAATGACTTTTTGTTGGATAAAGTCTGGTTTTTCATTTTTCATTTTTTTGATTATATCTGAACGGCCGAGGCCGATATAATTATCCTGAGAGTGTATATTATTTGAAAATATACTGTAAAATAGGATGATGATAAATACTTGTTTCATGTTTTTAGTTTTAAAACACTTATCATGATTAAAATATTATGGGACTTCAATGGTATTCAATATTTCGTTAATAATATTTTCAGACTGGATATTTTCTGCTTCTGCTTCATAGCTTAGCCCAATGCGGTGCCTGAGGACTTCGGTAACTACTGCACGTATGTCTTCCGGGATCACGTATCCTCTCCGGTTTATAAATGCATATGCTTTGGCAGCATGCGCTAAATTAATACTTGCCCTGGGTGATGCGCCGTAATTGATCAGGCTTTCAAATTTTGACAAACCGGCTTCCCCGGGTTTCCGGGTAGCAAATACAATATCGAGAATGTATTTTTCAATTTTTTCATCCATGTATATTTCTTTCACAACTTCTCTTGCTTTGAGTATGTTTTCCGGTTTAATCACAGCATTCACCTTAGGGAATGTATGAGCAAGGTTTTCTCTTATGATCAGGCGTTCTTCTTCATACTCCGGGTATGAGATCACAACTTTTAACATAAAACGGTCTACCTGCGCCTCAGGTAAAGGATAGGTGCCTTCCTGTTCAATCGGGTTTTGCGTTGCCATTACAAAAAACGGAACCGGAAGATCATATGTTTTATTGCCAATGGTGGCTTGTCTTTCCTGCATTGCTTCCAACAGGGCACTTTGTACTTTGGCAGGAGAACGGTTGATCTCATCGGCAAGGATGAAATTACTGAATACCGGGCCTTTTTCAATTTGAAATTCTTCAGATTTCTGGCTGTAAATCATGGTTCCGATTAAATCTGCAGGCAACAGGTCCGGGGTAAATTGAATCCGCTTGAAATCTGCCTGGATTGTGTCTGAAAGTGTTCTGATTGCCAGTGTTTTAGCTAAACCAGGAACGCCTTCAAGCAAAACGTGTCCATTGGATAGAATACAAATTAATAAATTATCAATGAGTTTTTTTTGTCCTATGATCACTTTTTTCATTTCCATGTTGATCATATCAACAAAACTGCTCTCTTTTTGTATCCGTTCATTTAATTCATTGATGTTTACCGATTGTTCCATGATTATTTTTAATTATTTTTGATAATAAAAATTTGACTTTGCTATCAAAAACTATACCATAATGTTTTTAATACAATAATGTTTTTAAGTGAAATAAACGTAATATATTTCATAAAATTTTATTTTTATCTCTTTATTTACAAGATGCAAGATAAAATTTTTATTTAAATTAACAAACTGATTTCATAATGTGTTCATAATAAAAACTATAACTATATGAGTTCAGTAAAAACGTTTATTATACGTTTAAATACAAACACCCCTCAACCCCTCAACCCCCCAACCTCTAAACCCCTAAACTCCTAAACCTCTCAACCTCAAAACCTCAAAACCTCTCAACTTCACAACTTCACAACTTCACAACCTCTCAACCTCAAAACCTCA
>CAYMKE010000077.1:0-3294 GCA_964390955.1 uncultured Bacteroidales bacterium | reverse complement strand
AACCTCTCAACTTCACAACTTCACAACTTCACAACCTCTCAACCTCAAAACCTCAAAACCTCTCAACTTCACAACCTCTCAACCTCAAAATCTCAAAACCTCTTAACTTCTCAACCTCTTAACTTCACAACTTCACAACTTCACAACTTCTAAACCTCTAAACATTTCAACTTATAAACTTCATAACAAACAACTCAATATGAAAAGATATTTTATTTATCTGAGTTTTAGAGGGACAAATTACCAGGGATGGCAGGTTCAACCCGGTAAAGATACCATTCAACAGCGCTTGAATGATGCTCTGTCTACATGTCTGCGGGAAGATATTTCGGTAGTAGGAGCCGGGCGAACAGATTCAGGAGTTCATGCAAGAAAGTTTGTTGCCCATTTTGATTGCAATGAATCATTAACAGATATTGACGACACCATATATCATTTAAATCATTTATTGCCCCGTGATATTGCCGTGTATAATATTCAACAAGTTAAAAATGATGCACATGCCCGGTTCGATGCAAAATCCAGGACATACGAATACATGATAACTACAAGCAAAGACCCCTTTGCTGTTGATTTAAAATACCATGTTGAATATGAGATTGATATAGATAAAATGAATAATAGCGCAAGGTGTTTATTGGAATACCGGGATTTTAAAAGTTTTTGTAAATCAAATTCTGATGTTAAAACACATTTTTGTCATGTTCAACAGGCAAATTGGCAGAAATCCGGAAAAAATTTCATGTTTACCATTACGGCTGACCGTTTTTTACGGAATATGGTAAGGGCCGTTGTGGGTTCTTTGTTAGATGTCGGAAAAGGAAAATCAGACATTGATAATTTTAGACATATCATAGAACAGAAAGACCGCCGGTATGCAGGATATTCGGTTCCGGCCAAAGGCCTTTATCTTTCTGATATCCGGTATTAGCGCAGGCAACCTTTTCGTGTCCGGGCATATTACGATGACAGATAATGGTTAGTGATTCGTCACTGGTGTTTGCATCATAATGTTCGATAACAAGGCTTGCGAAGCCCCGAAATGCGCAGTATAAAATGAATTTTTCCAACGTTTTAAACGGAGTCTGTAAAGGAGGTAAATTTTTTCACGCAAAGATCGCAAAGAATAAGAAATGCAAAGTGTCGAAAAAATGTTCATTTTTTAATTTATATAAATAAATGCCTGATACAATATATTTTTTTTATATATGTTTACAAAAAAGAAAATATGCTAAAATTTTTGAATATTGAATTCAATTTTTAATTTTGCATCAAAATAATTAAGAAGATCATGAAAAAATTGCCATTAATTTTAAGTCTGATAGCTATTGCCGGGATAATAGCTTTGTTTATTTTACAATTTACAAGCAGTAATATCAAAACACAAGATCGTGCTGCTAAAGAAGAAGCAGCTGATACATCTTTAGAACCAGAAGAAATGTCTGCGCCTACCGGTGATTTGAAAGTTGCATATGTCAATATAGATTCGGTATTACAAAATTATGATTATTATCATGAGCTCAAAGACGAGTTGAAGAGTAAAGAAGAAGCATTGCGGTCTGAACTTAATAGTAAATCAAGCCAGTTACAGAGCCAGGCGCAGGACCTGCAGGAAAAATACCAAAAAGGATTACTCACCTCTCTTGATGCGCAGGAAAAACAAAAATTATTGCAAAGAAAACAGCAGGATTTTTTAACGCGCCAGGAACAGGCTTCTCAAACACTTGCAGAAGAAAGGCAGGTAATGCTTAATAGAATTATGCACCGTGTTAAGCAGTATGTTAACAATTACAATAAAAATGCCGGTTACCACTTGATTTTTAGCACTTCGCAGGGCGATAATATTTTATATGGAGCCAGAGCATTGAATATAACACGTGAAATCGCCCGGGGCCTGAATAACGCGTATAAGCAAGAGAGCCGGTCAGACAACGAGTAGGCTTTTTGGGGTATGGGATTTGCCGATTTTTATTTTGAACGGTACCAGGCCAATGAGACATTCATCCCGGGCCGTCCTGATGAAAAACTGGCATATAGTATTGTCATCCCATGTTATAATGAACCCGGTATTATACATACGCTTCAATGCCTTGCAGATTGTGAAAGGCCGGAATTGCCTCTTGAAATTATTATTGTTATGAATTCTTCTGTTCATTCACCGGATGAAGTTATACAGCAGAATCAGACATCCATACAAGAAATTGAAACATGGAAAAAGGATGTTGAAGGCAATAACTTTAAAATTCACATGATCTCCATTTCCAATATTCACACGAAGCATTCCGGTGTTGGGCTGGCAAGAAAAACGGGAATGGATGAAGCATTGCAAAGGTTTAATGCCATTAATAATAAAGACGGGCTGATTATTTCTTTGGACGCGGATACATTGTGTGATAAAAATTATCTGACAGAAATTGAGAATGCATTTCAACACGATAGTAAACTTCATGGCGCTGTATTATATTATGAACACCCGGTCGAAGGTTCAGGATATGATGCATCATTATATCATGCTGTAGCCAGCTATGAATTGTATTTAAGATATTTCATTGAAATGTTACGGTACATCTTGTTTCCTTATGCTTTTCATACACTGGGAAGTTGCTTTTGTTTGCGCGCGGGTGTTTATGCCAAACAAGGTGGGATGAATAAAAAACAAGGCGGGGAAGATTTTTACTTTTTACATAAAGTCTTTCCATTGGGGTATTTTAAAGAGATAAATACAACCAGGGTGATTCCTGCTTCAAGGCCATCAGACAGGGTGCCTTTTGGAACCGGGCCGGTGATAAATGATTTTTTAAAGAATGGGAAAGATACACTCCACGTGTATGATGTAAGCGCTTTTCTGGATATTAAAAAGCTGTTTGAAGATATTCCTTTATTTTATAAGGCCAATGCACCCGGTATAAGCATAAGGATCAATGATTATCCTGTGGTTTTTAAACATTTCCTGGAAGAAAAGGAGATTTATAATAAACTGAATCAAATCAACCAACATGTTTCTAATATTAATACATTTAAGCATAAATTTTTTCAATGGTTTGGTGCATTTATGATTGTTAAATACCTGAATTATAGTCATTCAATTCATTATTCCAAACGCCCTGTTGAAAAAGCAGCATTGCATTCATTGCAATTAACAGGCAGGAATCGTATAACATATAAAGATGTAAAAGATTTATTATGGCATTACAGGTCCGTTCAAAGGGGAAAGGAATATAATATTTAAAGGGATTTCTAATTAGTGTCCGTCTCTAAAGTCAAGTGTTTGGATCATAATGTTCGGTAACGAGG
>CAYMKE010000076.1:2196-12902 GCA_964390955.1 uncultured Bacteroidales bacterium | reverse complement strand
TAATAGTGTTTTATATCGATCTTTATCGTTTTGCGGTGAATTTTTCGGGTTAAAATGATACGGTGCATTAACAATTATATTATTTTTAATTCCTAAAATAAAAAAACATATTCAAATGGAATTAACAGCCTCGGTTATTTATGGTTCTGTAAGATCGGAAAGACAAGGAATAAAAGCAGCCAGATATTTACAAAAAGAACTCAAAAAACGAATTACACAAGTACATTTCATTGATCCGGAAGAATTTGAACTTCCTCTGTTGGATAAGATGTATAAAGAGTATGCAAAGGGGAAAGCTCCTGAGAACATGAAACAGGTTGGTGAACGATTATTAAATTCAGATGGCTTTTTAATTGTAACAGGTGAATACAATCATAGTATACCGCCAGTATTAAAGAATATCCTGGATCATTACCAGGCAGAATATTTCTTTAAACCCAGCGCTATTGCAAGTTATTCATCTGGTTCTTTTGGGGGTGTCCGATCTGCTGTACAATTGCGTATTGTCCTGGCTGAACTGGGGATGCCAAGTATTTCATCCAGCCTGCCGTTCCCAAAGGTCCAGGACAATTTTGATTCTAAAGGTACTCCTAAAGCGAAGAATATTTCAAAAAGAACCAACCGTTTTCTTGATGAATTTATATGGTATATGGAAGCATTAAAAGAAAAACGAAAAAACGGAACGCCTTTTTAAGAGTACAGAATGAAGAGCATGGATTTAAAGTATAAGGAACTGTTAATAGAAATTTTTAGTGTGCTTATCCCAATATTTTATGAGTAGAAAACCAAAAAGCATCCCGCCAATGTGAGCAAAATGGGCGACATTACTTCCAGGTTGTGCAAATCCAAGGTATAATTCAATAACGCCGTAACCGATTACAAAATATTTGGCTTTGATAGGAATAGGCGGAAAAAGTAATAATAACCTGGTATTCGGGAACAACATCCCAAAAGCCAGCAATACTCCGAAAACAGCGCCGGAAGCACCCACTGTTGGGATATTCATGCGATCATTAATAATCATATTAATAATTTCCCTGGCACGTTGTATATAACTGCTATTATCCGGATTTTGTGGCCATTTGTTTAATAAATACTCTACCCCCTGGATAGGCCTTACCATGTAATTGTTGACAAATTCTTTAAATAAAGATGGTTCTGGTGTGTTAATAAGTGCATTGGCCGTTTCAATCATTGAACTAATCTGGATATGATTAACCAGGGTATGCAAAGCAGCAGCCCCCAGGCCGGTGACCATGTAATAAATCAAAAACCGTTTTGATCCCCATACATTTTCAAGAATCCTTCCGAACATCCACAATGCAAACATATTAAAGAATAAATGAGCAAACCCTCCATGCATAAATATATGCGTAACAATTTGTATGGGGTGAAAAAGTTCGGATTTATAATAAAACAACCCCAATGTTTTGACTAAATTAACATTAAATTGACTTTCAAAGACAATAGTGGCAAGCAGCATTAAAACATTAATGATCAGCAGGTTTTTGACAACCGGATATGAGCTGCTGGATTGGTTAATGTTTGTATATCTCATAAAATTATTGTATTAAGTTTAAAAACGTTTCTCAAGTTCTTCCAAAGTTAAAATAGAAATTATAGTGCTTCCATTAGGGGAATAGTTGGGCATCTGACATGCAAATAATGTATCTACCAATTCCCTCATTTCCTGTTCTGCTAATACTGTGCCATATCCTATTGCAGCTACTTTTGCCATAGAAAAAGCTATTTTGTTATGAATACCTTCTTTGACATTACTTTCTGTTTGTTTGTATTCTTCAATGAGGCATTCAATCAATTCTTTTCCATTTTTTACCTGGAGTTCAGATGGCACACCGTTTAAGATGACCGTGTTGCTTCCAAAATCCCTTATATCAAAACCTATGGTCATCAAGTCTTCCATGATATCGTTCATGATTGTATAATCAGCAGGATTCAATTCAATGGTTTCAGGATATAAACTTTGTTGGGCCAGCCCTTGTTTGTTTTCCAGCGTTTTTGAAAATTTTTCAAACAAAATCCGTTCATGTGCTTTTTTTTGGTCAATAACCATCAGGCCTGATTTGACCTGGGTTAAAATATATTTTCCTTTCAAATGAAAAAAACGATTTGTTGTCTGAGGTCCTGTGTCTTTCTCTGAAATACTTTTCTGTGATGATTCAGCCTCAACAGAATCACTGCCGGAAGTGAATGATGCAGGAGGTTTTTCCTGTTCAAAAAGCTCTTCCCAGCCTTTTGGGGATGGTTCATGGTTAAATGATTGGTTTGACTGATGTGAACGCTTGTTATCAGGGTCAAATGGATTGAATGCAGGATCAAATTTTACAGAAGGAGGATTCACCTGGGCATTTTTCCTAAACACTGGCATTTCAATATTGGCTTCATTGTTAAAATCGAGTGACGGAACAATATTATGTTTGGCCAGTGTTTCTTTTACAGTAGCCCTGATGATCTGCCACATTGCCTGCTCGTCCTGAAATTTGACTTCTGTTTTCGTCGGGTGAATATTGATGTCAATAATATCGGGGTTCACTTTCATGTAAATAAAATAAGAGGGAATTGAATCGGCGGGGATGATTTGCTCATAAGCACTCATCACTGCTTTATGAAAATAAGGATGTCGTATATACCTGTTATTCACAAAAAAATATTGTTCCCCGAATTTCTTTTTTGCATTTTCCGGTTTGCCAATAAAACCTTTCATTTGGATAATGCTTGTCTGGCATTCAAGCCCTATTAAATAATGATTTGTATTTTTCCCGAATAAATTGACAATACGAGATTTTAAATTAGACTTGGGCAAATTATAAATTTCAATATTATTATGAAAAAGGGAAAAATCAATATCATTATTGGCCAGGGCAACTTTTTGAAACTCGTTGATAATATGTTTTAGTTCTGTAGAATCTTTTTTCAAAAATTTTCTTCTGGCGGGAACATTATAAAAGAGATTTTTGATCAAAAAAATGCTTCCGTCGGGACAAGACAAAGGTTCCTGCTTTTTAAAACCAGACCCTTCAATATCAATACGGGTACCCAATTCATCTTCTTTGCGTTTGGTTTTTAGTTGCACCTGTGATACTGCAGCGATTGAAGCCAACGCTTCTCCCCTGAACCCCATTGTTTGGATAGCAAATAAATCATCAGCATTTTTAATTTTTGACGTGGAATGACGTTCAAATGCAATCCTTGCATCCGTTTCTGACATCCCACAACCATTATCTACAACCTGAATCAGTGTTTTGCCTGCATCTTTAACCTTAACAGTTATGGTATCACTTCCTGAGTCAACACCATTTTCCATGAGTTCTTTCACCACAGACGAAGGCCTTTGAACAACTTCACCGGCAGCTATTTGGTTCGCAATATTGTCTGGTAATACATGAATTATATCTGACATTAGAATTACTTTAATAGATCATAAAATAGAAAAAGGCAAGTAAAATAAGTAAAATAATTAACAAACGGATATTGGAAGACCGTTGACTGCGTTTTTCATGTTTTTTTATAAATCCTTTTGATATGTTTGAAGTATACGTTCCGTTTTTTCTGGCTTGCATTTCTTTTTCTATTTCTTGAATACGCTGCTGAAGCTTTTCTTTCCGCTCATTATAATAGAGAGGCTGGTAATTGAATGATCTGGGTTTCCTGGTCCTGAATATATTAAATATGGCCATATGGTTTAAAAAAATTTTTACAAAAATAATTGCATTTTTTAATTTTTTAATAAATGAACATGGATTTTCATTAAATGAATTGAGTATGTGAAATTAATGTCTGTTTCAATGATACTTCTTTTATAAATTAACTAAATTTACAAGCTATAAAGTATAAAAATAATAAAAATGAACATCATAAAAAATGATTTTTTACACGCTTTTAAATTATTGGACGAGTTTATTTCAAATGATCAAAATATTTCATTCATAGAAGAAGCCGGAAATACCATGGCCAATTCATTGAAGCAGGGCGGAAAAATCATTTCCTGCGGGAATGGGGGATCAATGAGTGATGCCATTCATTTTGCCGAAGAGCTTACCGGGATATTTCGCGGCCAAAGGCCATCTCTGGCGGGCATTGCCATTTCCGATCCGGGTTACCTTAGTTGTGCAGCCAATGATCTCGGATATGATCATGTTTTCTCTCGTTTTATTGAAGGATTGGGAAAACCAGGTGATGTATTACTGGCCATTTCAACCAGTGGCAATTCAATAAACGTGATACATGCAATCAATAAAGCAAAAGAAAAGGGCATGAAAACGATAGGACTCACCGGAAAAACCGGCGGGAAAGCTGCTGAACTGGTTGATATAGAAATCAGAGCCCCATTTTCAGAATTTTCAGATCGTACACAGGAAATACATATAAAAATCATACATGCACTGATTCATTTTATTGAACATTGTTTTTATTCCAAATAAAAAATTAAATAATACTTTTTATTTCAATTGATTTTCTTCATTTACCCCGAACCCTAAAGGGAGTGAAGAAAATCAATTGCTCCCTTTAGGGCTTGGGGTAAAACAATTGATTTTCTGGACTTTAATTTTGCCTTAGGCATAAAAACAGATGATTATTTAAAACAATATAGCTCTATTTTAAATCTCGATTGATTTGGGAAAAAATGTTTTTTGAACTTTGGATTTTATTCAGTGATTCCTAATTTATTAAATTTATCAACCAATTATTAAAATAAAGCCAACAATATTAAATACATGGATATAATTAATTCCAACATTCAACATTATTTTTTTATAGGGATCGCAGGAAGCGGAATGAGTGCTATTGCCCAATATCTTAAAGGCACAGGCAAAGATGTTTCCGGTTCCGACAGATTGTTCAATACCGGGCAAAGAATGCCCATCCAGGATCAACTGGAACAACTCGGGATCCATTGTTTTGAGCAAGATGGTTCCGGGATTACACGGGATACAGATGTAGTGGTTGTTTCCACGGCCATCGAAGAAACGAATCCCGAATATGAAAAAGCACGAGCATTTGGCATTCCTGTTATAAAAAGGTCTGAATTATTAAGTGCAATATCAGAAACAAAAAAGACTATTGCCATTGGTGGAACTGCAGGGAAATCTACCACGGCTGCTATGATTTTTCATATTTTAATGGTTCATGGATATTCCCCCTCACTGATCACCGGGGCAGGCTTGGTTTCATTGCAATCACAAGGTTTACCGGGCAATGCATTGGTAGGAAACGGAAAATGTCTCGTCATTGAAGCGGATGAATCTGATGGATCAATTGTACAATACAAACCCCAAATTGGTGTGCTATTAAACATTGAACACGACCATAAAGAAAAAGACGAGTTAATCAAGTTGTTCGAGACATTCCGGAAAAATACCCTAACAACATTTATTGTGAACCGCGATCAGGAAGAAACAAGAAACTTATCACGAAATAAGGCAAATGATTTTAGTATTGATGAAGATTCCGGATTCAAAGGCGAATCGTTTTCACAGCAAGGATATCATATTAATTTTAAAATACAAAACATATTATTCAACATCCCGGTCATTGGAAAACATAATATGAAAAACGCGTTGGCTGCTGTTGCAGCATGCCGGTCAGTTGGAGTCTCCATAGAAGAAGCTGCCGGGGCGCTGATTTCATACAAAGGCATTTACAGGAGAACCCAACTGGTCGGGGAAAAAAGAGGTATCGTGGTGATTGATGATTTTGCCCATAATCCATCCGAAGTAGAAGCTGCAATTAAAGCATGTCAGGAATTTGGAAAAAGGGTAATTGCATGGTTTCAGCCTCATGGTTTTGGCCCGTTAAAATTCATGCACCGGGAATTATCTCGAAAAGTGGCGGATACATTAAGACACGATGACGTGTTCATTATTTCGAATATTTATTACGCGGGAGGGACTGTGAATCAAACGATTCATCCGGACGTGGTACAAAAAAGCATAATTGACGAGGGAAAACGGGCAGTATACCTTCCTTTCAGAGAACGCCTCTATGATTATATTCACATTCACTCTACTCCTGGTGACGTTGTATTATTAATGGGAGCACGAGACCCGTCATTATCTCAATTTGCAAGAGAAATTCTTGAAAATTTATAATATAGGGAACTTCTAATAATTCCTTCACATCAAAATTTTCAGAGTTTTTTTATAGACAATAAATTTTTTTGAAGCACTATCGGGATAATGCAAGAAAAAATGAAGCAGTATATAAAAAACGGGGATGGATCAGGCTGAATGGACAAATGTCTCATTTTTATTATCCGCTTTAAATGCCATAAAAAATAAGATTAATGAAACCACGAGACAAACCCCCGAGGCATAGCCATAATGGTCAAAATTTTTTACCGAGATACTGAACAGTGAAGGGCCTAATGCCGTGCCTGCAACCACCCATCCAAGCGAATATCCTGAAATTGCACCCAGCGAACGTATACCATAAAATTTGGGCCAGGTCACGTTATTCAGTATACCAAACATCCCCTGGGATAATCCATTTCCAATTACAATGCACCAGTATGCAAATGTATGGGTCTTTAACAAGATAAGGCCGGCCATGGCTATGATTAGCCCCGTGATTTCGGCTATCAAAAGATATTTTAATTTAATATAATCACTTAAAGCACTTCCTATAAAATTAAAGATAACCGCGATAATGGCTGAAGGCAAAAAAATTGAAAGCGCTACTTCCCTGCCCATCCCGGCATTGTTAAAAACATCTTCTACGTGGAATGTAAATCCGGTTAAATACAACCCGTTAATGACAAGAGTTAAATTGAATATCCAAAACGCGTATGTTTTTTTAGCTTCTGTTAATGAAAAGTTTTTAATCACTGCCCGGATATTCTTTTTTTCATCATTGCCCGGGTTTCCATCTGGTAATAAGCCACATTCTTCCGGGTTGTCCCGAAAGAAAACAGCAGCCAATAGTACAAAAAACACTCCTGTCACGAGTGCTAATATTTTCCAGGTGCCTTGCCATGTATGATGTTGGATTAATGCATCCAATATCTTTGGAGAATAACTGAATCCAAAACTTATGGACACCGCGAGAATACCATTCACCAATCCCCTGTGCTTTTCAAACCACTTCATCACGATATTTTTACTCACCATTGTTAACACTCCCTGTCCCATAAACCTGAGTGAGAAAAAACCAAAAGACATCATAATGAATGTAATGAGCTCTGGCGATTCCGGTTTTAGTGTATCATAAATCAAGTAAATGATATGATCAATATTTGAAAGAAATAATAAGACGATGCCAAACGCCAACCCCGCGAAAATTCCTAAAATCCTGGCCCCGTAACGGTCGTATAACCGGCCAACACGTGCGATGAACAATCCATTAATCAAAGTACCTATTAAATACGCGTAGCTTAAATGGGTCCGGTCAATTTGCAATGAACGAAGGAGTGGTTCTGTAAAAGCAGAAAAGCCGATTGTCTGTCCCGGAACACTCATCAGCATCCCAATAACGGCAACAAAAAGGATGACCCATCCATAATAAACCGGAAATTTAGCTGGCGAAAAAGGAAAATTGATGTAATTGAACTTCATGAAATGGCCAAATTTATTATAAAAATTAAGACCGCAAAGGAATAAAAGTTTTTAAAAATATAACCATAAAGTATATTGTTTTTTTAAATTTGTTTCTTAACTCAAAAATATAATATCTTGGACGAAAAGATAAAACAAACAATAAAAGAGGAGATTTCAAAAGCAATTGATGCATTGGAACGAAAAGAAAACAAAGCAGAAGCCATTCATTATGCACGTAAACGAATGAAAGTTGTAAGGGCGTATTTGCGGTTAATAAGATTTGCATTAGGAAAAAAACAATATAAAAAACAAAATATTTTTTTCCGTGATATTGGAAGAAAAATGGCAGCATTAAGAGACCACGAGGTATTAATTGAAAAACTTGAAATTCTGGAAAATAAAGCAACGGAAGAAAATTTAAAAACCGTTATTCAGGATTTAATAAAAAATGAATGTAATGAATACACACAGCATAAACATCTATTTATAAACCAGAATAATATTTTAGATGGTGTAATTCGTCAATTGAAAGAATCCCGTGAAAATATTTTGAATTTACCTGTTAATGGGGACACCTTTACATTCATTCGGCCCGGGTTAAAAAAAGTATATAACAGAGGGCACAAAGCATTTCGAAAAGCCTATAAAACAAAGGGTATTGAGGAATTTCATGAATTCAGAAAACGTGTTAAATATTTAAGCATTCAATTAAAGTTTTTGGAAAATTGCTGGAAAGAAGTTTTAAAACCATTTCGAAAAGAAATTGCTCATTTATCTGAATTATTAGGAGAAGATCATGATTTTGGGATGTTGATCGAAACATTTGAGCAAAAAAACATGGGATTGTCTCAAAACATTCTCAATGAAATTATCCGGTTAGCTGAAGAAGAACGGTCAACGCTCGAAAAACAAGCATATCCTTTGGCAATGAAAATATATACTGAATCTCCCGAAGAGTTTATCCATCGAATTGAGGCCTACTGGGAAGCGAATAATAAAAAGGATGATGAACCGTAGAGATAAAAAAATATTTTCAAAACACGAGCATATCATAATCAAAAACATCCTGTGTGCCGGCCGTGTTCATCAGTCTTGATAAGTATAATATCACTTTCATCTTCACTTTTACTATTGACTGTTCCACTTACAATATACTGGTTTTTATTGAAAGAATAAACAGATTTCAGAACCAAAAGCTGCTCATATGGGCCAATATTGGTCGTCCATTCCAGCTTATCTCCGGATAAATTCAATATCCATCCATTGGGCATGTTTCCAAAATCATATCCAACAATCGTTATTTGATCGTCAGGCTGAATAAGAATGTCATTTCCTTCTGCCAGGTAACCAGTGGTTGATCTGTATTTTTTGTCCATCTTAATTTGTTCCAGCCCCGGTGAAAATTTAACAATCCATAACTTGTTTTTTCCCCATGCACCGGTTCCCACTATACAATCCGAAGCCTTTTTCAGACAATTTAGTTTACATGTCATTGCATCATTATCAAAATGCCTGGTTTTAATAACATTTCCGTTTTGATCCACCTTTAAAATCCATGCATTTTCTTTTGTGATGACATCAGTACTGGTCCCTGAAATATAAAAATAACCGAATTCTTCAATAATATCCAATCCCTCACTGTAATTTGTATTATTGTTTACTATAAGTTCCCATGTATTGGTATTGCCGGTATCAATTTCTCCCGTACCATTTATTTTGGCGATAAATGCTTCGGTATAAATATCACTTTCTCCCTTATTTTTCCAGCCGATTACTACAAATCCATTCGATGTGGGCAATATTTTATTGATTTTACCTTCTTTTAAATCACTAATTTGCGGGACAGTATTCCAAATAATTTCACCATATTTATTTATTTTTCCTATCCATGGCTTTTTATCACTATTTTGCCCGCTAATAATATACTTACCATTTGATTCGGTAATGGAATATATCTGTTCATCATAAGAGTTTTGCCATTCAATCTGTAGATTGTTATTGACTTTTATAAGAAACCCTTTTGAATTGCCTTCTTCTCCAGTGATCAAAAACCCATCTTTCATTTGAATAAAACCGGTTGGCTCTTGTGCACCCGGTAGATTGATGACACTTGATAGCGCTGCATTTTTATCCATCATTTGTCCGAACTCCTGCTCTTCCTCGTTTTCTTCACAAGATATCATCCCCAGGACAAATGCAATCAATAATATCAATAAATCTCTGCGTTTCATTAATTTAATTTTTTTTATGAATTTTATAGACTCAATTCTTTATTTAGATACGTAATCATTGAAGTAATGTTTCATTGTTTTAAATAAAAATATTTTTTTTATGAACTCATTTACTGGCAACGCCTTTGTGTTTTATTGACTTGTTTTTTAGTGTCTTATGTTTTTTTTTTATAAAAGGGGCATAATGTACAGTTATTAAACCTTCTTTGATTTTATGTGTAGTAAAATCACTATATTTTTGTATACAAGCAAGTTAGAGTCATATATTTTTAAAAAACAACCGTAAATCACCATATTCAATTAATTATCAAAACTTTATTCATTTTTCATCATTCAATCAATCTATAAAAATATAAAAAAAACAACAAAAAAGTGATAAAGATTACTTTTTTACTATTTAAATATTCCGTCTCCGGCTTATATTTTCGAAACAAAGAGTGTAAAGCGAATGCAGTAAACTCATGAACATTTAAAATGTCTTCGGTACTAGTGCAATTATTGTGGAAAAAGGACTGTTAGAATATAGAAGGCAGAAGATAGAAGTCGGAAGTCGGAAAAATCAGTGAAGTTTATAATAAAACTATTATGAATTCTGGATACTTAGAATCAACTTTCACTAAAATGGTAGGAACCATATTTTAAAAATGGGCGAGCAATCTCATTTTTTTTTAACTTTATGAATTCATTAATTTTTAACAAGCAATAAATCGGTTGACAGATAATCGATATTTGGATTAAAAGTTGGCAGTTGGAAGTTGGCGATCTAAATTTAGAATAGAGCCTAAACCTCTCAAACTCAAAACTTCTCAACCTTTAAACTTTTAAACTTTTAAACTTCTCAACCTCTCAAACCTCAAAACTTAGTAACCTCAAAACTTAGTAACTTAATTATAAACATATGAACCGAGCATGTAAAAAATAA
>CAYMKE010000076.1:0-2186 GCA_964390955.1 uncultured Bacteroidales bacterium | reverse complement strand
GCTCCATATGACCATTGAAAAATAAAAAATAAACATATGAAAATCGAAGAAAAAATAATAAACCGGTTTCTTGATTATGTTAAAATTCCGACAGCTTCAGATAAAACTTCGGGTATGGTTCCGAGTACAGAAGGGCAAATGAAACTTGCCAGAATAATAAAAACCGAATTGGAACATATCGGGCTTCAAAATATTGAACTTGACGATCATGCTTACCTGATGGCAACATTGCCTTCAAATACTATGCATCATGTACCGGTAATAGGATTTATAGCTCATCTGGATACTTCGTCAGAAGTAAAATCTGATAATATACAACCTCAGATTATTGAATCTTATGATGGTGAAGATATTTTGCTAAACAAAGAAAAAAACATTACGATCCCTGTGAATGTTTTTCCATGGATGAAAAAGCATAAAAACGAAAAAATTATTGTGACTGATGGCACATCATTGTTAGGTGTAGATGATAAAGCAGGAATTGCAGAGATTATAACAGCAGTCGAATACCTCGTAAATCATCCGGAAATTATCCATGGAGAAGTAAAAATCTGTTTTACACCGGATGAAGAAATAGCCAGGGGAGCCAATTTTTTTGATGTTCAAAAATTTAATGCAGATTTTGCCTATACTGTGGACGGTGGGTTATTGGGTGAACTGGAATATGAAACATTTAATGGAGCAGAAGCCGGGGTTCAAATCCATGGATATAATTTTCATCCCGGTTATGCAAAAGGATATATGATCAATGCAAACCGTCTGGCGATGGAATTCAATGCCATGCTGCCACAAAATGAAAAACCTGAATACACAGAAGGATATGAAGGTTATTTTCATTTATTAGAATGTAAAAGCAGTGTAGAAAATGCAACATTACAGTATATTATTCGGGACCACGACCGAAAAAAATTTGACCAGCGGAAATCTTTTATGCACAAAATTGCAGGCTTCATGAATAAAAAATACAATAAAAAATTGGTTGAAGTAACCGTAAAAGATCAATACTATAATATGAAAGAAAAAATTGAACCGGTAATGCATATTGTCGAATTGGCAAAAAAATCAATGCTTGATGCCGGAATTACACCAATCATAAAACCAATCAGAGGCGGCACAGATGGGGCAAGGCTTTCATTCAAAGGGCTTCCTTGTCCTAATATATTTACCGGCGGCTATAATTTTCACAGCAGGTATGAATATGTATCAGTACCCGGGATGAAAAAAGCAGTAGAAGTCATTTTAAAAATCATTGAAAATAATGCTAAAACATAAACAAAAACGATTCATTTCCCAGATTGCTTAAATTCGGAACATACAATAGCTGCAGCTATAGAAATATTAAGCGATTCAGCGGAAAAAGGACGGGAATTGAATTTAGGAATATATAATTGTTCATCAATCAGAGGAATAAACTCTTCATTGATTCCCTTTGATTCATTCCCTAAAATGACAAACACATTATCTTGTTTTAAACAAGATTCATAAATATTCTTTCCTTCAAGAAATGTTCCGTAAATTTTGGTGCCGGGTTTCTTTTTAATATCTTTTAACAAATTTTGTATGTCATAATAAACGACATGCACCCTGAAAACAGATCCCATTGCAGATTGCAAGACTTTAGGGTTATATATATCCACTGTATCATGTGAACAATAAATTGAATCTACACCAAACCAGTCTGCTGTCCGTATAATCGTTCCCAGGTTTCCCGGATCCTGAATATTGTCTAAAATCAATGAAAAACCTGTTTTCGTATTGACAAAAGTATTTTTTTCAGGCATTTTAACAACAGCCAAAACATTATTTGGGTTTACCTGGGTACTGATTTGCTTTAATTGATGTAATTCGACCTCCTCTACAACATTAATTCCATTGATTAAATTCGGTGATATTTCCTCAAACCACTCTTTTAATGCATATATTGAATGCACTTCATATTGAAACAATGAACTTTGAGACCGCTCTTTCAATAATTCATTCACAATTTTTTCTCCCTCAACAATAAAATATTTAGAGAGATTCCTGTGTTTTTTAATATGTAATTTTTTAAGTTCTTTAATTTTATTTTTACTGATCATACATTATTTTTTAAACATGATACAGATGTTTATATTAATGGACAAACACTAGAGTCCGTCCATAAAGTCAAGTGTTTGGATCATAATGTTCGATAACGAGGCTTGCGA
>CAYMKE010000075.1:0-12931 GCA_964390955.1 uncultured Bacteroidales bacterium | reverse complement strand
GGTGGTTGTGGTTTGGTAAAGGTTCCGGAGAAAAACGGGATGTGTTTTTGGTGAAAGTGGGGTGTCTTTAAAATATGTAATGCTTATTACCTAACAATCTGGATGGATTTTGTGTTAATACCTGGATGTTCTTCCAGAATTCGGGAAACGGTTTCCTTGTTGTTAGAGAATAATACTGGGAACTCAAAATCCGATTTCATGGGCTTGTCACATTTTTCCAGTTTTACGGTGTAAGTGAGTTCTGTTCCATTTTTTAGTTTGTAATGTCTGATTCTTAAAATCTGTTCAGGTATATAATCTGTGCTAAAAGTGATTTTTTTGAATGAGTAAAATAAGTCAGCTTTAATACCTGGTGCTGATAATCCTTTTTCTGAATAAAAGGTAGATGAATGCGTTATAAGATTGTTCTCGTTAAAAAAAAGGTAATGATTTACTGTTTTATCCTTCCAATTCCAATTTCTCTTTTTGTGGAAAACGATTGAATCAGATATTGATAAAGGACAACTTACTGTATGTTTGGTTAGATACTTTATTTCATTAGGAGATAGAACGCTGTGATTCAGTATCGATTCGATTCGATTAATTGGCATATATTGATAGTCTTCATCTGCAATAGAAGTTCTAAAGCTGTCTACTGTGCAATAATAGGCACTACCATCGAAACTATAGAAACTTGACTCAGCATAAAAAGGAGTTTTGATTATTCCAGTAAAATATTCTTTATTTTTATTGCCATTAAGGACATTTACGGTAATTTCGTATTGATAGAAAACATCGGTCGTATCAATTTTCGTTTCTTCATTAAGAATATCTGCAAAAATGTTTTTTAGATGTTTTTTTGCATCATATTTTTCATCAACCTGGATTTGATCAAGCTTTTCAATTGAATCTGGAATCGTGAATTTATCCAAGACCCTTGGCATTAGGGGGATTTTGTTGAGGAGTGTTTTTTTTACGAATACTAAGTTAGTGTCTATATATTCATTGTGATTAACATAGACTTTTTTGAACATAGTATCAATCTGACAATGACCATTATTGTCAGAAACGGTTATAACAGCATTATTCCTAAAAACGCACGCATTTTTTATTGGTTTATTAGTTTTTCTATCGCTAAAGTAAATTTCGGTGTTTTGAGAATAAGCCGCATTGCCTATCAATAAAAAAATAGCAATCATGTAAAAAACATATTTCATTGTTTTAGATTTTAGTGAATGTTACTCAACACTTGCTGAGGCTTCAGATGCAATATCATTAGCAGTTGGAACGTCCCAGGTATAATGTGTAATGCCATCTTCATCAACATATGAATCACCGCCTTCAGTAATCCATGCCCATGTATCCACAGCCGCCACTTTAATAGCGTGCCATATTCTCCCAAATATGCCGGTTTTAGAAGCATATTTATCTAAATATCCGTACCATAAACTTGAGCTGTCATTGGCGGAATCATACCAATATTCATACGTAGCCGGAGGCAGATAACACAGCAAACCTATTTTTTCCATGTAGAAATCATTATTGTGGTGTTGAAATAGGTTCATTAACAGGTATAATTTTATTCAATTGTAAATCCTTAAAATCTTTTTTATCAATAAAATAAACAGCTTTTGGGTTCAACTCTTTTTGGATTGCTTCAGAATGCCATCGCTTTGTTATCATTGGAATATTACCATCGTCCAAAACAAAAACATAAGCATTTTGCATTTCTTTTGATGAAAAACATTTGAGGCAAGATGATAAATCAAGGAAAAGAATTGATTCTATTTGGCAATAATCAATTTTCCGAATTTTTCCTTTTATAGAATAAGCACTGTCCGGTAAAATATTATTTGATTTTAAAAACTCCAAACCTAAAGAATTGTTATTAAATTTAGTAATATAAAGAAACCTTGAAAGCTCATCGTTATTGCTGTAATCCTCCCAAATAGCGGACATTAATCCATTTTTATCTACATGGAATTCCTCAGAAATGGAAATGGGGATATATTTTTTGTGTTTTTCATAATTAATTTGTAAAAATTCTTTGTTATCTAAATTATAAATAAACAATATCCGCTTCCCCGCAAAACTATATTTTGTTGGAGTAATACTATCTACATTAAGTGCAGAGATCAGAATATGTTTATTATCTAACCATCCTATTTTTTCAATATGAGGGTATAAATATAATCCTTTTTTATTCATTGTTTCCATCCAATTGGCAGGATTTGTACGTGTTTCTTCAAGATAGGAATCCGTAAAACAACTGTTGAAAACAGAATCGGTATTGATTGAACTGTATTTTGGTAAAAACACCGTATCTATGATTGAAATATCTTGATTAAAAATATAAAACTGAAGTTTTGTGGGATGAGCCATCACAAGTTTTTCATCTCTTGAATCAAATTTTTGTCCCATACCAAAAGTAGTAACAATGCCCTTTCCCATATCAAAACTTTTGAAAGCCTTGATTATACCGGTTTTTAGGCTGAATACAGCAATTCTATAATTATCGTACAATTTATCTTCACGGTAAAAATTATACTCGTTAACAAGATAAACTTCATGACTATTTCGTGGAAATATTCCGGAAAAATCATTATTAGAATCATTTGATGATTTTATCACGTATCTCTTTTGGGAAACCAGTTTGTTTCTACGTATTTTAAAAATGCAAATCTCCGATTCCTGTATAGTCACAAGTTTATCTTTTATTATAACAGCATCATCGGGATGCTTTGAATTGTTTTTTGAAAAAATAAAACTGTTTTTAAAAGGCTTAAGAGATGCTGCTTTTTTTTTAGTATTATAATTAAAAAGCAACACCCCTTTATCGTTTGATGAATAATCCCAAACCAAATAATTGATGCCATTGCCCTTAACTTTATCAAAAACTGCAAATTCAGGAATATGTTTGTTTTCTATTTCTATTGAATCCAATATCACAAGGTTTTGTGCATTAATAAAACCTTGTGATATTGAAATAATTACTAAAGATATAATTGATTTTACGAATCCTGAATGCATGACTTACTCTTTTTCATAAATGGTAATTTCAGCTTCCAAGGTTTCTTTTCCCGCAACATATGCATCTTTCCACTCCACCGGTAAACCTTTTATTTCTTTTTTACCATTATCATTACCGGCTTCTAATTCTTTTAAAATAACAGGATAAATTTCTTCTTCAACATCTATATTTATTCCACCCACAGTAATAATACCCGTTTTAGGACATGTATTAGGGCCTCTGCCTTTGCATTCCTTATATTGTAAATGATTATTGTTATCAAATCTCATTTCAACTTTACGATAAGTAACAGTACCATCGTCATGGGTTCTCCCACCTTTAATAACAATAAGGACATCTGCAAATGCATTTGATAGTCCCAATAAAATTATAGTCCCAATTGTTAATAATGTTTTTTCAGGTTTCATTTTTTTAAAGTTTTACGTTTTGCCCTACTTTGATTTCATCCCGGTATTTTTAGCTAAAATACAAATAAATTGGCAATCTTAGCTTAGGCGGGACAATAAATTCTGATAATTTATTAAGGCGTGTTCGGGTCAATGTTTTCGCCTGGTTAAAAGCTGGTAATTTTTCCCTTAACAAATAAAATTTAACCTCCTTTCCGGTTTTTAAGTTAAAGCGGGATTACTTAGCTATTGTGTTTTGTGTTTTTACTATCCAACTTTAAACCATCAGCTAAATTAGCCACTCCCCATTAAAATCCAAATTTTATTATATGTTTTACAGCATGTTAAGGAAATAAAAAACCTTCTCCACTGTTCTATGGTTGATAAAGGTTTTCATTCTTCAACAAATTCACTTGGGATTTCAACATCCGGATATTTTTCTTTTGCTTTTTTGATAAGTTTCTGACAGGATAAGTATGACATGAAAACATTCAATTCTTGTTCAATGATGGGATCATCAATTTGTTGTAATTTAACAGTGTTACTTACCAATTGTCCGTTTTCAAGGATGTATTCTCTGCTTGCCATGATGTATTCAGGTATCGTGATGGAAGATGTGGTATAATCTGTTTTGATATAATATTTTAAGTGTACAGTGTCTCTGTGGAATGTTCTTGCCAATTCTCTTGTCCGGAGTTTATTTTTGATAAAAAGCAGGTAATCGGCATCAGCGCTAATTTCATTACTTTCAGTGAAAACACGGAAAATCAAAGAATCTCTTGTGTTATGCGTACCTCCCTGAAAATAATTATTTCTACGTAATCTTCTTATGTTTCTCGGGTACAAAACATCAATGACAAATTTCTCAAATATTCTGCTTGATTGCATTTGCTTATAAGTATCATTTTCAATGGAGTTTTGGTACCTGCTTATTTTAGAAATGAAAATAGTATGCCTTTTTTTCGAATACCCTTTATTTTTTACGCGGATAATTCCTGAAAAGATTTCCTTTTGTCCCGTTTGAATTATCTCGTTGATTTCTGTGAATTTGTAATATATAGAGGTATCTAATTTGTAAGCTGTTTGTTGTGATTCTTTTAGCAATTTAAGTAAATGCTTCTTTGGTTTGTATTTTCCCTTAATTTCCACTTCTTCTAACAGCTTGTAATTTATGTCCAGTGTAAACACACATGAATCACAATTTCCGATGTCTAATGTTCTGCCTTTGTATCCGGGATATTTACAAAAGATTTCTGTAATGGCATCATTAATCCGGCAGGTACCCACTTCATCAGATACAGCCAGGAATTTGCCGTTTGAGAAAACCATCACGCCGCAAATGGGCTTGTTGTAAACACTGTCAATAAACTGAAGGCTTTTTGAAGGCTGTCCAATGGTTGTTATTGATAGTATGAGGCTTATTATGGTTGTGATGACTAATTTCATGTTTCACTTTATTAGTTTTCCTATAAATTTATCCTCATTATCGGCTGTAAGTACGGCTTTGGTGGTGATGCCTGTATCAGAAAGCACATAAAATCGCATGTTGTAAAAACCTATGTTGACAGTTTCCCAGGATTCATCATAAGCAAAATCAATGTTTTCAAGAGCAAGCTCCTCAACAAAATCATGGTGAGTGATAAACCTGATGTTCCTGATTTGTTTTTGGTGTGGATATAAACTGTCTAAGCGATACAGCATGTTGGTGGTGCATCCTTTGCATTGTGGGCCGCAAATAAACATGTATCGGTTGCATGAATCATTGTAATAGGTTTTATCCTGCAAAAAATGCGTGAGAACGTCGTATTCCCCCACTTTCTCTTTGCTATTGTTTGGGCTGTTTTTACAAGCTGACACTAACAAAATTACAGCAAGCAGTGTAACAATCAGCGTGATGTTTGAATTTTGTATTGATGTAAACATAGGGTATCTGTTCGTTTTCCGTGTTTTGGTTCTCCAAACAGCAAGCCGTTTTTTGTGTTAATAAACCATTCGGCTGCCACCAGAGTATCAAGCATTATTTCATCCACAAGGTTCAGGTTTTCATCAAAAACCATCAACGAATGGCGTGCCCTGGGAATTTTGCCTTTGTGCAATCCATCGGCGCTGGGCATTTCTTCGCTGCGGTGTTTCACACTACGGTAATACAAATTTCGTTTTGCATCAAAAGCAAGATTGAGATAGCGGGGTTCTGTTTTGCCGTAATTTTTTATAAAAGCAAAATCATTCTTTGCTGAATCAGGTACAGGCTCTATAGAATCAATATACCGGCTTGAATGTTCCGTAGCTGAATAATGTCCTGTTTTGTAATTGTGTTGATACAGTGTCCCGGTTTCAGGGTAAGAAAATACCACCATGGAATCATTGACGCAAAAATAATGGTATGGATTTCTGTATTTTAAACTACTGAGAAATTCATTTTCTGAATACCGGCCATACATGGACAGGCTATCATTTTTTATATTGATGATCAATCCGGATGGTTTAAAATAGTGGTTTTTTATGCTGTCATAAGTTGCTTTTGCTGTAACAGGAATAAACAAGCGTTGATTTTTATATTGCATCTCATGACCAAGATAGGAAATGTAAACATAAGGAAGCGATGTTGTTGGCTTTTCCCGGTATAAATGAAAGCTGTCGGTAATCCGGTCATGCACATCAAACTGATAAACTTTGTGTTCAGGCCAGGAAATGGCAAAGATGGTATCCTGATTGACAACACACCATTGATTATGGGGGTCCACCAGTGGTTTTCTCAACACCTTCTTCAGCGAAAACGCCTGTTTCCCGCCATTCATATCATAGAACACAAGGCTGGAATCCTGTGTGTTGACATAATGTAAAACGGGCTTCCCTTTGATGGTCGAAACATTAAAACTGCGCAGATGGCCTGAGTTTTCACTCAAACCATCAACAACAAGATTAAATTCCTGCTTGTGAGATAATTCAACATTGCTTTGATTGCAACTGATCATCAAGGATAAAACAAGAAAAATTAAACTTAACTTTCTCATTATTCAATATTTAATTGCAATGTGAACAGGATGTTGTTACTATCACTATGGTCCGTACCTGGCAGTGAAAAGTAGAAATAAGATATTTCAGAGCCATGAGGCTTTGTATGACCAATAATGAGTTCCTCATTAATAATTCTGTTTATTGTTATTTCCTGTAACATAGGAAATAATTCGAACCATTTTTCTTTTTCGAAAAATGCCTTAGTTTCAGTATTATTATAATATTCAAGGAATAGACTGTAAATGTCTGTATTTTCCTTAGTTGCAACAACACCTACTTCCCACAAACAATCTCCTGAATCTGTTCGTAAGCAAGCACACTCATCCTCTAGTTGTATGGTCGTTTCATATTGCCAGACAAAGTAATAAGGAGGGTCAATTTCATTAGATTTTATACCGCTATGGTTTTTATAATAACTGATATCAATATAACCATTTAAATCTGTCTTTTTCGAACAGGCCTTATTAACTTCTAATTCGTCTTTCTCACAACTCACAAAGAAGCTACTCAGGAACAATCCTGCAAAAATGCTTACAATGAAAAAATGCTTTTTCATAATAAATTAAGTTTTAGCTAATACTCTGTCTGTGGCATGGATCCGATACCAGAAACAAAACTACCACCCACTAAAAACATATGCAAATAATCAAACATGTTGTGCAGCATAAGAACAAAAATCAATATGATTACAAGCGATGAAATTAATAAAACGTGATGAGAATTTCAAATTAATACAACATGATATATGAATTTTATAAAATGATGGACAAGCGACATGCAGCATTACCAATGGGCTGTGGTTTGGTAAAGGTTCCGGTGAAAAACACAGTGACACAATTTGCTGAACACTCCTTTGTGTTTTGTTTTTTTACTATCCAACTTTAAACCATCAGCTAAATTAGCCCCTCCCCATTAAAATCCAAATAAAAAAATATGTAATACAGCGTGTTAAGGAAATAAAAAAACCTTTTCAAAAGTTCTAAGGTTGGAAAAGGTTTTCATTCTTCAACAAATTCACAGGGGATTACAATATCCTGAAATTTAGTCTTAGCTTTTTCAACAAGTTCTTTACTGCATTTATTATAAAGAAAAATATTCAGTTCCTTTTCAATGCCGGGATTATCAATTTTCTCAAGCTCTATATAGTTTTTAACCAATACTCCATTTTCAAGAAAATATTCTCTGCTTGAAAATATATATTCTGGTATTGATATTGGAGATAAGGAATAATCTGTTTTATAATAGCTTTTATCAGGGCTATTATTCTGAATTGTGGCGGCAAATTCCCTTGTTTTAATTTTGTTATTGACAAAACTAATAAAATCATATTCAGTTTTAATATTATTGCGTTTTGTAATTAGTGAAAAGCTTAATGAATCTTCTGAATAAAATGATCTTTCTATCTTGTTATGCCTTTTTATTCTCTTAATGTTTCTGGGGTACAATATATCATGTAGAAACTTGGTAAATATATTATTTAATGAGTTTTCTTTACAAATGTCCTGTTCTATTGTGTTATAATAATTACTTATTTCTGCAATAAAAATAAGATTCCCTTTTTTAGAATAGCCTTTATTTTCAACCCGTAATATACCGGTAAATATTTCCGTTTGTTTTAATTCAGGAATTGTATTTACTTCATTGAATTTGTAATAAATGTTAGTGTCAAGCTTGTAAGCTGCTTGTTGTGATTCTTTTAGCAAGCTAAGCAAATGTTTTTCTGCATTATAATTTGCTTCAACCTCAACTTCTTCAAGTATATTATAATTTGTACTGAGGTAAATTTTGCAGGTATCGCAATCAGCAATTTTTCTCGGCGAACTTTTATAACCTGGGTATTTACAGAATACTTGTGTTATTGTATCATTAATGCGGCAAGCACCCACTTCATCAGATACAGCAAGGAAATTGCCATTTGAAAAAACCATAACCCCGTGAACAGGGTTATGGTAAATAGTATCATAAAACACAATTGTTTTTAAGTCTTGACCAAACAATGAATTTATTAGAAACAGTGTTAATAAAAAGCCAAAAATATATTTCATTTTTGCAGTTTTAATTAACATTATTCAACACTTGATGAGGCTTCAGATGCAACATAATTTGCATGAGGAACATACCACCAATAATGAGTAGCACCTGTATAATCTTCATATACCTGGCAATCTGTTATCCATGCCCATGTATCCACAGCAGCCACTTTTATGGCTTTCCATATTCTGCCAATCAAGGATTTTGATGTATGATTATCCAAATACCCATACCAATAACTTGTGCTGTCTAAAGCAGAATTGTACCAGTATTCGTAAGTGGCCTGAGCCAGGAAACAGGCTCCAACAACCATGGCAAGGGCAATTATAGTTAAAAGCATATTCTATAGTGTGAATTTATTTATAGAGATTTCAAAATTAGCAAAATATGCTTAGATTTTCAAGTCGTAGAGTCAATGTTCAAATACCAGCAAATAGGAGCTGGCATGCGGAAAAAATGATAACATAAAATGTACGAACGCAGATCAGGCAACGACAACTAATGTTATCAGTGGATATTCAATGTATCTTGTTGCTCTCTGATGTAATTGAAAGAATTTTTGTTGTTCCTGCTAATGTATACTTTGGAGTCTATTTTGTCCAGTTTACAAGAGCAAGTATCAATACTGATTAACTCCACAAAACATGCCATCTTAGCTCCATTACCTAAAAGGTATCTCCTAACTGTTGTTGCATAGGTCGGGAAGATGTTGTTTTTTAAAGAATCATTTGAAAAGCACATTTTATAATAAATGTTATATAATTTTGTTTTATTATTGTCGCGAATTTTAGTCTGGCTCTTGTCGTAATTGTGCTCAGTATATATTAAAACTGAATCCTTAAAACCTACTATAGAATAGTAGTCGTTGTTTTTCATACTGCTGAAAACAATGCTATCATGTTTTTGAAATTTATTGTTGATTTCTCCCTTTCGTAATGCGCGCCAATCATCACGTCCCATTAAAATATTGCCATTTAATACCAGGCGTATCAGGTTAGTAGGGAGGTAATCATAGTTTTCATTTGAGATTGTGTTTTTGTAGTGGTCTATATAGCAATAATATGCGTCCTGGTAATATAGAAAACCATGATCTCCGGAATATGGAACTTTAATTGTTCCGGTCATTAGCTCACTTTGATTGCTGCCAGGAATCTCAAAATGAATTTTAAACCTATAATAGATTGTTGTATCAGTTATATTATATATGCTTTGAGACATTTTCCACAAATTTTTTAAATGTCGTTTTGCATTGTATTTACCTTCGATGTTTACAGTATCTGTGAAGTTTTGGCAATTCAATCTTATGATTTTGTCTGTAATTGTTTTTAAATATACTATTGTGTCAATGCACCCAAGTCTATGAAAAAGAATTTTATTAATATTCGAATTGATCTCACATTTGCCCATATCGTTGGTAATTGCTATAACCTCGCTTCCATGGTAAACAAGTACATCCGATAACGGGTTGTTATCAAAGTCATGTATGGTATATTCTTTTGTGACCTGCGATAGCAGACCACTGGCTGTGGCTATTATGAGTAAGACACTAATTATAGATTTCACTGTATTATTATTTGTCAATTAACAAGTTTCACAACGTTATCAATAGGCAATAGGCAAAATTTTGCCTATTGCCTATTAACAACAATTCTATTCTACACTAGAAGACTGTTCTCCCGCATATTCTCCGGCACAAATAAGATCATAACCATCTAGATCGGCTGAACCGCAACCAGGCGCAGTCATGAAACTCCATGTATCCACAGCCGCAACTTTTATGGCTTTCCATATTCTGCCAATCAAGGATTTTGATGTATGATTATCCAAATACCCATACCAATAACTTGTGCTGTCTAAAGCAGAATTGTACCAGTATTCGTAAGTGGCCTGAGCCAGGAAACAGGCTCCAACAACCATGGCAAAATCATTTCCTGTATCCTTTATGGTATCAACAGTGACACTGAAATTTGTGTAAGTGCTGTCAATTAATCCATTAACATTGGAATTAAAATCGGCAGGTTTAAGTGGATTTCCATTTTTAGCCATTTTTAAAGCATTGTCAAAAATGCTATTAAGTTCCTCAACAAGACCGATTGCATCGGCTGAATAAGGGGGATTATTCAACATAGTAGTGATGGAAGTATTGCTTTCAACAATTTGCCAGATATCATCTCCTTCTTGTTCTATATCTGACCAACTGTTACCACTGTTTGTAAACTCTTCAGCAAGTTCAAATCTGTCTTTTCTACTGAGTTTACTTACATCACCATTTTTTCCAACGAAATCCAGTACGGAATTGTGATAATCGCCGAGGTTTTCAAAATAGGCTGAATAAGGGTAGCCTAAGGTTGATTTTTCAGTAATTGAATTGTCAGGATTTTCAATGCTCTCGTCTTTCTCACAACTCACAAAGAAAACACTCAGGAACAATCCTGCAAAAATGCTTACAATGAAAAAATGCTTTTTCATAATAAATTAAGTTTTAGTTAATACTCTGTCTGTGGTATCGATCCGATACCAGAAACAAAACTACCACCCACTAAAAACATATGCAAATAATCAAACATGTTGTGCAGCATAAGAACAAAAATCAATATGATTACAAGCGATGAAATTAATAAAACGTGATGAGAATTTCAAATTAATACAACATGATTTATGAATTTTATGAAATAATGGACAAGCGACATACGGCATTACCGATGGTGTGAGGTTTGGTAAAGGTTCAGGAGAAAAACACAGTGACACAATTTTCTGAACACTCCTTTTAAGGCTGTTAAAACTATTTTGTTTTCATAATGTTCAAATTTAACGATATTTCAGTTTGCTTGGGTGGATGCAAAACATTACTAACCGGCTCTTAAGTAAGCAAGCATAATGTAATCTTTTTCCTTATTAATTTCCTCAAAAAACAGTAAACCTTTTTTTGTCATGATTGCATTGTAATAAGAGTTTTTAATATTCGAGTCGTTTACTGAAAATCTATTTATAAATCTTCGCTGATTATCATACAAAGCGATGCCAACAGACTTTATTTGGGGGTTTTCAGTTGTTGCGGTATCACCATAAAAACGATAAAAACGCTGTTTTAAATCATCGTAGAAAACACGATAATACTGGAAGGTTTGCAAATACAATCCCATTACATCATCCATGTTCCTGACTGTTGAATCACTGCTTAGTATAGGATTGTGTTCAAATTCTTCAAATAAGAACTCCTCTACAGATTCATCAGATGGATTGTATTTATATACAATTTCATCCATGGGGAAGACGACAAGAATTTCTTCCTTATAAGGATTAATGTAACAATCGCTTGTCAGTGAAATGCGAATTTTGTCTAGGTAATTTTCAGGATACTTAAGATCAATGAAAGCGTGTTCACCAGTTGACAGATTAACCTGATAAACACAGCGTACATCCATTGACTTTCTCTCAGTTTCATTAACAGTATGATCTACTGCAGTAAAAAATACTGAGTTGCTTTCTTTGTGATAAACACCTTCCATATCTCCATTTTTAGCTCCATAGAAGTAAACTCCATCTTTCATGCCAGTTTGACATATTGTATCTATTTCATTTCTAACGCAGTTATACAAAGCAATACAAACATTTGATTCATTGTCAATGCTTGAAATTACTATCTCTTCATTGCTAATCGGATGTACATCTGCTATTAATGACACAAACGTATTCTCGTATTGAGAGGGATACTCACATAATATTTCGGTATTAGTTGTGTCATCAACAAATTTGAATTTAATATAGTCATTTGTAATATGATATATAAAAACACTATCTTCTTTGTTTACAAACCCCCATGTATTACCACAGCCTAAACTATCCATCGTAAAGTTTACTCTTTTTAGCGTGTATTGTGGTGACAATTCGTTCTTTGGCTGGCAGGAGGATAGAATTATAATAAGTAAAAACGATAATAAAGCAATTATTCCATTTTTCATATTAGAAGTCTGATTGTTAGTTTAATTTGTAAAGATAATTTAATCTGCTATTTTATTTATTAATTCGTCAGGATGTCCCATGAAGCCATTTTCAAATAGTTCTATGAAGATATCATAATGATCAATAATAAGAGATTTGCTTAAATTGCCTTGATATAATTCACGAACTACAGTTTCAAGCTCTTGCTGGTTAACATGACTCAACTTGACAAATACTATTGTTGTGTCAGTTGTTATGTCATCTTCTTTGCATTCGCATAGTGTTGGTTTTCCACAAAAACCATGATAGGAACATACGTCACATTTCTGGCTCGATGTGCCATCAGGACATTGACACTTTTTTATGCACGTAACAAAAGGTACATCTTTACTATTTTTAGTGTCGTTTATTGATGTAGAATTGTCTTTCTCACAACTCACAAAGAATACACTCAGGAACAATCCTGCAAAAATGCTTACAATGAAAAAATGCTTTTTCATAATAAATTAAGTTTTAGTTAATACTCTGTCTGTGGTATCGATCC
>CAYMKE010000074.1:0-13182 GCA_964390955.1 uncultured Bacteroidales bacterium | reverse complement strand
CTAAGTTTCTAAGTTTCTAAGTTTCTAAGTTTCTAAGTTTCTAAGTTTCTAAGTTATTGAGTTGATTGAGTTAATTGAGTTGATTGAGTTTAAAAGTTTAAAAGTTTAGAAGTTTAGAAGTTTCGAGGTTTAGAGGTTTAGAGGTTTAGAAGTTTCGAGGTTTAGAGGTTTAGAAGTTTAGAGGGCGTGTGGGATAGGGGTGTGTTGACCCTTATATCCACTCTATACCTTTATACTTTTATACCTCTATACCTTTCTTTCCTTTTTATAATCATGCTCGTTCCGATTAAAATACGGGATAAATAGTGTGTTAAAGAATTTGTCATGAGCGTTTCAATTCCCTCAAATACAATTGTATTGTGTTTTCCAGTCCGTAATACAAAGCATCGGATATTAATGCATGTCCAATGGATACTTCTTTTATATTCGGTATACGGGTAACAAAAAACCGGAGGTTATCAAGGTTAAGATCATGCCCTGCATTGATTCCAAGTCCTGCTTTTTGAGCTGCTTGAGATGCTTTAATAAAAGGCTCTATTGCTTCTTCTTTATTTGTATTATAATGTGAAGCATATGGTTCGGTGTATAATTCAATCCTGTCTGTTCCTGTTTCAGCAGCATGATTTATAAATTCGGGATTTGCATCAATAAAAATTGAAGTCCTGATGCCTGCATCCCGAAACGTTTTAATAATATCTTTTAAAAACAATTTATGCCGGATGGTGTCCCATCCTGAATTGGAAGTAATAGCGTCGGGTTTATCCGGCACCAATGTAACCTGCGCGGGCTGAACAGATAAAACAAGGTCACGAAACGGATCTGAAGGATATCCTTCAATATTAAATTCTGCACAAATAGTCTTTTTAATATCAATTACATCCTGATAGAGGATATGTCTTCCGTCCGGACGGGGATGAACTGTTATTCCCTGCGCTCCGAAACGTTCACAATGAACGGCTGCTTCTGTAACATTTGGTATGTTTCCTCCCCTCGCGTTCCGTATGGTTGCAATCTTATTTATATTTACACTTAATCTGGTCATCTCATTTATTTAAAATTTAATTTCACAAAAGTATACAGAAAAAATATTATTATTCACTTCTATTTCGTTAAATTATACATACTTTTGTAAAACATATTATATGCCTATGTGGTCAAAAGACATTATATCAGATGTAGCCCCGCCTTTAAGGAATTCTGATACAGGAATTCAGGCGTTGAACCTAATGGATATTTTCCGGGTATCACATTTGCCAATCGTGCAAAACAAAGAATACCTGGGATTAATATCAGACAGTGATATATATGATCTCAATGAGCCCAAAGAACCTGTAGGCAAACATCAATTATCGTTAAGCAAACCATATATTAAAGAACAAGAACATATCTATAAAGCATTGGAGCTATACAGCAATAATCACATTACTGTCATCCCTGTATTAGACAATAATAAGCAATACAAGGGACTCATCCTTCTTCCCGATCTGGTTCAGCATATAGCAGAACTTTTTGCACTCAATTATCCGGGAGGAATTATTGTGCTCGAAATCAATGCAAATGATTATTCTTTAAGCGAAATTGCTCAAATAGTAGAAGGGAATAATGCTAAAATATTGAATATGAACATTTTACCGATCAAGGAGACGGAAAAGATTTTCATTACATTAAAGATCAATCAGGAGGATATTGACTCCATCATTCATACATTTGAACGGTATGAATACCATATAAAACTGTATTATTCTTCTGCTGAAAATAAAACAGAAGGGGTTTATGAAGATCATTATCAATCTCTGCTCAGGTATCTGAATATTTAACCAATTATTGCTTAACATAAAACAAAATCCGGCTAAACATTAAATATTAATAAAGAAATCATTAATATATGAACCGCCCATGATTAAGTTTTAAACACACACGAGCATGATTATAAAAGGGAAAGAAAGGTATAAAGGATATTATCGATGAACTTTTCCAAAGTTTAAAACTTTGGAAAAGTTATCAGAGAAATCCCACACGCCCTCTAAACTTCTAAACTTTTCAACTCAATCAACTCAATCAACTCAATTAACCCAATTAACTTAATCAACTTAATTAACTCAACTTCAAACAGATGAAAGTTGCAATTTACGGCAATAAATATCATGAATCCCAATCCTGTATTCATCAATTATTAGATGAACTTCTGAAACACAATATTGAGGTCATCATGTATCAACCCCTTTTTGAAGCATCTGCTGATGGTACAATATACAAATCTAAAATAAAGGCATTTTTTACACATTACAATGATTTGGATAAAAAAATCGATTTTTTAATCAGTTTAGGTGGAGACGGCACATTCTTAGAAACATTAAAACTGGTCAGAAAAGAAGGCATTCCGGTCATTGGAATAAATACCGGAAGATTAGGTTTTTTGGCAAATATATCAAAAGAAAAGCTGTCTCATGCTATATCACAGATTATAAAAAAAGAATATGATATCGAACAACGGTTGCTTATCAAAATAAATGATGCCGGAGATTTATTTGGAGAATTTCCATATGCATTGAATGAAATCACCATACAGAAAAAAAATTCAAGCATGATTATTATCCATGTGTATCAGAATGATAAGCTTCTTAATACTTACTGGACAGACGGATTAATTATTTCGACTCCAACCGGATCCACTGCTTATTCGTTAAGTGTAGGAGGGCCTGTCATTGTCCCCGGCACTAACAGTTTTATTATTTCTCCTATAGCACCGCATAATTTAACAGTAAGGCCGCTGGTATTGCCGGCTCATAACAATTTAACTGTTTCAGTGAGTGCAAGAAGCGGAGAATACCTTGTATCTGCTGATTCTGAAACAGCAGTGACAGATGTGTCTAAAGTATTAAAAATTTCTGCAGGAGAATTTAAAATGAATGTACTAAGATTAAAAGAACAAAGTTTTTACGATACACTCAGAAATAAATTGATGTGGGGGGCAGATATAAGAAATAAATTATAATATTATAGCAATATTTTACGTATAAATATTTTATTATTTTATTTTTTTAAACTATTATTTGTACATTTGCAAAAACTATTTTAAATAAATGAGAAAAATTATTTTACTAATTGGTTTGTTAACAGTTATAGCGTCTCATATAGATGCACAAAGATGGAAATTAAAGCGTTACAGGATTATAGCAGGTGCTGGTTCTTCTAATTATTTCGGTGATATTGGAGGCGCAGCTGATGAAAACAATTGGTTTGGAATAAAAGATATTGAACTCGAATACACGAAGCCCATGTATCATATAGGTTTTCTTTATAAATACACTGAAAAATGGGATTTTAAAATAGGATTTAATTACGCCCAGCTTATGGGCAATGATGAAGGTTCACTTAATGAAAAAAGAGGATTAAGTTTTAAAACAACTGTTCTTGAACCCAATATACAAGCGAATTATATATTTTACAGCCAGGGAAGAAGCGGCCCACGTAATATTTTTAACAAACGCGGAATGCTTAACAGGTATTCAAAAATAAACCTGTATGGCTTTGTAAGCCTCGGATGTGCATTTTTTAAACCTTCAGTATCTCCGCAATCTGTTATTGACAGGAGACGTGATGAATTTTCCCTTGAGAACCAATTCTCAATAGTGGCTCCCCTGGGAATAGGATTTTTTTATATCCACAACAGCTATTTGGAGTTCGGTATAGAAATCGGCCCCCGCATAGCATTATCTGATTACATTGACGGATTTCAATCAAATTGGTCAAAATTTTATGATGTTTATTATCTGACAATGTTTTCAGTAAGATACAGGGTAGAAACATCCAGGCAAGGATTCCCGGTATTTTTTAATAAATATTAAACTTTTGAACGCTTTTAGGATGCACCAAAAAATATATGAACCGAGCCATGACTAAAATTTTGCCATACACGAGCATGATTATAAAAGGGAAAGAAAGGTATAAAGGATATTATCAATGAACTTTTCCAAAGTTTTAAACTTTGGAAAAGTTATCAGAGAAATCCCACACGCCCTCTAAACTTCTAAACTTTTCAACTCAATCAACTCAATCAACTCAATTAACCCAATTAACTTAATCAACTTAATTAACTCAACTTCAAACAGATGAAAGTTGCAATTTACGGCAATAAATATCATGAATCCCAATCCTGTATTCATCAATTATTAGATGAACTTCTGAAACACAATATTGAGGTCATCATGTATCAACCCCTTTTTGAAGCATCTGCTGATGGTACAATATACAAATCTAAAATAAAGGCATTTTTTACACATTACAATGATTTGGATAAAAAAATCGATTTTTTAATCAGTTTAGGTGGAGACGGCACATTCTTAGAAACATTAAAACTGGTCAGAAAAGAAGGCATTCCGGTCATTGGAATAAATACCGGAAGATTAGGTTTTTTGGCAAATATATCAAAAGAAAAGCTGTCTCATGCTATATCACAGATTATAAAAAAAGAATATGATATCGAACAACGGTTGCTTATCAAAATAAATGATGCCGGAGATTTATTTGGAGAATTTCCATATGCATTGAATGAAATCACCATACAGAAAAAAAATTCAAGCATGATTATTATCCATGTGTATCAGAATGATAAGCTTCTTAATACTTACTGGACAGACGGATTAATTATTTCGACTCCAACCGGATCCACTGCTTATTCGTTAAGTGTAGGAGGGCCTGTCATTGTCCCCGGCACTAACAGTTTTATTATTTCTCCTATAGCACCGCATAATTTAACAGTAAGGCCGCTGGTATTGCCGGCTCATAACAATTTAACTGTTTCAGTGAGTGCAAGAAGCGGAGAATACCTTGTATCTGCTGATTCTGAAACAGCAGTGACAGATGTGTCTAAAGTATTAAAAATTTCTGCAGGAGAATTTAAAATGAATGTACTAAGATTAAAAGAACAAAGTTTTTACGATACACTCAGAAATAAATTGATGTGGGGGGCAGATATAAGAAATAAATTATAATATTATAGCAATATTTTACGTATAAATATTTTATTATTTTATTTTTTTAAACTATTATTTGTACATTTGCAAAAACTATTTTAAATAAATGAGAAAAATTATTTTACTAATTGGTTTGTTAACAGTTATAGCGTCTCATATAGATGCACAAAGATGGAAATTAAAGCGTTACAGGATTATAGCAGGTGCTGGTTCTTCTAATTATTTCGGTGATATTGGAGGCGCAGCTGATGAAAACAATTGGTTTGGAATAAAAGATATTGAACTCGAATACACGAAGCCCATGTATCATATAGGTTTTCTTTATAAATACACTGAAAAATGGGATTTTAAAATAGGATTTAATTACGCCCAGCTTATGGGCAATGATGAAGGTTCACTTAATGAAAAAAGAGGATTAAGTTTTAAAACAACTGTTCTTGAACCCAATATACAAGCGAATTATATATTTTACAGCCAGGGAAGAAGCGGCCCACGTAATATTTTTAACAAACGCGGAATGCTTAACAGGTATTCAAAAATAAACCTGTATGGCTTTGTAAGCCTCGGATGTGCATTTTTTAAACCTTCAGTATCTCCGCAATCTGTTATTGACAGGAGACGTGATGAATTTTCCCTTGAGAACCAATTCTCAATAGTGGCTCCCCTGGGAATAGGATTTTTTTATATCCACAACAGCTATTTGGAGTTCGGTATAGAAATCGGCCCCCGCATAGCATTATCTGATTACATTGACGGATTTCAATCAAATTGGTCAAAATTTTATGATGTTTATTATCTGACAATGTTTTCAGTAAGATACAGGGTAGAAACATCCAGGCAAGGATTCCCGGTATTTTTTAATAAATATTAAACTTTTGAACGCTTTTAGGATGCACCAAAAAATATATGAACCGAGCCATGACTAAAATTTTGCCATACACGAGCATGATTATAAAAGGGAAAGAAAGGTATAAAGGATATTATCAATGAACTTTTCCAAAGTTTTAAACTTTGGAAAAGTTATCAGAGAAATCCCACACGCCTTCTTTTAAACTTTCAAAATCAATAACTTAGAAACTTAATAACAGATGAAACCTCCATGACAAAGCTTTTGACACACACGCGCATGATTATTTGGGCGAACACAACTAAAACACTGTATCCCAGCTAAAAGGAGGTTCCATATGACCATTGAAAATTTAAAAATAAACATATGAAAATAATCACAGGTTCCATATTGTTTTTTTTTTTCTCTATAACCTGCCTGCCCCAGGAAATTAGTTTTGCCGAAAGGTTTGATTTCGGAGTATTCGGGGGTACCTCCTATTATACAGGCGACATAAATACCTACACTCCTTTTTATTCTCCCGGTATTTCATACGGTGGGCTTATTGTATATAATTTCAATGAACGGTATGCAATAAAATCCAGTTTTTTCCGTGGCCATATCAGTGGCAATGATATGGACTTTAATTATTCATATCAACGTCAAATAAGGCAGCATTCATTCAATTGTTCTTTTATAGAAGGGAGTATTCAATTAGAATTTAATTTTTTGCCTTTTTTAAATTTAACAAAATTTAAATACAATTACAGTTTTTATACAACAGCAGGAATTGGATACACTTTTATAGTGAATAGTAATACAAATGCAAATAATCATTTAACTTTGCCATTTGGTTGTGGATTTAAGTATAATGCGTTTGAACGGTTTAATGTTGGCCTGGAATGGACCTATAATAAAACATTTAATGACCGTATTGACGGGATTGTGAATCCATCCAATAGTGATTACCATTCCACTATAAATAATTCGGATTGGTATTCATTTGCCGGAGTATTTATTACATATAAATTATTCCATTTTCCTGGAAACTGTCCTACTTGGGAAGAAAAATAATATTATATATGGATTTCAAAGCACAAGTAAACACCTCTAAATTGCCTGAGCATGTAGCAGTGATTATGGACGGCAATGGAAGGTGGGCACAACAAAAAGGGTATGAACGAGTATATGGCCATAAACACGGGGTTCGCTCAGTGAGAAACATCTCGGAAGCTGCTGCTGAAATAGGCATCAAGTACCTTACACTTTACTCATTTTCAAAAGAAAACTGGAACAGGCCTGATTATGAGGTCAATGCACTGATGAGTTTATTGGTTGAAACAATAAACTCCGAGATAGATACACTAATTAAAAATCAAATTCGTTTACGAATAATTGGAGATTTGAATAGTTTACCCGAAAATGTAACTAAAAATCTTTGGAATGCCATAGATAAAACCTCTGGCAACAATAGAATGGATTTGATTTTAGCCCTTAGCTATGGTTCCAGATGGGAAATTATCAATGCTGTAAAGCAAATTGCCGAAAAAGTAAAAAAAGAAGAAATAAAACCAGAACAAATAAATGAAGATGTCTTTTCAAACCATCTTACAACAGCCAATATTCCAAATCCTGAATTGCTCATCAGAACAGGTGGAGAAAAAAGGGCCAGCAATTTTTTATTATGGCAGATATCATATACGGAACTCTATTTTACGGATGTTTTATGGCCTGATTTTCAAAAAAATCATTTTTACGAAGCATTGGTGGAATTTCAAAACAGGAAAAGAAGATTCGGAAAAATAAAAGAACAAATAGAAAATGATATTTAAAAAGAAAATGCGATTGCCCTATTATTCCTTACTAGTATTAATTTTTATCAGTGTAAACAATCACGTTTTGTCCCAGGTATTGTATAACAAACGAAATCCTATGAAAACCACTGTCAATGTTGATGAACCCAAAGAATATGAAGTAGGCGGGATTCGGGTCTCTAACATTAAATACCTCGATGCAAAAAATTTAAAGGATATGTCGGGAATTAGCGTTGGTGATAATATTAAAGTACCGGGTGATAAAATACAAACAGCCATTAAAAATTACTGGAACCAGGAATTATTTTCAGATGTAGAAATAAGAGCAGACAGTATTGTAAATAATTTGGTATACCTGGAAATATACCTGCAAGAACATTTGAGGCTTAATAAATATAAAATCACAGGTATTAAAAAATCCGAAAAGAAAGACTTATTAGAAAAACTTAAACTTAAACAAGGAAAAGAAATCAATGAAAATGTGCTAAACAACATTAGGTTAACCATTCATGATTTCTTTCTTGAAAAAGGATATTCGCAGACAACAATAGATATTAAACAAGTTGAAGCTTCGGAGAACAACTATGTGAATTTGAATATCAATATCAACAAAAATGAGCGGATAAAAATAAAAAACATCATCATAAAAGGCAATGAAACTTTTTCAGACTTCCGGCTCGAACGAAAAATGAAAGATACCAAAGAAAAAAATATCTGGAATTTATTCAATTCATCTAAATATATAAAAGAAGATTTTGAAGATGACCAGGATAAACTCATCAGTTTTTACAACAAAAACGGGTATCGCGATGCCCGGATTGACAGCATTTCTATTAAAAATATTTCTGATAAATTTCTTCAAATAACCATCACCATAGACGAGGGGAATAAATATTATTTTGGTGAGATTGACTGGGTTGGAAACACAAAATATTCTGCAGAGATACTGGATAAAATGCTTGGCATTCAAAAAGGAGATGTATATGACCAGGAGCTTCTTGAAAAACGGTTATTCCAGGCAGAAGATGCTATAACATCCCTGTATCTCGACAATGGTTATTTATTTTCGAACATTGAACCCGTTGTAGGGGGGATAAATAATGACTCAATAAATTATAAAATGCGTATTTTCGAGGGAAAACAAGCCAGGATCAATAAAATCATCATAATAGGGAACACAAAAACCAATGAACATGTCATCAGAAGAGAGCTTAGAACAATGCCCGGCGAGTTATTCAGTAAAAGCGACATCATAAGATCAATTCGCGAATTGTCACAACTCGGCTTTTTTGATCCTGAAAAAATCCAACCCAATCCTATACCGCATCAAAAAGATGGAACAGTTGATATTGAATATGATTTGACGGAAAAATCTTCCGATCAACTTGAGATATCCGGAGGATGGGGAGCTGGCATGCTTGTTGGAACTATTGGAGTAAGATTCAGCAACTTTTCATCTAAAGACCTGTTCAATTTTAAAAAATGGAGGCCAATCCCAACAGGTGACGGAGAAACATTAAGCCTTCGTGCACAATCCAATGGAAGCTATTATCAATCATACAATATTAGCTTTGTAAAACCCTGGTTTGGCGGTAAACGGCCAAATGATTTTTCTATTTCATTATACCATACGATCAGGAATAATAGTTACAGGTTCAGCAAAAAGGCTGATAAGTGGCTAAAAATAAGCGGTGCTTCAGTAGGATTAGGCAGGCGGCTCCGATGGCCTGATGATTACTTTAATATGTATAATGAACTGAGTTACCAGCAATATAACCTGAAAGACTGGTCCGGATACTTTCTGTTTGCAAATGGCACCTCGAATAATATAAGTTTTACTACCCGGTTTAGCAGAAACTCTATCGATCAGCCTATCTTTCCCAGAAGAGGTTCCTCTTTTGCTGTCTCATTACAATTAACACCCCCTTATTCATTGCTGAATACAGGAATTGACAATTATGCAACCCGCAATGACCAGGACAAATACAGATGGATTGAATATCATAAATGGAAATTTAACAGCAAATGGTACTTTACTATTGTAGGAAACCTGGTGTTATACACGCGGGGTGAATTTGGTTATCTCGGGCATTATAATAATGATATAGGCCCTTCACCGTTCGAAGGATTTGATGTTGGCGGCGACGGTCTGACCGGGTATAACATTTACGGCAGAGAAACCATTGCACTGAGGGGATACGAAAACAGCTCCATCACTCCACGGATCAATGGAAACAAATCCGGTAATGTATATGACAAATTTACCATGGAACTCCGTTTCCCTTTTGTGCTTAAAACAGCTGCTACAGTTTACGGACTGGCATTCCTGGAAGGAGGGAATGCATGGTATGATATAAAATCATTTAGCCCTTATGATATAAAACGCTCAGCCGGTGTAGGCCTGAGAGCATTCTTACCAATGTTCGGACTTTTGGGTGTTGACTGGGGATATGGATTTGATGCAATTCCCGGGCAACCCAATGCAAATAAAGGAAATTTCCATTTTACTATTGGCAGGGAATTTTAATGATTATATTTGTTAACCAAAAAAATAAAATAAAATGAAAAAAATAGTTGTTCTTTTAGGAATTTTTACTTTCGCAATGACAGGACAAAGCCTCCTGGCACAAAAGTACGCTTATGTTGATATGGAATATATTCTCAGCAATATTCCTTCATACAAAGCAGCTCAAAATAAACTTGATGAACTGTCGAAAGAATGGCAGGAAGAAATTGAGCTCAAGAAAAACAAAATTGAAGAACTCTTTAAAGAATACCAATCCGAAAAGGTTTTATTAAATGAAGAAATGAAACAACAACGGGAAGAAGAAATAATAAGCAAAGAAAAACAATTAAACCAGTTACAAAAAGACTATTTTGGAAAAGACGGTAAATTATATCAAAAAAGAAAAGAATTGGTTAAACCTATACAGGAAGAAGTATACAGGGCTTTAGAGGAGCTTGCAGATAAAAACAATTATGCTGTAATCTTCGACACATCAGCCGGATTGAATATGGTATATACCGATCCTTCCTATGATGTCAGCGATAATTTATTAAAACTATTGGGTTATAAAAATTAATTTTTTATTTTTGTCATAAATTTTAAAAAAAGAAAAAAAATCATGAAAACATTAAAGAAATTAAGTTTAAGTATCATTGGGATGCTATGCATTGCATCTCTTTCATTATCAGCACAAAACTACAAATTCGCACATGTCAATACACAGGAATTGCTACAGGCAATGCCTCAAAGTGACAGTGCAAGAGCTAAATTTCAAAAAGAACAAAGAGCAATCCAGCAACAGTTGGAAGAAATGCAAGTAGAATTAAACCGCAAATACCAAAATTTTCAGGAAAAAATGGATAGCATGTCAAATTTGGTAAAAAAAACGAAAGAAGCTGAATTAATGGATATGCAAAAACGCGTACAGGAATTCCAACAACAAGCACAACAAGACCTTCAACGAATTGAAGAAGAACTCCTGCAACCTATTTATGACATGATGAACAAAGCCATTGAAAAAGTCGGTAAAGAACAAGGCTACACCTATGTATTTGATACAAGCATTGGTTCTGTGATCTATCACTCTGACCAAAGTGAGGACATCATGCCATTAGTCAAAAAAGAATTAGGACTGACAGAATAAATAATTACTTTAGTAATCATATATCAAAAAAGCCATCAGGTTTTATTAAAACATTAACAAAACCTGATGGCTTTTTTTCATTCAACTTGATTATTCAAATCAGCATCAAATGTCTTTAGAATCTGGACAATGTATTGGTATTTTTGATTCCGGGGTGGGCGGTTTAACCGTTGCAAATGCTATCCGGCAGGTATTGCCCAATGAAAACCTCGTGTATTTTGGCGACACATTCCACCTTCCATACGGCGATAAATCAAGCGATTCTGTTAAATATTATTCAACACGAATTACTGAATTCCTTCTAAAAAAAAATTGCAAAGTAATTTTAATCGCGTGCAATACAGCTTCTGCAAATGCTTATGAAACAGTATGCGAGTATGTTGGAAATAAAGCCATTGTATTGAATGTTATTGACCCGGTTGTTGAATTCATTGCAATGCAACAGCACCTCAACAAAATTGGTGTCATTGGAACCAAAGGAACGATCAACAGCAATGCATACCAGCAAAAAATACACACAAAATCACCACATCTCAATGTCACTTCCTTAGCAACCCCCCTGCTCGTGCCTATGATCGAAGAAGGATTTATTTATGATGACATCAGCAATGCCATTATCCGGAATTACCTGTCTAAAGATCAACTCAAAAATATTGAAGCATTGATCCTGGGATGCACCCACTACCCGATCATCAAACAACAAATCAGTAAATATTATGATTTTTCGATTCAAATCATTGATTCGGCCAATACGGTAGCGGCTCATCTCAAAACAATCCTTGAAGAAAAAAAGCTCATCAACCCCGCGCAAAAGGGTAAACACAAATTTTTTATATCCGATTACACCGATTATTTCAGCTCCATTGCCAAAATATTTTTTGAACAGGAGATTACATTGGAAAAGGTGAATTTAGGGAAGGATTAAAAAAAATTATGAAACAATTGAAATTGACACAGTATATCTTTTATCTACGAATGAAGTAATGGCTGAAAATACAGGTATCATGCTCAATCTTTCTTTCTTATAAAAAATAAGCCGTCACGCAAGGGCAGGATCACTTTTTCCATCTCAGGATCATCCTTCACCATTTGATTGAATTGTTGAATCCCTTTGCACTCCTTATCTTGTTTGTCTGCTTCTTCCAAGACCTTTCCTCCCCACAATACATTATCTGCAATAATGACTCCTCCCGGAGCCATTATAGGTTTTATCCGTTCATAATATTCAGGATATTCAGATTTATCAGCATCAATAAATACCAGGTCAAACCAGGTATTCAATGAAGGAATAATGGATTTGGCATCGCCAATATGCAATTGGATTTGCTGTTCTAATCCTGATTCACGAAAATTTTCAATGATCTTATGCTGCAATTCATCATTTTTTTCAATGGTGTGCAAGACGCCTCCCCTGCTAAGCCCTTTGGCCAGGCAAATGGCCGAATATCCGGTGAATGTTCCGATTTCAAGCACAGAAACAGGCCTGAGCATTTTGCTTATTAGTTTTAAAACCACGCCCTGCAAATGGCCGGACAACATCCGGGGATATATCTCTTCAAGATTGGTACGACGGGTAATTTTTTTTAATACTTCATCTTCAGGATCAGAATGATCTGAGATATATTGCATTAATGATTCATCATATTGCATATATTCTTTTTTTATTAAAAAAATTCATTAATCTTATAATTCACACACACACACACACACACCCAATAATCACCTCATACCTCACACTTCACACTTCACACTTCACACTTCACACTTCACACTTCACACTTCATACTTCATACTTCATACCTCATACTTCATACTTCATACCTCACACCTCACACTTCACACTTCACACTTCATACTTCATACTTCATACTTCACACTTCATACCTCATACCTCATACCTCATACTTATTTATAAA
>CAYMKE010000073.1:0-13190 GCA_964390955.1 uncultured Bacteroidales bacterium | reverse complement strand
ATTCACCAGCGCCTAAGTCAGTGGCGAGGCTGGAATCGGATCCTTCAAGAAGATAAAAGAAAGTACAGGTTACAAACCCAAATACAATATGGCCAATCCACTCAACATGACAATTGCCCCTGCGATTGCGTGCGTGTACCAACATGGCCTAAGCCACATAAAGCAGTAACCCGGGCAGTTTTAAATACAGACCAGTTTCTGGATTTAGACAAGGCGATGAACGGCAAATAATGATCCGGCCCCAGGGCCGTATGCACAACGCCCAATGAAGCCGCAGTGGCAAGTAATATGTTCAGTTCTGTTTGCATAAAATGTTTATTATTTAGAAAGACTAATCCCATTGCGGTGAATTTTTCGGGTTAATGTCAATTACCGGGGTGCCATTAATCGCGTCTAATCCTGATACATACAATGTATTTCCGTTGCAATTAATATCTGAATTTGATATCATATTCCCCATTTTAATGATATTATCTATATGGGTTCTAAACAGGAATCACCATGACATGCCCATTATGCCGGATCATTTCTACCCGAACACCATATACCTGTGATAAAATTTCAGGGGTTATACTCTCTGCCGTTCCCTGCGCAAATATCTTCCCTTTATTTAGAAGAATGATTTTATCGGCAAACCTAAAAGCAAAATTTAAGTTATGCATTGTTATTACAGCAGTTAATGAGTTTTTCTTCACAATATCGCGAATGGTATGTAGAATATCCATCTGGTTCTTCAAATCGAGGTTACTTGTAGGTTCATCAAGAAGAAAAATTCGGGGTTCCTGTACAAATGCCCGGGCAATACAAACTTTTTGCAGTTCGCCACCGCTTAACTGGCTTATTTTTCGCAAGGCCAAGCTTTCAAGCCCAAGATGTTGCATAATTTGACTCACTTTAGCAAAATCGGTTGGGCTGGTTTTCATCCCCACGTGTGGTTTCCGACCGAGCAATACAGCATCGAAAACGCTAATATTACCGGCATTGTTGCGCTGTGCTACGTAACCCATTATTTTTGCAACCTGGCAGGCAGGCATTTTCAATACATTTTGATTTTCAACTTCCACAACGCCTTTTTGCGGTTTCAATATGGCATTGATGCTTCGCAACAACGTTGTTTTCCCAGCTCCGTTAGGGCCTAACAACACAACTAAGTTCCCCTCCACTGCACTAAAAGACAGGTTGTTCAGTATTAGCTCGCTTTTACGATACGATACCGATATATTTTTTACATCCATCATTATCTTATTCTTTTGCTTAATAGAAGATATAAGAACAGGGGTGCACCGATAAAAGACGTTAATACAGCCACGGGCAGAACATGAGGTTTTAGCATCACCCTCGCGGCAATGTCCGATACCAATAATAAAGCTGCACCGGATAAGCAGCTGGCCGGAATAACAAAACGGTAATCATCGCCCACAAAGCGCCTTACCATGTGCGGACTTATGAGTCCAACAAAAGCTATGATGCCAAGAAAGGAAACAATTACCGCGGTGATTAATGAAGCAACAATCATTCCCAGGATACGTACCTGTTCAACCCGCACCCCTAATCCCCTGGCTGTTTCATCGCCGGCTTCGATGGAATTATAATTCCATCGATTTAAGATAAAAAATATAGCACCGGGTATAACTACCCCGGCCATAATCATCACTTCAGGCCAATCGGCACGGCCTACATCGCCAAACGACCAAAATACAATGGCCGCCAATTGTACATCATCGGCAAAATACTGAAGGAACATGGTACCGGCGGAAAAAACAGCTCCAAGTGCCACTCCGCTAAGTACCATAACTTCAGGACTGGTGCTGTAAAACTTTGCTATAAGAACAATGATAGAAGCAGAAAGCATGCACATGAAAAAGGCAAAACCTATGGTTAGAAAAGGATTGGTTACCGTAACAGCACCCACCTGTGTTGATTGTATTATTCCTGAACCGGCTAAAATTATTGCAATGGCTGCTCCAAAAGCTCCGGCCTGTGAAATACCCAGCGTAAAGGGTGAACCCAGTGGATTACGCAGTACCGACTGCATCACACCACCCGAAATGGCAAGCCCGCTTCCTGCAATCAATGCTGCCAAAGCATTTGGCAGTCTTATATTATTTATTATGTTTTGAAACCGTGATGAAACAGGGAATCCTAAAAGCGGTTTAATAACTTCTTTATAAGGGATTGTAACAGAACCTATTGATACAGCAGCAAAAAATGAAACGAGGCAGATCACAATCAGTATTATAAGAAATAATCGTTTCCTGTAGATATAGTTTCGGTATTCCGGGAAGGGAATAATTTTATATTTAAGCCTGTTTTTTTTTAAAATCATTGCAAAGATAATTTTGTAAAGCCGGTATTGTCAAACATTTTATTTAATTTAGCAAAGGTAGGGCTCCCGTTAAGAAATTTTGATATTTCTTCGGCTTTTGCCAAAGGGTCAATATCAGAAAATGCTTCGGGGAAAAATATTTTTCCAATATAATAGGTATTGGCAAGGACAACTTCGATATTCTGATTATATGAATTATTTGGAAAAAGGCCATAAACCCGATTATTTTTTACCGCCTTCAAATGTTTAAAAGAAGGATCGTTGCGCAACTGTGAGAGTGCATTGATGTCCGCTCCCAGTCTCAGAGTAGAAATATCAATAAAAATAACATCAGGGTCCCAGTCAACAATTTGTTCTTTTGCAACATTGAGATATGAAATATTCTCAGTTTTTTTTCCTTGTGCAGCAACGTTTTTCAGTCCCAGAAAATCAAAAGGAGGGAAAGCCGGGTCGGTTGATTGTATGCCATGGGGGCCGCTTTGTCCCAAACCACCCATGTAGCAGGTTAATGAAGAAGTTTTGGCGCTTCGTGTTTTTAAATCAAGGATAATGCTATCTATATATGCAATTACGTCTTTAGCACGTTGTTTGTGTTCCGTTATATCGCCCATGATACATAATGACTGGTTTAATTGATGACGGTTGTATGTTAGATTTCCATACACCAGGCAAACAACGGGAATGCCTGTTTTATTGCTGAGCATATCGGGTTTTATGCCCCCACCCGGAAGCATTTTGAAAATTACCTCAGGCTGAGGATTCAGTCCGACTATCAATTCGGGGTTGTCATACCCCCTGAATTCGCCAAATACCGGATACTTTTTAAACTGTGGATTGGCAATGGCATAAGGGCGCGCATCAATGGGTGAACCTTTTACTTCAATGCCATCAACAGCAACAATACGGTTGTGTGCATTAAGGTAAGTCAATAATCGTAAACAACCTGCACCAGAACATATTACTTTTTCTGCCTTTGTGGGAACAATTACCATTTTTCCCCGGGCATCGGTTATTTCACGCGTTTTATTGATCACACTGTCACAGGAAACCTGGTTTACTGCTCTTATATCTTCATTTTTTTTTGAGGGAGAACTATGATTGCAGGAAAAGCATAAAGAAACAAAAAGCATGCAGCCAAGAAAATGATGTAGATTATGACGGTATTTTTGTGATTTTTTTTTATGAATTACTTTCATTCCCATGAATCTGTTATTCCATTCAACAATTGTTTGACTATCTGGTCAAATTTATTTACCTCATCAAGGTTTGCAACCGATTTTCCGGCGAGGCAGGCATCCTGCAAAGCAACTGAAAATTCAAGGTTCCCGATTACAGGAATGCTTTCACCGGCAAGGCGTTTTTCAATCTGCTCCTGCTGTGAAGACGAATTATACTTGTTTATTATTACCCCTTTAAATACAGACCCTGAACGAAGCGTCATTTCATGAATGGTTTTTGCCAGTGAAATGGATTCAAGCGATGGTTCGGTAACAGCTATCACATAATCGGCACCGGCCTCAACACCTCTTCCAAAATGCTCAATCCCGGCTTCGGTGTCAACCAGCAGTATTTCATCGCTTTTCAGGACAATGTTCTTTACAAATTGCCGTGACACACTTCCCATCGGGCAGGCGCACCCTTCCATGGCATGATGTATTTTACCAGTAACCAATAAACTAAGGTTGTTTCCTGAGCAGATATATTCATTCGGAATGGCGTTTAAACCAGTTACCCCCTGCTCCCAGGTTGACATGGCTGTTTCTTGTTCCCCTTTTGAAAACCCGGAGCGCATTTTTTGTTTTACCATGCTTTTCCCTCCTGCAAAAGCCATCAAATCTTTTGGAGGCTGATCAAATCCCAGCATCCAATACAAATTGTTGTTTGATTCATCCGAATCAAGTACAAACACCTTTTTGCCCTGTCGTTTAAAACTGTATGACAAAAGGCTTACTATGGTGCTTTTTCCGCAACCGCCTTTTCCGCAAATACAAATTTTCATTAATTTATTTTATTATATAATTGCAAACAAAGAAAGTAAAATAATTGATAATGTCGTTGGCGCATTTACTAAAATTCAAACTTAGCACCCCCATATACAATTATGCCCGGAGCAATAGTATTGCCCTTTGAGCGCGACAAAAATATTGGGTATTGGTTATTTAAAATATTTTCCCCTTTTATATACACTGTTAATCTGTTTATGAATTTTCGTGAAAGTGACAAGTCAATGGTATAATAAAAGTCTTCATCAAGTGTATTTTCATTGTCGTAGAATATTTTTGCAAAAACATTTACACCCAATGAAGCATTGATTATCCCGGGGTTCAGGTAATTTGCAATTAAATGCCCGCTATGCCTGGGATTATTAGGCAAATAATTGCCTTTTAGAGACTGGTTCTCCGAATCTTCAATAATTTCAGAAACATTGTAGGTGTAATTGGCATTAAAAGAAGTATGCTTTAAAGGGCTCCATTGCGTTTCAACTTCCAGCCCATGAATTTTTACTTCGCTGATGTTATCGAGTTTATATTCGTAGCGTGTCTTTTTGCCTCCTGCAAAATTTGCAGAATCCAAAAGCCTGTCACCTATATAATCTGTTGCCAAAGATTGGTAAAACGAAACTTTTGCCATAAGATTATCCGAGAGTTTTCGTTCAACACCCATATCCCACGATTGTATATTTTCAGGTTTTAAATCAGGGTTTGCCAATCGATAATAGGCTCCACCCTGGCGTACATGCACTTTATATAGTTCAAAAAGGCTTGGCATTTTAAATCCTTTCCCTGCTGAGGCACGGATGGTGGTTTTAGAATCGGGGTGCCAGGTAATCCCAAATTTTGGAGAAAAGCTTCCGGCTTCAGTTGCATTATACGTACTGTCGTAAGCAGGTTTTCCGGCACTGGCCTGGGTATCCCAGTTCCTTGCATTCGATGTTTGAATATAATCGTACCTGAAACCAAGGTTGAAAAACAGGGTATTATCAAAAAGCTTTATGTCTGTAAACAAAAACGGAGATATATGCTGCTGTTCTCCAAGCGCACCGGCATCTCGTTCACTCCCAATGTAATCCACATCATAATCAAAATTGATATATTTATATGAGTTTCCCAATGTAATATCCAATGCCTGCCATTTGAAAAATAAAATTTCTGCATCTGCACCCGTACTGTACATGTTTTTAAACTTTTCTTCACGGTTTAAGCTTGTAAAATTATCCTTTGCATTGTCCTGAAAAGCGGTTTTATTTGCCAGGTTCAGGTAAGCAGTACTTCTGAGTCTAAAGTTATTAAAAAGATGCGAATATTTTAAATTGTATTGGTTAAGCATGAGTTCCTGATGGAAATACTCTCTTCCCTGTCCGGCATCCTGGTCAAAATAAAGGGCTGAAAATTCAAGTTTAGACCTGTTGCTAAAGTCATAAAAGAGTTTTCCAAATACCTGGCCTTTTTTGCGCCAGCGTTTTATTTCATAATCTTCAGGGTCTTCAACCATGTAAAAGCCTTCTGTATCTTCGTATCCTCCACTTAACAGGAAACCAAATTTTTTTATCTGCTGGCTGTAAAAAGCATTCCCGCCAAAAGTTTTAGCATTCCCGCCTTTTACCTGTATACTTGTAGCACGTTTTTCACCCGGTTTTTTGGTAATGATATTAATAACCCCTCCAAGTCCTTCCGAGCCATACAGGGTTGAAGAAGGGCCCCGCAGTATTTCTATCCGCTCAATGGCTTCTTTGGGTATATGGCCCCAGGCCACCCAGGCTATTGAATTGTTGAAATTATCGTTTTGGGGTACCCCGTCAACGAGTATAAGCACCCTGTTTTTCCCAACGCCGCGCATATCAATCGGGCTTACAATGCCATTGGTATGCAGGCCGGAATGACGAAAATTATGTGCCCCGGGAATACTTCTGATGATATCTTCCGCGTTGCTATAGGGCGATGCTGCTAAATCTTCAGCATTTATTACTGATACACTCTGGGGAATATCTTTGCTTTGCAAACGCGATCGCGAGGCACTTACTGATACCTCATCCAGTTTTATGGTTTTCAGGGTATCTTTTGGTGTTTCCTGTGCTAAGCCATTCATTGTCATTATACTTATGATGGCCATTTGTAGTAATTTGTTTTTTTTCTTCATTTGTTTTTAAATTTATGTGTTACAAATTATATTTTCGTGTTACTTAATATGTAAAAAATTTTTTATTTTGCTGCTGTCATTACCAACTTACCATGTTTTATCCCTTTCATGCCAATCAGCTTATCGGCCAATTCCTTTAATTCTTGGGCTTTTCCTTTTACAACAAGTGTTTCAAGGCAATTGTCGTGATTCAGGTGTACATGTTGCACTGATAAAATCAAGTGATGATAATGGTGTTGTGTGCTGGTAGATTTATTGGTCAGGTCGCGTTTATGATGATCAAATAAAAGCGTGATGGTGCCGGCCACTTCTTCATTTCCTTTCCATTCATCTTCTATGGTATTATTTTTTATTAAAGCACGTATGGCCTGTGACCTGTTGGGGTACTGGTGCTTGTCAACAAGCCTGTCAAGGCTTGCCAATATCTTTTCTTCCAGCGATACTCCGAAGCGTTTTATGGCCATTGTGTTATTTATAAAAAATTAGTGGCACAAATGTAGTAAAAAAATAGATTATCGCAAAAAAAATTAATATTATTATTACCACGAACATGGATCCCAAGGCAAATACTTCTTTTACCCTGACTTTAACGCTCAATAAACGTTGTCCGTAGCGTCCACGCTACGGACCCTATACTTAATCAAGTATTTCTTTTACTCTGTCTTCAACAGTTGAGTATCCCGGCAGAGGAACCTCATGCACGAGATATCTCTAAAATACCGTGTTACATGTAGATGTTATTAATAGTATGATTAATAAGCTGCTGTTAAATGAACCGCTGAACATCATGGTTTACCCCTGGACCTGCATAAGAAGTACGGAAAATCAATTGCTCCCTTTCAGGTTTTAGGGTAAAACAATTGAATTTCCGCACTTTATTTTTATTTTATGTATGAAAACAGGGAACCATTTTTTCAAATTATTCACTTAGAATATGCACTTCTGTGCGCCGGTTTTTTTGTCTTCCTTCCTTTGTTTCATTGGTGGCAACGGGCATTGATTCACCATATCCTTTTGCAATTACACGGTCAGGATCAATCCCTTTTTCAATTAGATATTCGCGTACACGTTGTGCCCTTTTCCTTGAAAGCACCTGGTTGTCTTGTTCTGTGCCTGTATTATCCGTATGCCCGGCTATTTCAATGCGAACATCCGGTTTTCGGTTTAAATATTCCACCAGTTCATTCAATTCTTTATATGAAGATGCCCTTAATGTTGCTTTATTTACATCAAAATAAACATTATCCAGTGTGTAGGTTTTCGGGAAATTAAATTTTATATAAAACTCAAAGACCCCATAATATTGTTGTGGTTTCAGCGGAGGGAGGGTAACAGTTTTATATTCCTGGCCTGCACCAAAAGCTTTGATTTTTGTTTGATAGGTTCCGGGCCCCGGGAGTTTTATAGAAAATTTTCCCTGTTCATTTGTGATGCCTTTATATTGCTTTCCGGTTGTGGTATCAATAAATATTACCTGTTCTCCTTCTTTTGGATTATCGTTCATATCTGTCACAGTTACTTTCATAACAGCAGAATCTTTTTCAGATTCCGGGTTGCCGGATTGCTGTGCTGTTGCTGTCAATGAAATAATAGAAAAAACAAAAAGGTTTGTGATCCAAAAAAGTCTTGTATACATAGTGTTTGTTTTAGAGATTTATATTCATAAAAATATAAAAAAACGATGAATAATAAAAATAAAAATATGTTGAGCCTCACCATTTAATCAGAGGCCTCCATAAAGTCAAGTGTTTGGATCATAATGTCCGCTAACCCCGATACAGTCATTCTTCCTTACGGGGCAGGCTTTGTTACGCCTGCCCCAAAATTGCTCATTTACGCCGGCAAACTGCGCATTTTGGGGCTTCGCAAGCCTCGTTACCGGACACTATGATCCAAATATTAATTCGTAAATGGTGAAATCGATCAAGTTTTCAACAATCTTTTAACATTACATATATGCTGCTTGTCATTTCATTATCTTTGTATGATATTTCATGATTTTGTTAACAATATCAAACGATTAGTTACAATGAGCGGATATTCACACCTGCATTTACATACACAATATTCCATTTTAGACGGTGCGTCAAATATTAAAAGGTTGATGCAAAAAGCGAAGGAATGTAATATGGTTTCTGTCGCCATCACTGACCATGGCAATATGTATGGAGTAAAAGAGTTTTATAATGCTGCAAAAGAAGCGGAAATTAAACCCATTATAGGATGTGAAACATATGTAGCATATGAGAGCAGGCTTGAAAAACATCAGAAAGACAAAGAAAACAGGGGAGGATACCATCTGGTATTGTTGGCAAAAAACAAAACGGGGTATCAAAATCTTATTAAATTAATATCTTTATCATGGATTGACGGTTATTATTACAAACCCAGGATAGACAAAGATATCCTGAAACAGCATAAAGAAGGACTGATCGTCTCTACTGCCTGCATAGGCGGTGAAATAGCACAGGCTGTGATAAATGGACAAGAGGAAAAAGGGGAAGAGATAGTGCACTATTTCAAAGATCTTTTTGGAGATGATTTTTATCTTGAAATACAACGCCACCCAACCGGGAATCCTGATTTTGACAAAGACATCCTTGAAAACCAGGAAAAGGTCATTAAAAAATTCAAAGAATGGTCAGAAAAGTACCAGGTTAAACTGATCGCTACCAATGATGTGCATTTTATCAATAAAGAAGATGCTTCTGCACATGATATTTTGATTTGTTTGAATACAAATAAAGAGGTAGAAGATCAGGACAGGATGATGTATACAGGGCAGGAATATTTCAAAACAGAGGAAGAGATGAAGGCTTTATTCCCGGATATTCCCCAGGCAGTAGAAAATACCATGGAAATTGCTGAAAAGGTTGAAGAATATGAACTCAACAGTGATCCTATTATGCCTTTTTTCCCTATTCCTGAAGAATTTGAAGATGAAAACCATTATTTGGAGCACTTGACGTATGAAGGAGCAAAGGTGAGATATGGTGAAATGACAGATAATATCAAAGAACGCATTGATTTTGAATTATCTGTTGTTAGAAAAATGGGATTTCCGGGGTATTTTTTAATTGTTCGTGACTTTTTGCTGGCTGCCCGTGAGCGGGGGGTATCTGTGGGGCCGGGCAGAGGGTCTGCTGCCGGTTCTGTTGTGGCATATTGTAATTATATAACCGACATTGATCCGCTTAAATATAATTTACTGTTTGAGCGTTTTCTGAATCCCGACAGGATATCCATGCCGGATATTGACATTGACTTTGATGAAGATGGAAGGGAGAAAGTATTGGATTATGTTGTGAATAAATACGGAGAAAACCGGGTGGCCCATATCATTACCTTCGGAACCATGGCAGCCCGCATGGCCATCAGGGATGTGGGAAGAGTCTTAAAACTATCCCTTCCCGAAACAGATAAACTGGCTAAACTGGTTCCTGAAAAACCCGGCACCACATTAAAGCAGGCATACAAAGAAATCAACGAATTAAAGACTGCTAAGAATTCAGATAATCCACTGATAAGCAAAACCCTTAAGTTTGCAGAAACACTGGAAGGGTCGGTGCGGCAATCCGGACTGCATGCCTGTGGTGTGATCATTGGAAAAAATGATCTTGTAGAACATATTCCTTTGTGTTCTGTCAAAGACACCAACCTCTTGGTTACCCAATACGATGGAAACCATATTGAAGATGTGGGAATGCTTAAAATGGACTTTTTAGGCCTCAAAACATTGTCTATAATCAAAGATGCAATTATCAACATTAAGGAATCAAAAGGCGTTGATATTGATATTGATCATATTCCACTGGATGACCAGGATACGTTTTCATTATACAGCAGGGGCGAAACTACTGGATTGTTTCAGTTTGAATCTGCCGGGATGAAACGGTATCTAAAAGAATTGAAACCCAATAGGTTCGAAGACCTGATTGCCATGAATGCCCTTTATCGTCCGGGGCCGATGGATTATATCCCGTCATTTATTAAACGAAAACATGGGAAAGAGGAAATAAAGTATGACCTTCCGGTGATGGAAGAATTTCTAAAAGAAACATATGGCATTACAGTGTATCAGGAGCAAGTGATGCTTTTATCTCAGGCGATGGCAGGCTTTTCCGGAGGGCAGGCCGATTCGCTGCGGAAGGCCATGGGCAAGAAAAAGAAAAAACTGATGGCCCAGCTCAAAGAAAAGTTTATCGAAGGATGCAAAGAAAAAGGGCATGATGAAAAAATAATAAATAAAGTATGGGAAGACTGGGAAGCGTTTGCCCAGTATGCATTTAATAAATCGCATTCAACCTGCTATGCTTACATATCATATCAAACAGGATACCTTAAAGCGCATTATCCATCGGAATTTATGGCTGCAGTGCTGAGCCGTAATATAAACGATATTAAGAAGATCACTGTATTCATGGACGAATGCAGAAGAATGGGCATCTCCGTGCTGGGGCCTGATGTAAATGAAAGTAATTATAAGTTTACTGTAAACAAAGACGGCAATATCCGCTTTGGAATCGGCGCCATTAAAGGAGTCGGAGAAAACGCAGTGAAGAAAATTATAGAGGAACGGGCACAAAACGGACATTATAACGATATTTTTGATTTTATTGAACGTATAAACTTACAAACAGTCAATAAAAAAAGTATTGAAGCATTAGCATATGCAGGGGCTTTTGATGGATTTGAAGGAATAGACCGCCATCACTTTTTTGTTGAAGATGCAAAAGGCATTACGTTTATTGAAAATCTGATTAAATATGGAAACAAATTCCAGAATGATAAAAATGTATCACAACAATCTCTTTTTGGAGGAGATGACTATTCTACTATTGCCAAACCATCTGTAGTTGAAGGACAGGAGTGGAATAATATGATGCGCTTAAACAAAGAAAAAGAAGTGGTGGGGATATATCTTTCTGCTCATCCGCTGGATGATTATAAATTTGAAATTAATTCATTTTGTACCACCAATCTGGCTGCATTATCCACTGATCTGGGCGCATTAAAAGGTAAAGAATTAACATTTGCTGCCATTGTAACAGGCAATAAAGAAGCAACCACCAAAAATGGAAAGCCTTATGGCATTATTACCATCGAAGATTATACAGATACATATCGCATTGCTTTGTTTTCAGAAGATTATATTCAATTTAAAAATTATTTTGTAAAAGGCTACATGCTGTTGATTAAAGCCAGGGTTCAGGAACGAAAATGGGGACGCGACAAAGGAGAACCCGAACTGGTTGTGAAACACATTGACCTCCTCGCTGAAGCAAAAGAGAAACTGGTGAAAAACGTGTCTCTTTCTGTTCCGTTAAACCGGTTGTCCGGGAATTTTATTGATGAAATCAAACAATTTACAGACCAACAAAAAGGAAATGCTTTTTTGAATTTTATTGTATATGATACGGAAGAAAACATTAGCATTACCGGAAAATCAAGGAACTTTAAAATCAAAATATCTCAGAATTTTATCCGGTATTTAGATGCAAATCCGGAAATTGTTTGTAAAGTAAATGGAATTCATTAATATGTGATAAATTTGGATATAACCAACTAAATTGAGCTGTTTTTTTGTTTTTAAAATCTATTTAACATACTTTTGTATAAAAGAAATTTGAAAATTATTGTATAATTAATTAAATATAATTCACTATGACAATTGAAATAACAGATGCTAACTATGGAGAAACTGTAGAAAAATCAGATAAACCCGTCATCATTGATTTTTGGGCAGAGTGGTGCGGGCCCTGCCGGATGGTCGGCCCGATTATGGAAGAATTAGCTGAAGATTATAAAGGCCAAATCGTTGTGGGTAAAATTGATGTGGATAACAACCCGGAAGTCACCTCTAAATTTGGAATCCGGAATATACCGACTGTTATTTTTGTGAAAAATGGTGAAGTGATTGATAAACAAGTCGGGGCAGTTCCAAAATCTATTCTTGAAGATAAATTGAAAACGATTTTATAAACCTGTTGGGTTTATGTATAAATCGCTATAAGTTATTAAATTATTACAATATATGGATATCCATTCATAGAGAGCCCGAGAAGAGGCTTTCTATGGGTAGTTTTTTGTGGTATTCGCAGACAATAACATGTAAAATTGCAGGAAAATAAAACATATAAAAAGCAATGGTATGCGCTTCGGACCAAACCCAGGGCAGAAAAGAAGATAGTAGAGGAATTGAAAAATGAAAATGTGAAAACATATCTGCCTCTTAAAAAAACGTTAAAACAATGGAGCGACCGGAAAAAATGGGTTTATGAACCCTTGATATCTTCCTATGTCTTTATTTATATGAAACCCGATCAGGAGCAAAAAATCGTACAATTCACAGGAGCCATTCATTTTGTGAAATTTTCAGGCATCCTGGCTCCTATACCGGAAGAACAAATTGAAATGATTAAAATGTTGATCGGATCAAAAAAGAAAATAACTGTTGTTAAAGAAACATTTAAACCCGGAGAAAAAGTTCAGATTATCGCAGGCAGTCTTTTGGGTGTTATTGGCGAAATGGTGGAATACAGGGGGAGAAATAAGCTATTGCTTCGGCTGGATACCATTAACCAGGGGCTCCTGGTCAATATATCATTGATGGATGTTGAAAAGGTCAATGCTGCTCAAATTCAATCATAAAATTCAACACTATTAAATAGTGTCCGTCCATAAAGTCAAGTGTTTGGATCATAATGTTCGATAACGAGGCTTGCGA
>CAYMKE010000072.1:0-13285 GCA_964390955.1 uncultured Bacteroidales bacterium | reverse complement strand
GTTAAGTTTGCATCACTTCTTTGTTGTTAATCTTAATGGTAGTACTGTCGGCTTTTTTATTATAACCGACGGTGACAGTATCTCCTGAATGTATATCGGATCTGATAATGACCTCGGCGATCGGTTCTTCGACATATTTTTGGATAGCCCGTTTCAATGGACGTGCTCCAAACTGTATGTCATAACCTTTTTTTCCGATAAATTCTTTGGCTGATGGTGTGAGCTTAATGTTATACCCCAATCCCTCGATCCGTTTATACAATCCGTCCAATTCAATATCTATGATCAGGTTCAAAGCTTCTTTATTAAGTGTATTGAATATTAGCACGTCATCCACTCTATTCAGGAATTCGGGTGCAAATGTTCTTTTCAATGCTTTTTGAATGACTCCTTTTGTATGTTCATCCGTTTTTGCTACATCGGTTGAGACATTAAATCCAATGCCTTGTCCGAAATCCTTTAATTGTTTGGTTCCGATATTGGATGTCATGATGATGATGGTATTTCTGAAATCAACTTTCCTGCCGAGGCTATCAGTCAATTGCCCGTCATCCATAATTTGAAGCAGAATATTGAATACATCCGGATGTGCTTTTTCAATTTCGTCGAGTAAAACAACAGAGTAGGGCTTATGCCGCACTTTCTCTGTCAGCATACCACCTTCTTCATACCCTACATACCCAGGAGGCGCTCCTACAAGCCTTGAGACAGAAAATTTCTCCATGTATTCGCTCATATCCACTCTCACCAGGTTGTCTTCACTTTCGAACAGATACTGGGAAAGTACTTTTGCCAGCTGTGTTTTTCCAACACCGGTAGGGCCTAAGAAAATAAAAGAACCAATAGGTTTATTCGGGTCTTTTATTCCCGCACGGTTTCGTTGAACTGCCTGTACTATTTTTTTGATGGCTTCATCTTGTCCTACAATCTTTTCTTTTAGTTCATCTTTCATTTTCATCAGCCTCGTGCCTTCCGCCTCGGCAATTCGTTGAACAGGAACACCACTCATCATTGCTACTACTTCTGCAACATTATCTTCATAAACACTTTGCCTGTTTTGAGCAAGTTCTTTTTCCCATTTATCTTTTTCATTGCTCAACTGGTCTAAGAGCATACGTTCCTTATCTCTGAAATTTGCTGCTTTTTCAAAATCCTGGTCTTTTACAGCCTGGATTTTACTTTTTTTTGTGTTTTCAATCGTATTTTCAATATTCAGAATTCTTTCCGGTACAACAATATTGGATATATGAACTCTTGAGCCTGTTTCATCAAGGGCATCAATTGCTTTGTCCGGCAGATGTCTGTCCGTGATATATCTTGATGTCAAATGAACACACGAGTTAATGGCTTCGGGAGTATAAAATACATTATGATGGTCTTCGTAACGTTTTTTAATGTTATTGAGGATTTCAATGGTTTGCTCTGAGGTAGTAGGCTCCACACGTACTTTTTGGAAGCGTCGTTCCAGTGCACCGTCTTTTTCTATGTGTTGCCTGTATTCATCCAGAGTGGTAGCACCAATGCACTGTATTTCTCCACGGGCCAAGGCCGGTTTGAGCATGTTCGCTGCATCCAGTGAACCTGTTGCACCTCCGGCACCTACTATTGTATGAATCTCATCAATAAATAAAATGACTTCATTTGTTTTAGACAATTCATTGAGCAATGCTTTTATACGTTCTTCAAATTGCCCCCTGTATTTAGTGCCAGCCACAAGTGATGCAAGGTCAAGGCTAACCACCCGTTTATTGAATAATATTCTTGATACATGGCGTTTAACAATACGCATCGCCAACCCTTCTACAATTGCAGATTTGCCAACCCCGGGATCACCAATCAATACCGGATTATTCTTTTTGCGCCTCGTTAAAATCTGGGCAAGGCGTTCTATTTCTTTTTCGCGGCCTACGATCGGATCAAGTTTCCCTTCTTCTGCTGCATGCGTAAGGTCTATACCAAAATTATCAAGCACCGGGGTACTTGAACTGGATTTAACGGAATCTTGCCCCATAGAACCTTTGCCTCCGCCACCACCAAAATTACCCGTTTGTTCTTCGTTCGATTCGTCTTCAGGCATGTCTGCCTTCGCTCTGGTGGAACGATTATTCAGTTCTTTCTTTAATATGTTATAATCTATGTTCATGCTGTTCAATAATTGTGTGACTAAATTGTTTTCTTCTCTTAAAATAGCAAGAATCAAATGGCCTGTATTAACCTTTGTGTTTTTTAATGACCTTGCTTCTAAATAGACTAATTTAAGAATTCTTTCTGTATTTTTTAGCAAAGGGATATTTTCAGGATTGCTGGCCACTTTTGTTGTGTCTGATTTAATTGAGTTTTCAATGGATTTTTTAAATGTTGCTAAATCAACACCCATTGTTACAAGTATATCAATTGCAACTCCTTCTCCCTCACGAAGAAGTCCTAATAACAAGTGTTCTGCACTAATATAAGGATTCCCGAGCCTTATTGCTTCCTCTTTGCTGTAAGATAATACATCTTTAATTCGTTGCGAAAATTTTGCATCCATATTCATCATACTTTTCTCCTTTTACAAAAATAAAATATTTTACCATAACAGGCATAATAATTACAAATATTATATTATTTTAGTTAAAAAAAAATTAAAAAAATCAATACAGTTTTTTTATAAACACTAATTGTTAATAAAATCTATGTCCCTTACGATTGATTTAAGAAAATATTATATACTTTAGCTTGTTCTTTTTCATAATAGATAAAAGTAAGTTAACTATTATACAAAAAATGAGCCAAAAAAGATTTTTAATTATAAACATATTTAGTAAAAGGATTATTGTATGGAAGATGGACAAACGATAATTAGGACGAACATAGAAGAAGAAATGAAGTCGGCTTACATTGATTATTCAATGTCAGTTATTGTTTCAAGGGCACTCCCCGATGTAAGAGATGGTTTAAAGCCTGTGCACAGGAGGGTTTTATTTGGAATGTCAGAAATTGGAATCTACTCAAACCGTGCATATAAAAAGTCAGCCAGAATTGTTGGTGAAGTATTGGGAAAGTATCATCCTCATGGCGATCTTTCTGTATACGACGCAATGGTCCGTATGGCACAAACATGGTCAATGAGATATCCATTAATTGACGGCCAGGGTAATTTTGGTTCAATTGATGGTGATAGTCCTGCGGCTATGCGTTATACCGAAGCACGATTAAAGAAAATAGCCGAAGAATCGTTAAAAGATTTAGATAAAAATACCGTTGACTTCCAGCTAAATTTTGATGATTCATTAAAAGAACCGGTAGTATTGCCGACCCGAATCCCTAATTTATTAATAAACGGGGCATCAGGAATTGCTGTCGGAATGGCTACAAGTATGCCTCCTCATAATATATCTGAAATCATTGATGCCACCATTGCATATATCGAAAATAATGATATAGAAATAGACGAACTTGCCAAATATGTTAAAGCACCTGATTTTCCGACAGGTGGAACCATCTATGGAATTAATGGAGTGCATGAAGCATACCATACAGGAAGAGGAAGGATAGTGGTCAGAGCTAAAACCACAATTGATGTAACAAATACAGGCAGAGAGCAGGTTATTGTTTCAGAAATACCTTACATGGTAAACAAAGCGGATCTGATTCAGAAAATAGCAGATCTTGTTAATGAAAAAAAGATAGAAGGTATATCATATATTAATGATGAATCCGACAGAAATGGAATGCGGATTGTCATCATCATGAAAAAAGATGCCATTGCCAATGTTGTATTAAACAAGTTATATAAATACACCCAGTTGCAAAATAATTTTAATGTCAATAATGTCGCACTTGTCAACGGACGGCCCAGGACATTAAACTTAAAGCAACTCATTCATTATTTTGTAAAACACAGACATGAAGTAATTGTTCGAAGAACTCAATATGAACTGGACCAGGCTAAAAAACGGCAACATATTTTAGAAGGATTGTTAATTGCTTTGGACAACCTCGATGCTGTTATCAAGCTCATCAGGGAATCAAAAACACCTGAAATAGCCAAAAACGGGTTAATGAATAATTTTGACCTTTCGGAAGTACAGGCAAAGGCCATATTAGACATGAGGCTTCACAGGTTAACCGGACTGGAGCGTGATAAAATAAAAGAAGAATACAATGAGCTGATGAAGCAAATTGAATATTTTGAACGGATACTGAATGAAGAATCATTGCGTATGCAGATCATTAAAGATGAACTGGCAGAAGTAAAAGAAGCATATGGTGATGAAAGAAGAACAGACATCGTAATGAGTGAAGAAGAATTCAATCCCGAAGATTTTTATGCTGATGATGATATGGTCATCACCACGTCTAAAATGGGATATATGAAAAGAACACCGCTCTCCGAATTTAAAACACAACGAAGAGGCGGTATCGGTGTAAAAGGCAGTACCACAAGAGATGAAGATTTTCTGGAACATATTTTCAGTGCAACAATGCATAATACCTTGTTATTTTTTACTAAAAAAGGAAGATGTTACTGGCTTAAGGTGTATGATATTCCTGAAGGGACAAAAGTGTCTAAAGGACGTGCAATTCAAAATATTATTAACATTGAACCCGATGATACCATCCAGGCTTATATGAATGTAAAAACCCTTGATGACAAAGAATACCTCAATACACATTTTATTGTCATTTCAACTGAAAAGGGCGTCATTAAAAAAACACCGCTCGAAGCATTTTCACGGCCAAGACAAAATGGCATTAATGCCATTAATGTCAAAGATGGAGACAACCTGATCGGAGCAAAATTAACCAATGGCGACAGTCATATTATGATCGGTGTGAGATCCGGGAAAGTTATACATTTTAGCGAAACCGACGTACGGCCCATGGGCAGAACAGCGTCCGGTGTAAAAGCCATTACCATGTCTAAACCCGGTGATATGGTAGTTGGAATGGTTTGCGTTAAAAATGAATCAGAAAATATCCTGGTAATATCCGAAAAAGGATATGGTAAACGGTCAAAAGTGTCCGATTACAGAATCACTAAACGCGGAGGAAAAGGAGTAAAAACCATCAATATTACTCCAAAAACCGGGGACCTTATTGGTATCAAAGCAGTAAGTGAAGATCAGGATGTAATGATCATCACAAAAAATGGCGTGACCATCCGCATGGCTGTTGATAAAATTAAAGTAGCCGGACGGGCTACACAGGGTGTCCGCTTGATTAATTTACGGCCAGGTAGTGAAATCGCTTCTGTAACGATAGTAGATAGTACTGAAAATGAAGAAGAAATTGTAAATAACCCTGAAAATGGTGATGAACATATAAATGAACAGCATACAGAAGACAAGGCTGATAATAATGAAGAACAGGAAAATAAAGAGGAATAATTCATGAATTATTCATATCCATTGTATTTCGTGTTTGTCTACTAACTTAGGTATTAAATTCAGCGAAGATTCCAATATTTATTATCCAATCATTTTTTATAGGTTTAATACTTCATTACCAAATTAAATGTATATATTTATGCCTGTTTATTTCCTTATTATTAGATCAATACACGGAAAAGTAAAACATGGTCAAAACGATACCATACATTAAAAAAGGCTTGTTTCTTTGTTTGGTTGTGTGTGTTTTCAACACGAAAGCACAAGATAAATACACGTCAGAAGATATAGATATGGATGTTTTGTCTGTTCAGGACATGAATATGAATTCAGATACATCTCAAATAAAAGTTATATCGGCAAGCCGTAGCACGAAATACTTAAAAGATATCCCGGTATCCATTCAAGTCATTAAACACGATGAAATTATCAAAAACCATTATACGTCATTGACTGATGTTCTGAAAGCGCTGCCTGGCATTAGGGTTTCTCAGCCAGGTTCCGGCCAGACAGGAGAGAATTTTCAGATTCGCGGGCTCACAGGAAATTTTTATACAAAGATATTGTTGAATGGCATTCCCATAAAACCATCTACCGTGACAGGAATGCCGATAGGAAACCAATTGCCCATTAGGCAGGCACAACGAATTGAGATCATTTATGGCCCTGCAGCTGCCATTTATGGTGCCGATGCTGTTTCGGGTGTGATTAACATCATTACAAAAGAAGCGCATAAAGGAACTTTTGTCCGGGGCGATGTCAATATTGGACAATATGAACATAATTATATGAACTTTATGATTGGCGGCAAAGCAGGGAAGAATAAAAATATACTGCAATATAATTTTTATGGTAGTAAGACAGAATTTAACAATATGAATATCCGTGAAGGGTATAAACATGCTTACAATCCTTTGTATTATCTTCAGCAGCAGGGGAAAATATTTAAATTAGATGGGAATGAATATCAGCCCCTTGAATTGTCGGAATCCGTGTTACAACAACATAATATCTCTGCCGGGCAGTTCATGGAAACATATTACCCTTCTGATTATAAGGGAAACCTGACCTTTCCCGTAATGGAAGAATTGCCGGCTTCAAGCCACATGATAGGTGTTAATATGGAATACAGGGGAATCAGCATTTCATATCATAATATGTACCGCCGTATGCACAGCTCTGTCGGTAAATCATCTTTTTTTTACAGGTATGATAACCCTCAAAATTATTGGGGTGAGTGCATTAACCGTGTTTATATTAGTTATGACAAAGGTATATTTGATAAAATGAGAAGTACGACCAACCTCTCAAATCTTATTTACCGGATGGATAATAACTCAAGTCTCGGACTAACAGATCTGGGGCAAAATAAAGTTTATCAATATTCGGCATCGGATGATCTGCTTGCAGAGCAAATATTCACGTACACCCCCATACGAAACCTTGAAATTATTGCAGGTGGTTCGTATCAATATTCAGGCAACCTGCCTGTTACTGATTACCTGGATGCCCCGTTTGATGTAGAACAATATAGTGCTTATAGTAAAAATATTGATTATAGAACCCTTTCCGGCGCCTTTGTCCCAGTGGCATTAACATTTAATAATACAGCAGCATTCGTCCAGGGATATTATAAAATTAAACGGTTCACGTTTATGGGGGGAAGCAGATATGATATTAACTCATTATATGGGGATAAATTAAGTCCCCGATTCGCTGTTTTGTATAAATGGAGTGATAAAACCACCATTCGAACTTCTGCCGGATATGCATACAAAGCGCCGCCTTCTTCTCTTGCTTACCAGTCTGTTTCATATCCTGTAAATATGAATAACGACAGTATAAAATACCTGGTCGTACCCAATTCATCCCTTAAACCCGAAGAATTTAAAGCATACGAAATAGGAGTGAATCATATATTTTTTGATAAACTGGATTTTAATTTGTCATTATATTACAATGAAATCAAAAATTTGATCATTAATAATAATTTACCAGTCCGCTCGTTTAGCCTTCCAAATGCATATATCGAAAACGATACGTCCACATTATTATACAGGCAGAATATATCCGGCGCTGTTTCCAGGCTATATGGAATTCAGGCAGGCCTTAAAATTGAAAATCTTATTCGTCCCATTCATTTGGATATGGAAGGAAGCGTGACATTTACAAGACAAAGTCAGACAATCCCCGGATTTGAACAGATTAAAGAAATATTTAATAGTTTTAGTTTAACCCCAAGGCACCTGGGACAATATAAAATATCATTTATTCCTTATAAAAATATATATGTCCGTCTGGAAGGTATCTGGATGAGCAACTGGCTTAAAATCATCGTTCCTTTTCAACGTATTTATGATGAATTATTTAAAGACATTGACGGATTTTATAAAATGGACGCTGTAATAAATTACTCCTTTAACAGGCACCTGGTATCATTCATTAAAATAAACAATGTATTTGATGAAAAGTTCGGGGGACTTAACAGTGGCGGATTGAATAATGGATTGCCTTATAACCCGCAGTTCGGGAGGTATGTGCAATTTGGCTTAACTTACACATTGAATTGATTCATAAAAATGGATACAACATATAGGTTTAAGATTATTTTACTTGTTGTTTTGGTAGTGTTTGTTATGGTGGCCAATGGTCAAACTAATAAAAATCAAGTGTTTAGGACGAATAGCCAACCATCATCAGATACATCCAGCGCATTTGCATATTACCAAAAAGCAGTTGAATTATTTACCGGTAAAAACTATACTCAAGCCATCCGGTACAGCGAAAAATCTTTAAAAATAGCTGTTGACCATGAGTTGAATGCTTTAAAAGCAGACAACCTTTACCTTACTGCACAAGCAAAAGAACATACCGGCTCGCGTGAAAGTACAATACATTATTATATTAGAGCTGCAAACGTATATGAAAAACTTGATGATTCTTTCAGGTTACAAACCATATACTCATGTGTAGGAGATATATATTACAATGTAAAAGCATACGAAAAAGCAACGGAATACTATAACAAGGCTTATGTCCTGTTAAGAGAAATATCCCGGGATAGCCTGGAAACAGTCATCATGTTAGAGAACATCGGCCTTTGTTATTTTCAACAGAGCAATTATCAAACAGCAATAGATGTGTTTAAACAATTGGAAACATTGTGTCATACCCATCATCAGCGTACATTAAATTATATACGGGCACTTCGTTATTTAAGTGAACTCTATGATAAAACAGGAGAATATGAAAACGCGTTGGATTATAATAAAAAAATCTATTCAATTTATACAGAGCGTAACGATTCATTAAACATTGCCAGAACATTGAATAATATCGCATATAATTATGTCCGTTTAAACCAGCCTGACAAAGCCGTTTCAGCATTCAGGCATGCATTGGACATGGGTCAGGAGACAGGCTTTTCTAAAGAAGAAGAAGCCAACATAATGATCAATATTGGCATTGGATATCAAAATATGAATAAGATTGAACAGGCTGTATTGCATTTACAAAAAGCAACTGTGATTTTAAAATCTATTGAAAAATATGAAAAACAGGCAAAGGTAGAGAATATTATAGCGCTGTTATACTTTGGAATTGAAGACTATTATAATGCTGAATATTTTAGTAGTCAGTCCATTACTACTGCAAAAAAATCAGGAGATAAAGCCATTTTAAAGGAATGCTATAAAACATATTCGAGAATTTTAAAAGCAGGGAATGATTACATTACCGCATTGGAATATTATGAAAGACATCTTGATCTGAAAGACTCACTCTCGTTTGAAGAACGGATGGAAAACCGTAAATTGGCTCAAAAACGTTATGAACTGGAAAAATCAGAAAAACAATTAAAACTGTCCATTGCAGATGAAGAAATGAAAGATTTGTTATTGAAAAAAAGAGCACAGGAAATTGAATTGCTCGAACGAAAACGGGAAATGGAAAAATTGGAGAGAGAACGCCTTGAATTAGAACGGGAGCGTTTAGAAAAAGAAATTGCATTGACCCGGAAAAAACATGAATCGGAACTCAGGCAAAAACGAATCAGGGCATTGGAAAATGAAAAACAAATACAGGAACTTAAATTAAAAAAAGAAGAGGCTGAAAAGAAGAAACAAGATCAAAAAATTACATTGCTTGAAACCCAAAAAGAAAAACAACAACTTGAAATTGAAAGACAAAATGAAGCCCGGAAAAAAATTCTTTGGATGACAGGTTCCCTGGCTCTTATCGTGATATTAATATTGGTAAGTCTCTTTACAGTGCGAAAGAAAAACATGAAATTAAAAAAACAAAAACATGAAATTGAAGAAAAAAATAAAGACCTTGAACATAAAAATGAAGAAATATTGACTCAAAAAGAGCTCATAGAAGAAAAAAATACAGCCATTACTGACAGCATTCACTATGCCAGCAGGATTCAGACAGCAGTATTGCCCCCGCATGATTTTATTGGTGATTATTTTTCGGATCATTTTATTTTATTCAAACCTAAAGACATCGTAAGCGGTGACTTTTATTGGGGGGCTAAAAAAGACGGGGTACAGGTGATTGCAGCAGCAGACTGTACCGGCCATGGAGTGCCGGGAGCATTTATGAGTATGCTTGGCACAGCCTTCCTGAATGAAATTATGAACGCTTCTAAAAAATTAATAGCAAGTGAAATATTGAATGAGCTTCGGAAAAATATTATCAGGTCACTTCGACAAAGCGGGGAAGAGGGCGAAGCCAAAGACGGCATGGATATTGCCTTGTGTATAGTAGATAACAATAGAAAGACACTTCAGTTTTCAGGGGCCAACAATCCAATGTATGTCATAAAAAATGGTGAATTGACAATATATAAAGGTGATCGTATGCCAATAGGTATTCATCAGAATGTTAACCTGTCTTTCACAAATCATGAATTACCCCTTGAATCTGGTGATGTGTTTTATGTTTTTTCAGACGGTTTCGCTGACCAGTTTGGAGGAGATAAAGGGAAAAAACTTAAATACAAGCCATTTCAACAATTATTATTAAATATTCACAAAGAAGAAATGACGGTTCAAAAAATGAAACTTGAAAGGTTTTTTGATCAATGGAAAGGTGATTATGAACAGATTGATGATGTATTGGTGATTGGTATGAAGATTTAAATTGCTCATTTACGCCAGTAAACTGAGTATTTTGTGGTTTCGCAAGCTTTGTTATCAAACATTATGCTCCAAACTCCCGGCATTATGGACGGACTCTGGTGTGAAGTGTTTGGCAAATGCCAAGTTGATAAACCAGGCATGCAAAAAAATATCAGTGAACAATTCATGAAATTTCACCATACACATCATATTCATCAGCGCCTACAATTTTAACATCATAAAAATTCCCTGGCATCAATTGATGGCCAGGGTCTTCTATCAATACTTCTCCATCCACTTCAGGAGAATCGTATTGGGTGCGCCCTATCGCCCGGGTATCTTCATAGCGGTCAATCAAAACAGGGTAGCTGTGGTTGACCTTTTTCCTGTTTAGTGCCAGTGAGATGTCCTGCTGCAATACCATGATTTTTTCTTTTCGTTCCTGTTTGACGGCATTCGGGACATTATCCGTGTATTGCTCCCCGGCAATTGTTCCCTCTTCATGCGAATACACAAAAACACCAAGTTTATCGAATTTCCCTGATTGAACAAACTCGTAAAGCTGATTAAAATCTTCTTTTGTTTCATCCGGGTGGCCAACCAACAATGTTGTACGGATGGCTGCTTCCGGGAGCTTTTTTTTGATGGTATGCAGTAACTCAATTGATTTATCTTTTGTAACACCACGATTCATCGCAGAAAGCATGTGATCACTTATATGTTGGAATGGAATATCTATATATTTGCACACCTTTGGTTCATCGCGTATAACGTTTAATAATTCCATGGGAAAATTGGCCGGGAATAAATAATGCAGCCTGATCCACTGAATATTTTTGATTTTGGAGAGATTTTTAACCAATGTTGAAAGCATAGGTTCTCCATAGAGATCTTTTCCATAATATGTCAGGTCTTGTGCAATCAATATCAATTCTTTCACCCCATTTTCGGCCAGTATTTGTGCTTCTTTAATGATATTATCCATGGGATAGGAGTGATGCTTTCCTTTGATCATGGGGATGGCACAAAAAGAACAATGACGGCTGCAACCTTCCGAAATCTTAAGATAAGCATAATGGTTTGTGGTTAGATGTGACCTGGGTTTGATATCCTTATTTGTTTTTGTAATGTGTTGAATTAATTGTTGGTGGTCATAAACACCCCAAAAAACATCTACTTCAGGCATGTTTTCCTGTAATTCTTTCCTGTATCGTTGCGACAGGCACCCTGTGACAATGAGTTCTTTGATCTTTTTTTGCTTCTTTAATTCGGCAAAATGCAGGATCATATCAATGGACTCCTGTTTTGCATCGTTGATAAAACCACACGTGTTGATAATGACAGTATCGGCTGTTTTGTTTGCATCATGGTATAGTGTGTAACCATACCCTTGAAGGTTATTCAGGATGATTTCCGAGTCAACAAGATTTTTTGAACAACCAAGTGTGATAATGTTAATGGATTTCATCCGTTATTAAGTTACTAAGTTATTAAGTTACTAAGTTATTAAGTTACTAAGTTATTAAGTTGATTGAGGTAATTGAGTTGATTGAGTTTAGGTTAGTTATTAGTTAATCGTCAATTGCCAGGTTTTGATCCAAATACCGATTATCTATCAACCGGTTATTAGAATAGTTTATTTGAAATTTTTTGTTTTCGTAAAATGTGATGGCTTGGTTTATTCAAATAAAGCGTCTACAAATTTTGTTCTGTCAAATATTCGCAGGTCTTCAAATTGTTCACCAATACCGATGTACTTAACGGGAAGTTTGAATTTATCGGAAACACCGATGATTACACCGCCTTTGGCAGTGCCATCAAGTTTTGTTACAGCCAGTGTATTGATATTGGTGACTTCAATAAATTGTTTTGCCTGTTCAAATGCATTTTGTCCGGTGGATGCATCCAATACCAATAATTCTTCATGTGGTGCGTCGGGCATGATTTTTTTAACAACGCGTTTGATTTTGCCCAACTCATTCATTAAATTTACTTTGTTATGAAGTCTTCCGGCAGTATCTATGATCACTACATCAATGTCATTCGCCATTGCCGATTCTATAGCATCATAAGCAACAGAGGCCGGATCTGCCCCCATCGTTCGTTTGATAAGTTTAACATCAATTCGTTGTGCCCATTTATCGAGTTGTTCAATAGCTGCTGCCCTGAATGTGTCGCCTGCACCAAGGTATACCTTTTTGCCCGCCTTTTTAAAACGATAAGCCAATTTTGCAATGGTTGTGGTTTTGCCGACACCATTAACCCCCATAACCATAATTACATAAGGTTTTTTGGGGAGTGCTGATTCAAAAAAATTAAGGCTGTCCTGGCTTTCGGTTTCTTTAAGAAGAGCAGCTATTTCTTCTTTTAAAATACTGTTTAGTTCAACAGCATTCATATACTTGTCTTCAGCAACCCGTTTCTCTATACGTTCAATAATGTTTAATGTGGTATCAACCCCAACATCAGATGATATCAATACCTCTTCAAGGTTGTCAAGCACATCGTCGTCAACCTTTGATTTACCTGCTACAGCACGAGATAGTTTTTTCAGAAAACCTTCTTTGGTTTTCTTCATCCCTTTTTCGAGCTTGTTCGATGAAGGTACCTCTTGTTTGTCTTTATGTTGGCGTTTGAAAAAAATAAGAATAGATATTTTAGGATATTAAATAAAAAAAGCTCTCTTAACCCTTAAGAATTAAAGAAAGCTTTTTAAAGAATGCTTTAATAAGTAAACTATTTAGTGTTTGTCCATAATGTCCGCTAACTTCGTTACGCTTGCCCCAAAAT
>CAYMKE010000071.1:0-13424 GCA_964390955.1 uncultured Bacteroidales bacterium | reverse complement strand
TTTTAAATGAACTTTTCCAAAGTTTTAAACTTTGGAAAAGTTATCTGAGAAATCCAACACGCCCACTATCCCACTATCCCACTATCCCTCTATAAACTCTATACCACTAAACTTCTAAACCACTAAACTTTTAAACTTTTAAACCTTTAAACCTTTAAACTCAATTAACTCAATTAACTCAATTAACTCAATTAACTTAGTAACTTAATAACTTAATAATAAACATATGAACCGAGCATGTAAAAAATAATCATTTTTTGCACACACGAGAATGATTATTTTTTACTTGCGAGCTCCATATGACCATTGAAAATTTAAAAATAAACATATGAAACAAGCATGATTAAAATAATTATTAAACTCACACGAGAATGATTATTTTAATCATGCGGTTCCATATGACCATTGAAAATTTAAAAATAAACATATGAAACCTCCATGACAAAGCTTTTGACACACACGCGCATGATTATAAAAGGGAAAGAAAGGTATAAAGGATATAGAGGTATAGAGGATATTTTAAATGAACTTTTCCAAAGTTTTAAACTTTGGAAAAGTTATCTGAGAAATCCAACACGCCCACTATCCCACTATCCCACTATCCCTCTATAAACTCTATACCACTAAACTTCTAAACCACTAAACTTTTAAACTTTTAAACCTTTAAACCTTTAAACTCAATTAACTCAATTAACTCAATTAACTCAATTAACTTAGTAACTTAATAACTTAATAATAAACATATGAACCGAGCATGTAAAAAATAATCATTTTTTGCACACACGAGAATGATTATTTTTTACTTGCGAGCTCCATATGACCATTGAAAAATAAAATATAAACATATGAAAAAAAACAAACATATCATCCCACATATAATTGCCATCATTGTTTTTCTTATTATTTCATATATTTATTTTTCGCCTTTGCTTGAAGGGCAGAGATTACAAATGGGGGATATCCAGCAATTCAAGGGCATGTCAAAAGAAGTGCAAGATTACAGGGAACGTACAGGAAATGAAGCATTATGGACAAACCGTGCTTTTAGTGGTATGCCGGCTTTTTTGATTTCTGTAAAATCCAATGCTAATCTTGTCAGCTTTGTGGATAATCTTTTAAAAATAGGAGAACGCCCGGGGAGTTATTTATTTATTTGTTTACTTGGTTTTTATATTACATTACTTGCTTTTGGTGTAAATCCATGGCTGAGTATCCCGGGAGCTGTTGCATTTGCTTTTACGTCTAATATTTTTATTTTGATGTCGGCAGGGCATACATCCAAAACCGAAGCCATAGCTTATATGCCGCCAATTATTGCCGGGGTTTTTATGGCGTACAGACGGCATATGCTGATTGGAGGCGCTATCACTGCTCTTTTTTTGGGGTTGCAATTATTTTCGTTTCATCCACAAATTACATATTACACAGCCATAGTCATAGCATTGTTTATTTTGTTTGAATTTGTTAAAGAAAATAAAGAGAAAAATATATCTCATTTTGCAAGAGTATCCGCAGTTTTATTGATTGCTGCAATTTTAGCCATAGGCTCTAGTTTTGGGAAATTATGGCGCACATACGAATATGGAGAATATTCGATGCGTGGAGGCACTGAACTCTCAGAAAAAAAAGGAAAACTGGGAGATAAAGGGTTGAGTAAAGATTACATTACGCAATGGAGTTATGGAATTGATGAAACCCTGACATTTTTAATACCAAATTTTAAAGGAGGTATGTCTTCCCCAAAAGAAATATCAGAAAATTCGGCTGCCTTTAAAATGTTAAAACAAATACCCCCGGAACAAGCCAACAAGTATGTTAACCAGATTAGAGCATATCATGGCTCTCAACCTTTTACATCCGGGCCGATTTATATCGGGGCCGTGGTCTTTTTCTTTTTCTTTTTATCATTATTTATTATCAGGGGTAAAATAAAATGGTGGTTATTAACGATAATTATCATTTCAGTTATTTTGTCATGGGGAAAAAATTTCATGTGGCTAACAAGTTTTATGATTGATTATTTTCCCGGCTATGGTAAATTCAGAGATACAAAATCCATCCTGGTTATTGTGCAATTTGCCGCCCCCCTTCTTGCTATGCTTGGCATACGCGAAATCATCATGGGACGGGTGGATAAAGAAAGATTTAAAAAAGCATTTAAATATTCAGTGTATATTATAGGGGGAATTACCCTGCTTTATACATTGTTGCCGGGAATAACAGACAATTTTATGGCAAATTCAGATAATGCATTGCCAAATGAATTGGCCCGGGCATTAAGAGAAGACAGGAAAATGCTCTTACGTGCCGATGCATTCAGGTCGTTTATTTTTGTTATGTTGGCAGCAGGGTTGATATGGCTTATATTTAAACAAAAAATCAAAACCAATTCAGCTATTGTATTATTAGGCGTTTTATTTTTAGTCGACATGTGGTCAATAAACAAACGATATCTTAATGATGATAATTTTGTGCCTGAAAAAGAAGTAAAACAACCGTTTAAGCTTACACAAGCCGACAGATTTATATTAAATGATAAATCAGAAGAATTTAGAGTTCTTGATTTAACAACCAGTCCTTTTAACAGTGCAAGGGCATCATATTTTTATAATTCAATTGGTGGATATCATGGCGCTAAATTGCAGAGATACCAAGAGCTGGCCGATTTTTATATTTTTTCTGATATTGAAAATATTATTCAGGTGTTCAGGCAGGGATACACGAAAGAAAAAATGGATAACGTGTTAAAACAGCAAAATGTTTTGAACATGTTAAATACGAAATACATTATCATCAATCCAAAATCCCCTCCTGTATTAAATCCATACCGGTATGGGAATGCATGGTTTGTGAATGATTATCAGATTGTAGAAGGAGCTGATGAAGAAATTAAAGCATTGGGTAATATTCAACCCCGCCAAACAGCTGTGATTGATAAAAAATACCAAAAGCACCTTAAATCAAAAACTTTCTCCAAAGATACGAATGCTTCTATTGTTTTAGAGTCATATGCCCCAAATCAATTAATTTATAAGACACGTACTAATTCAAAACAACTGGCTGTATTTTCTGAAATATATTATCCCGAGGGATGGGAAGCTTATATTGATGACGAACCTGCAACAATTTTAAGAGCCGATTATGTGCTCAGGTGCATGGTTATTCCCAAAGGTAAGCATGAGATTGTATTTAAATTCAGGCCGGATTCTTATTATGTTGGAAAAACGGTTTCCTTTGCAAGTTCACTCATTTTAATATTATTGGTCGCGGGTATATTCATTAGAGAATTTGTTTTAAAAACAAAACAAGAAAAACAAGAATGATTCATTGCAACAGCCTGATAAATATTTATTTTTGAAATTAAATTGAACTACGAAAATCGAAAAAAATATGAAAGTAGTCATCCTGGCAGGAGGATATGGAACACGGTTAAGTGAAGAAACCGTTGTGAAACCAAAACCAATGGTAGAAATTGGCAGCCAACCCATTCTTTGGCATATTATGAAAATCTATTCATACTATGGGTTTAATGATTTTATTATTCCTTTAGGATATAAAGGATATTACATTAAAGAATATTTTGCCAATTTTTTTCTTCATCAAAGCGATGTTTCCATTGATTTATCTACAAATGAAATAGAAGTACTTCATAACACCAGTGATCCATGGAAAGTAACTTTAATTGATACCGGGTATGATACCAATACTGGAGGAAGGGTAAAACGGATCAAAAAATATACGAATGGTGAGCCTTTTATGCTCACGTATGGAGATGGTGTAGCAGATATCAATATTCCTGAATTACTCGAATTTCATAAATCTCATGGACAAATGATTACCATGACAGCCATTCAACCCGAGGGAAGGTATGGTGCAATGGACATTAAAGAAAACAACCGTGTTACCTCATTCATAGAAAAACCCAAAGGAGATAATGCGTGGGTAAATGGAGGTTTTTTTATTTGTGAACAAGACGTATTTGATTATATCCCGGATGATAGCACCAGTTTTGAGAGCGTCTCCCTGAAAAACATGGCAAAAGATAAAAAACTATACACATATAAACATAAAGGATTTTGGAAATGTATGGATACCCTTCGTGACAGGAATATTTTAAACGAATTATGGGAAACACAACATGCAAAATGGAAAATCTGGAAATAAATACAAAAAAAGATTATCAAAAACTTCACGTATGGAAAAAATTCTTGTAACAGGTTCAGAAGGGTATATCGGAACAATACTGGTTCAACGCTTATTAGAGCAGGGATATAATGTTATCGGCCTTGATGTTTGTTTTTATAGTCACGGCAATCTCACTCACAAAAACCTGCCATATTATCAATTGATAAAAAAAGATGTTCGCGATGTCACTGCAGATGAATTAAAAGGATTTGATGCTATAATCCATCTTGCAGCCCTGAGTAACGACCCCCTGGGTAAAATCAATGAAGGCCTCACATACGACATTAATTATAAGGCTTCTGTAAATTTAGCTAAAAAGGCAAAGGATGCAGGTGTCAAACGCTATATATTTTCGAGTTCATGTTCTTTATATGGGGCGGGACAGGGAAAACTCCTGAATGAAGAAAGCGAATCCAATCCAGTGACTGCCTATGGTAAATCAAAAATTATGGCTGAGAATGAAATTTCTGTCCTGGCAGACGATCATTTCAGCCCTGTATTTATGAGAAATGCTACAGCCTATGGTATTTCACAGCGCATGCGTTTTGACCTGGTAGTTAACAGCCTTGCTGCTTTTTCCAAGACAACAGGCAAAATCCAGATACTGGGTGATGGCACCCCCTGGAGGCCACTGGTACACATTAAAGATATATCTGATGCTATGATAACAGCATTGAAGGCTGATAAAAATGCAATACATAACCAGGCCTTTAATGTAGGAGATGATAATGAAAACTACCAGATAAAATCCATTGCCGAAAAAGTAAAAGACATTGCATACAAGAATTGCGAAATTACCATTGCACAAAAAGATGCAGGTGATACGCGCGATTATAAAGTTACTTTTGCCAAAATGAATAATAAACTTGCATTTAAATGCAACGAAAATTTGATTTCAGGAATTGAAGAAATATCCAGTGTTTATGACAACATAAACCTCTCGGCCGATGTGTTTGCCAGTCCACTCTATACAAGGCTTGAACAAATAAGGTTTTTACTGGATAGTAAATTAATTGATAATAATCTGAAATGGATTAATAAAAAACAATAGAGCTTATGATTTTTACAGAAACACCCTTAAAAGGAGCATATGTCATTGAATTAAAAAAAATAGGCGATGACAGAGGGTTTTTTGCACGCTTGTTTTGCAAAAATGAATTTGCTGATTTCGGTCTCAATAATGAAATAGTCCAAATTAATAATTCGTTAAGTGCCGACAAGGGAACGCTGAGAGGAATGCATTACCAATTAGCGCCCAAGGCTGAAGATAAGATAGTTAGGTGTATTAATGGCAGTCTTTATGATGTTATTATTGATATCCGTGAAGAATCTGATACGTTTGGACAATGGTTTGGTATTGAATTGAGTGCTGAAAACAGGAAAATGTTATTCGTGCCCAGGGGATTTGCACATGGTTTTTTAACGTTAAAAGAAAATACCGAAGCATTTTATCTTGTCACTGAATTTTATGGGCCGGAACAAGAACGTGGTATCAGGTGGAATGACCCTAAATTTAACATTCAATGGCCAATTGAACCCCTGATTATTTCAGAAAAAGATCAAAAACATCCTGATTTTGACCCTGATTATCACCTTAAATAGTGCCAGTCTATAAAGTCGGGAAAATCATTGTTGAGAACCGGTTTCTTTTTTTATATATTTGCCTCATCTTTGATTTACTTTTTGCATATATAAAACCTTTAATACATGAAAATTCTATTTACAGGTTCCAGCTCATTTTCAGGATATTGGTTTATTAAAACCCTGGCTGAAAAAGGGCATGACGTTTATTCAATATTCACCCAAAAACGGATTGATGATTACAATGAAACAAGAAAATTAAGAGTTCAGAAAGTGATCAGCACATCAACCCCTGTATGGGAATGTTCTTTTGGGGATGAACGATTTTTAAGCCTTATTGACGACAATGAATTTGATGTATTATGCCACCATGCAGCTGATGTAACCAATTATAAAAGTGATGATTTTGATTTTATTAATGCAGTACAAAACAATACCAATAATATTAAAAAGGTATTTGAAAAGTTAAGGAATACACCTTGTAAAACAGTGATTTTAACAGGCAGTGTGTTTGAACAAAACGAAGGAACAGGGAGTTTTAAAGCTTTTTCTCCTTATGGCTTGTCAAAAGGCCTGACAGCAGATGTTTTTCGTTATTATGCTGAAAACAATGATGTGAATCTGGGTAAATTTGTAATACCAAATCCTATCGGCCCGTTTGAAGAATTTCGTTTCACTGCTTTTTTAATGAAACAATGGAAAAACAATGAAATACCGTGTGTAAAAATGCCAAAATATGTAAGAGATAATATTCATGTATCATTATTGGCTGAAACATACAATTATTTTGTAAAGCAGGTTGCCAATGGAAGCCTGTCTTTTCAACAAATCAATCCTTCGGGTTATATAAGCACACAAGGTGAATTTACCAAAATATTTTCAGAAGAAATGAAAAAACGAACAGCGTTGGCTTGTAAATTTACATTAAATGACCAGAAAGAATTTACAGAACCCAGAATCAGGGTGAATTACCATAAGGCAGATGAGATAATAAGAGACTGGGACGAACAAAAAGCCTGGGATGAGATGGCTGATTATTATATGGGAAAAATGTAAAAATGCTGAAATGAATAAAGAAAATCCCCCCCTGGTCAGTGTACTTGTTTTAAATTATAATGGCAAACGGTTTTTAGATGACTGTTTTCAAAGTGTATTGGCAGCTTCGTATCCTAATTTCGAGACATATATGATAGACAACAATTCTACGGATGATAGCGTGGAATATGTCCAGCAAAAATATCCCGGGGTGAAGATCATTCAAACAGGCGCTGATGCAGGATATAGCCGTGCATATAATATTGGATTCACCAAAGCAAAAGGAACGTATTTTGTACTATTGAATAATGATGTTAAGGTAAAGAAAAACTGGCTTGAACCTCTGGTTGATGCATCAGAAAAAGAACCTGAAATAGGTGCTTTACAACCAAAGCTTTTGTCACTCAGAACACCTGATGAATTTGAATATGCCGGTGCATCAGGAGGTTATATTGACGCATTCGGGTATCCTTTTTCAAGAGGACGGATTTTTCAGACAGTCGAAAAAGACAAGGGCCAGTATGATGATATTGTTCGTGTATTCTGGACAACCGGAGCCGCCATGTTTTTACGTTCAGATATACTACCCGAAACAGGTGCACTTGATGCAGATTTCGTCCACCATATGGAAGAAATTGATTTATGTTACAGGATCAATCTTGCCGGTTACATATTAAAAGTAATTCCTGAATCTGTTGTTTATCATTATGGCGGTGGTACCATTAAATATGAAAGCTATTCAAAATTATATTGGAATCACCGGAATTCTATTTATATGATGTTTAAAAATATGGGAAGAAAAAAACTGTTTGGGTTTTTGGTTAAGCGCTTTGCACTTGATTTTATCACTTTGGTTCAGAGTCTTCTTCGATTGAAGTTGAAACAGTTTATTGCCATTATTCATGCGTATTTATGGCTTGTTTTTCATCCCGGCCAATTAATTAAAAAACGAAATCACGTACAACAAAAAAGGAACGTTAGTGATCAGGATATATCTTCCCTTATTTACCCCAAAAGCATTGCTTTCCAATATTTTATTAAAAAGCGCCGCATATATAGTGAATTAAAATAAGGAATAAAAAAGATCAAAAATAATGCATTGCCGTACATCTTTTGATTAACGTTTATTTTTTCTGATGTTATTTATACATACTTAAAAAAAACGTTTATTTTTGTATAATGAATTGGTTCTGAAAATTATCGAATTTTTTCTTTTAAAAAAAGTGCAACCATTTTGAAAAATGAGTCTATACAGATAGGGGAAGATGCAAAAATTATAAAAGGATGTAAACAATACAAGAAAAAGTATCAGCTACTCCTTTATGATAAATATGCACCTGCCCTGATGGGTATTTGTGTTAGATATTCTTCAAGCAGGGAAGAAGCTGAAGATATGTTGCAGGAAGGCTTGTTAAATATTTATGCAAATATTAAGACATATAAAGGAACAGGTTCCTTTGAAGGTTGGCTTAAAAGGATTGTAATTAATACAGCAATCACAAAACTCAAAAACAAAAAGAAAAATAAAATAGTTACCCAGATAAATGAAGAAATAGATGCCAGCCCTGAACCTGAACAAAACGATGATCTGACGCACAAAGACTTACGCTCAACTATTTATGATGCAGCATTGGAAAAAAAAGAAATACTTGCTGTCATCAATGAACTACCGGAAGGGCTGCGAATTGTATTTAACCTTTATACTTTTGAAGGATATAAACACAAAGAAATTGCACAATCACTCAATATAACAGAAAACACATCTAAATCAAAATTACTCAGGGCACGAAAAAAAATTCAGAAAAACTTGTATACACTGATTCAGAAAAATGAAAAAATAACGAATGAAGAATGATTTTGAACATATAAATAAATTCTTGAAAGATGAGATCGGAAACCTGGAGGTTGACCCCGGAAAACAGGTAAAGAAACGCCTGGAGAGAAAATTGTCTTATCTTAATTTTTTCAGGTATCAATGGAACCGCATTAATATTTATTATGTATCTGTAGCTATTTTAGTTTCTTTATATTTTTTTGTTAATTTTAATCATCAAAATATGATTGAAAATAATGAACTTTTAAACCTGAAAGATTCTACGACTATGGAAACAAATAAAAATGAATTTATTAAGTTATTGGATTCCACGTTCATATTGCAATATGCAAAAAATAATGATTCTCTGAATAACGAAAATTTATTCCGTGATAATGAAAAAAATGTAAAAATAAAAACAGAAGCAGCCGATGCAATTAGTCATAAAGACAGTGTTCATCATACGTTAAACAATAAAATAAAAGGGCAGAAATTAAACGCTGTCCAAAGAAAAAAAGATACAGTAAAGGTTGTTATAAATGATACTGTTTATAAAAGAGTTAAAGTTCAGGTAGTCGATACCATTAAATAAAGTCTGTATAGTTTGCATATAATGATGGAGGCCGTTCGCTTGAAATCTTTTTTTAATGTCTTATTGATATTCGTTTCATTGCAATTTATGGGAATAAAATTATGTTATTCCCAGGAGGCGAATGATAACTCCTCAGATACCAATGTCATTTATATTTACGATACTGTTAAACATGAAAAGGTTATTTATGAGTACGATACTACATGGATATCTAAAAGAAAAGCAGCTGATATACAAAAAATTAAAAATAAAGAATTGGAATCTGTTTGTCTTAAGCAGGAAAACCAAACATTTGGTTTAATTCCTGACAGTATTCTTTATGAAGATATGATATTATCTCCTGAAAAAGGGGGTATACCTATAAAAAACTTCTTTAATATTGAAACAGGTATATTTTCTCCTTATTCCGCCTATCTTAATTCATCTGAAACGGATTTATTTTTAGAACAATATAAACAAAGCACCTCACCAGTTATCGCAGGAAATATTGGACTGACTTATTTAAGAAGACAAAAACAGCTTCATTTTGGTATAGGAATTTATTACCTGCAATACATTCAATCCGTTGATTTTCCGGAAATCAAAAGGGTAGATGATAATTCATATTATGACGTTTATACAGGCGGATACTGGGTTAAAGATACTGTTGAAACATATTATCAGTATAATGGAAGTGATACGACATGGTATTATATCACAGATGACCGATGGGTAGAAACCACTGATTCTTTTTATATTGAACAAATTGATACAGTTATTTTAAGAAATTCGCACCAATCACATAATTACTTTACTTATCTTGAAATACCTTTTTCTTTCGGGTATTCTTTTCTTAATACAGTTCCCTGGGATATCTCTATTTACAGTGAGTTAATCACGAGTATACTAATTAATACAAAAGGCTCTACAATTATTTCCGGTCAACCAGATAAATATTCAAAACAAAAAATCAACTCACTAAAGAAAATTGTTTTTTTTTATAGTGTTGGCCTCAGGGTTTCCTATAAATTTAATCAATCATCCGGAATTTATCTACAACCAGGGTTTAGGCAGAGTATTGAGTATCAAAATATTTTACATCCTTCCGTGAAAGAAAGATTTTCATTGCCAGGAATTAAAGGGGGTGTTTTTATTGGGTTTTAATCTTTGTTCAGCATGTAAAAATTTCATATCTTTCCGAAATATAATTTTAAATTCAGATTTAATTTGTTTTATTAAACATGAATGAATATATAACACACCTTGAAATCATTGATAAAGAATATATAACTGAAGAAGGAAATAAAATTCCCCGGACAGCAGAATTGTCATTTATCAGAAATTCGGGTATAACGGAAGAACAGACATTTGGATATTATTCACGGGATACCATATTTAAAATGATTGATAATAAAGAGCCTGTCAATTTAGATGAATGTTATGTTGAAGATTTTTCTCTTTCACTTTACAGGAATGAAAGGAAAATGGATAAAGAAGCACCAGTAGTACTGAATGGGTTCTCAGCTAAAAAAACGTTTTTTAAATCTAAAAAATACACTGACTTCTCGTTTGCTAAAATTATCAATGACCGTATAGATTTTAGTTATGCACGGTTTTCAGGTGGAAAGACTCTTTTTCATGGTGCTGTTTTTGACCAGGGGAGCGTGTTATTCAATCACGTGTTATTTGAAAATGGGAATGTTGATTTTTCCAATACCCATTTTATAACAGGCGAAGTAGATTTTAAAAATGCCGTGTTTAGACAAGGGAAAAAAGATTTTCAATATTCTGAATTCGGTAAAGGCAATAAATCATTTGTTAATGTTGAATTTAGTGATGGGAACGTGTCATTTGTGAATACACTTTTTAATGACGGAGAAATTTCTTTTAAAATTGCACGATTCGGAAATGGGAATGTTAATTTTCATTATGCACGGTTTGGAGATGGAGAAAAAAATTTCGAACGTACAAATTTTGGAGACGGTACAGTAGATTTCAGGAAACTGGAACTGGGAACCGGACGTGTTAATTTTAACAGGGCTTATTTTGGTAATACAGACGTAGACTTTGAAGGCAGTGAAATCATTAATTCACGGTTTAATTTTAAACGGGCACAGTTTATCAAAGGGAACCTTAGTTTTATGCTTGTACAGTTTATTGATACAGAATTGTTTTTTGACAATACTACCTTTGGAGATGGTGACATACTTTTTACAAACTGTAACATTGCCAATATTTCTTTTAAATATTGCCACCTTAATCATTATCTGGACCTGCGTGCAGAAAAAATTGATTATATAGACCTTTCAAATACCATTGTACGGGATATTATTGATCTCAAACCCGGGCAAAATGATGTACATATAAAGTCCATTAATTTTACAGGAATGCGGCTTCTTGGGAGGATTTTTATCAGTTGGGAAGAGAATAATGTTAAAAATCTCATCAAATCTCAGCTAAATTCAACAACAGCAAGGAATAAAGCGGATCAATTCAGATCATTAAAAGAAAATTTTCATGTTACAGGCCAATACCAGGATGAAGACCATGCTTATGTTGAATTTAAGCGCTATGAAGCAAAAGATAACCTGTTAACAGCCAGAAATTCTAAGAATTTTTGGAGAATTATCACGGAATATCCTAAATTTTTTATCCGTTGGCTTGTATTTGACCAGATAGGGCTCTATGCAACCAGTCCTGTAAGAGTATTAACAAGCATGCTTTTTATTTATATTTTGTTTAGCATTTTATATGTTATCCTTCCTTTATTTACACAAGCCAGGATTGTTTCCTCTCTCGGTGATCCAGATAGATTAGGCGCAGTAGCAGTTGCTTTTTATCATAGTGTTGTTACATTCCTTACCATTGGTTATGGAGATTATTATCCATCCGGAGCGGTGCGCTGGCTTTCAGGTGTTGAAGGTTTTTTAGGGCTCTTTCTCATGTCTTATTTTACAGTTGCTTTTGTTCGAAAGATTTTGAGATAGGAAATCCTGAAAACATGTAACATTTACGCTTGTGTCCAAATTGCTCATTTATACCAGTAAACTGCACGTTTTGGGGGTTCGCGGCCCTCGTTACCACGAACATCATAATTCAAACACCCGACTTTATAGATAAATAATAATTTTCATCCCCCGGATGTATGCCTTGAAAGAATTTCCAGGATTAACCGGCCGGCTGATTGTACCCATTTCCTGTATTGTACATTGTCAAATTGATAGTGTGGGATAAAATCAATTAGTTTACTTATATTAAAAGAATTACCAGTGATCCCGGCACCGGTTTTCGAAGCATCCAATGCATTGCTTGCTTGTTCAAAATGATTTCCTGTAGGGATCATCATAACTGGTTTATTCAGGTACATAGCCTCGCATACCGATTCAAATCCGGCGGTAGATATATAACCCGTGCAATTCGTGAGGTATTCTATAAATGTTTCATCATTGATTTGATGCCATGTTAAATGATCCCGGATCACCTTGAACGATTCTTCAAAAGGAGCATCACCAAATAAGTGGATTTCTGTTTGAGAATGTTGTGCATGCCATTCTTCTATTTCCCTGGCATAACCCTGGTTTAAAATATATGCCAGTATATAACCTTTATCTCCCGGGGTGGCCTGGAGTATTTCCTCCCTTAATAAAGGGGGGATAACATGTAAATGTTTAGACGGGATGTTATTGTATTTAGAAAATGAAAGACCTAAAAGTAAATTACTTTTGAGACATGTTACCCGCGTATGGGCCTTGAACATCCATCGTTCCATGTTTCTTCCTTTTGGGAATTCAAAATCCGGGTGCAGGCCCATGTATTGGTGCCCGATGCAACAATGCACGATATCGGGACGGTACAGGTAAAAGTATATGCCACTCATCACTTCGTAAAAATTGATCACAACATCCGGTTTACTTTTTTTTATTTCCCGGTGAATGAACCGTAAACTTTTAAAATAAGACATTCCTCTTGCCATGTTGTATAGAATTGTAGGCAACAGCCTGATCTTTTTGTTGTCTTTGCCTACTACAAAATTGGGGCTTTCATAAGTTGACGACGGTGCATCAATTTTATCAAAAAAATATGTTGGGATGGTCCGGCGTTTGCTTTTTCCGATTAAAACCTTTACAACTTCATGGCCATTTGTTTTTAAAACCTGGCTCATAGATAATGCCTGGCTCATATGTCCACGGCCTTCTCCCTGTACTATAAATAAAAAGTTCATATGTTTGTTTCTAAGTT
>CAYMKE010000070.1:0-13494 GCA_964390955.1 uncultured Bacteroidales bacterium | reverse complement strand
CCTCTATACCTTTCTTTCTCTTTTATAATCATCCGCTTGTGTGTTAAAAATTTTGACATGCTCGGTTCATATTCCATATATGTTAAATAAATTGGTCATACGCGTTTGGCCTGGTGGGTTCCATATCTAGTGTTACAAAAGGTGCGATTACCTTTGCTTTTTGAATTAGTTCTTTTCTTATGTTTTCCTCCACAAGTATATTAAAGCTATTCGTTTTAGATACTTCAATACGCAAAAGCGTCTCATAATCAAGCCTGCACCGGATATCATAATCACCGGTTTTGTTAATAATAAAGCGTTCTATTTCTCTAATGGCATCAAGGGTGTTTTTTTTAATTTTAATGTTATAATTAATACGTGTAGACAAACAGCTTTCCATTTCGGCCACTTCTTTAATGGCGCCATAGTGCCGGGCAATTTCTTTTGCCTGCTGTTTAGATATTCCGGCTTCTGCTAAGGGAGAGATTACATTAAATTCATCCAATGCCTGTTTTCCGGGGCGATATTTATCCAGGTCATCGGTAACTGTCCCGTCAATAATTTCAAAACCTTCTTCATTTACCAGGTGAAGGATGTCTTTTTTACAAACATAACATCTATTGGGTGGATTGGCACATATATCTTCATGCGCTTCTGTATTGATTTCTTTAAAATGTACGCATCCTAATTGGCAGACTTGTTGGTGTATTTCATCAGCATTAGCCCGGTTAAACCCATTATTGATCCAAACAGGCAAAACATTCATATTAAGTTCATTCAGCATACCCAGTATTGCGGAACTGTCATAACCACCCGAGAAAAGCAAAAAATATTTTACTTCAGGAGAAACAATTTGCTGTATTTTTTTTAAATAGTTATTCATTATTCGAAAGAAAAAAACAAAGATAAAAGATAACAGTTTGAAAACTGTAATAATCTTCCTGTATTTTTATTGCAGGAAGAACAAACAGCGTACTTGAATTTTAGTCTGGTATAATTTCTTTTAATGTATTTATATTTTGTTCAGACAAGACAGAAGAGGGATTCTCATATATTTCATCCAGAAGATGCTGATACCTTTCTGTTATTTTAGGACGTACCATTTTCATGGTAGAATTGATCATTTGATTCTCTTCATTAAATGACTCCTTAAGGATTCTGAAGTTTGAAGGGATCCATTTTGCTGGAAATTGTCCTGTATATTCTTCATCTTTCATAAATTGATAAAATGAGGTATGAATTGCTTCTAAAAGGTCTTTTGAATCTGTTAGCCTGTGTTTTTGCACGTATGCTATAACTTTTGCCGGGTCAAGTGTAATAAGGGCAGTTGTAAATTTGTTATGGTCGTTATATACCATTACTTGTGATACCAGTTCCGAACAATTCACAACAGCTTCTTCAATGCCTTCGGGCGAATATTTTTCTCCATCCTGTGATATCAATAATGCTTTCTCTCTTCCGACAACCACCAGAAAGTCGTCATCATCAATGTAACCCATATCACCGGTATGAAGCCAACCGTCTTTAATGGTATCTACGGTTGCAGTCTCATTCTTAAAATATCCTTCCATTACATTATTACCCCTTATTACAATTTCTCCTTTTTGTCCTTTGGGCAAAACCTTTTCATCCTGATCTGTGATAATACATTCGATCCCATAGATCACATGCCCTGATGTCCCTAATTTATGTGTTTTATCGGTATTGGTAGAAATAATGGGTGCGGCTTCTGTGAGTCCGTAACCCTGGTAAACAGGAACTCCCAAAGCATAGAAAAAATGTTGTTGTTTGATATCCAATAATGCACCACCACCAATACAAAATTTTAATTTCCCTCCGAATATTTCTCTTACCTTTTTAAAAATCAATTTGTTTGCCAGGAAATGAGGAATGCTGTAGATTAGACGCTTATAAACAGGCGCTTTATGGAACCCATCCCGGTACATTTTATTTCCTGCCTTAATGCCCGCATTGAAAAGTCGTTCAACAAAACCGCCTTTGGCAGCAATTCCGTCTCTGATCTTGTTCATAAAGTTACCTGTTAATGCCGGGACAGTCAGCAAAAAATCCGGCTTAACCTCTTTTAAATTTACAGAAATGTTTTTAAGCGTATTCACCGGGCCGCCTCTGCCATCAACAAAATAGATAGAAAGTGCACATACACATGAGATGAATAATCCGACAGTATGGGCAAACGAATGATCTAAAGGCAAAATGATCAGTGTTTTTAAATGTTCGGGCAATTCAAAATACTGCCAGGCATTTATACTATTGCTGTGATAGTTTAAATGACTGAGCATGATTCCTTTGGGGTTTCCACTGGTTCCGGAGGTATATGAAATGGTTACAATATCGTGTTCTCTTATGTTTGCAATGTTTTTTTCAATTTGTGGCTTGTTTTCTGAAAACGATTTGGCCCCTTGTTTTTTTAAATCCTTATAATGAATGATCTTAACATCTTTGTTATTGGAATCTATTAAGGATGAAATATCATCATAACAAAAAATTTTAAAATTCTTTTGTTTTATTTTGGAGATAACAGGAATAATATGGCCAAGCGTATTTGTTGAGACAAAAATGGCTTTTGATTCAGAATGTTCTAACCTGAAGAGAATTTCTTCCGGTAATAATTTAATAGACAACGGAACGGCAATACACCCTGTTTTTATAATGCCATATTCACTAATAACCCAATCTGTGCGGCCTTCAGATAAAATGGCGATTTTATCCTGTTGTTGAAATTTGTAATTCAATAATCCTGATGCAATTATATTAGATGCTTCGTCAACCTGTTGATACGTGCTGGGGGTCCATCCATCTTCTGTTTTTTCGCATAGATATGTCGATTCAGGGTATTTTTCAATAGCTTGTTTCAGTAAATTAATAACTGTCCGTCTCATGATAAAGGGTAATAAATTAATAAATTTAATTGCTTAAAAATAAACATTTTCTGGAAAAAATACATGAATCGTCCAAAGAAGAGATAAAAGATAACACTCGCCGGGGGTGAGGGCCTCACTCCCCTTTCGCGGCTTCACCAGCCATCACAAATCGCAGGTCACTATATGTATATTCATCGCCCAGTTTGCTTTTGATGGGAGATAGTTGGGTTGTTTCCAGGTGCCTGGCGACTTCTTTAATGGCATATATTTTTTCCTTGTCCACAAATTCATGTACATCCAATAATCCTTCTCCAACATAATGAGCCAGGTGGCCTTCAATAGTTGAATGAGCCAGTGAACGTTCAAGGGCAATTTCTTCTATGGTTTTACCTTCTTTATATAAATTAAAACTGATCTCTTTTGTATTCACCTTATTCTTTTTCGGTCCTTTCTTTTTGTTTTTCTTCTTATTTGATGCGCGTTCAACCTGTTTTTCTTCCATCATTTGATACCGATCATCATAAATACCGGTTTTCCGGATGGTCTCCCTGGATATTTCTGTATTATCCAATGCTGCAATAATCAATGCTTCAGCTTTGTAAATGGACTGGAGCTGGCTGAAAAACAAGCGTTCCACATCCCGCAGTTCGGTAATATATTTTTTTATTCCCGAATGTTCTTTCACCTTATTAATATGATCGAATATCCGTTTGGAAAGGTCTTTCAATTGCGGCTCAAAATAATCTTTTGCTGCCCTGACCCTCTCCCGCAATTTAACCAGTTGATTGGTATCTTTGTAATCTGCTAACTGTTGTAATTGCTTCAAAAACTTATCTGCTACTGATTTCAATGAAACAACATCCTGCTGAAGATTAACAGCCCATTGCTTATAAAGTTGTTTGGCAGAGCGTTTTTCATCTTTATTATAACTGCTTATATGGTAATTGTACTGATTGATCAAAGCATTGAAATTAAAGGCATAAAGAGCAGTGTTTTGAATGAATTTTTTTGATTCTTCGGTATAAACTTCTGTTAATGCAGATGGGTTTTTTTTATTTTGTGAAAACAGGTGGATTTCTTTGTCTGTTTCAAGATTATTGTAAGGAATTGGTGCATTCAATATCAATCCGTCAAGGCCCGTAAGCCTGGAGAGGGCAACATATATCTGGCCGGGTGCAAAAGCCCGGGATACATCAATAATGGCCTTATCAAATGTCAATCCCTGGCTTTTATGAATGGTAACAGCCCACGCCAATTTAATCGGATAATGCTGAAATGTACCGGTAATACTCTCATTGATTTCGTTGGTTTCCTTGTTTAAAGAGAATTTTTTGTTTTCCCAGGTATATCGCTCAACTTCTATGGGCTGATTTCCATCATTGAAATCCACTTCAATAGAATTTTTATCCAATGCAGAAACGGTTCCTATTTTCCCATTGAAATACCGTTGTTCGCCCGAATAATCATTTTTAATGAACATTACCTGTGCTCCTTCGCGGAGCTCAAGTGTGTATTCAACAGGATAAAGATATTCTTTGAAATCATTATCAACAACGGCATCATAAAAAAAGGACTTGCCTTTCAATTTTTTTAATTCTGTCCGGTTGATGTTATCCACTTTTCTGTTGTGCGTGGTTAAATAGATGTATCCTTCATCTTTTTTCGGTTTAAATGAAGGATTATGGTGTTTGTTAAGAATTGCAATATTATCATCTGTTATACAATTTTCACGCAAATTATTTAAAATTGAGATAAACGTGGGGTCTGACTGCCTGAATATTTTATCCAGCTCAATATATATGGGAGAATTATTTTTTAATACTTTGGCTTCAAAGAAATACATGGATGAGTAGAATTGGCCGAGGTATTCCTTCTCATCCCGTTTGACAACCGGGGGCAGTTGAAGCAGGTCACCGATGAATAATATCTGTGTACCGCCAAATGGAACCTCCCGTTTTCTTTTGATAGACCTTAAAATAACATCAACGGCATCAAGAATGTCGGCCCGCAGCATGCTTACTTCATCAATGATCAATAATTCCATCTCTTTGATCATTTGCCGTTTTTGTTTATTGATTTGCATCGAAGAGGTCAGTGTTTGGGGAGTATTGATCTGGACAGGAATATCATCTTCGCGGAATGTAATATTTTCAGGGATAAATGTACCAAAAGGCAATTGAAATAACGAATGCAGGGTAATCCCTCCTGCATTAATGGCTGCAATACCCGTTGGAGCGGCAATAACAGCCTTTTTATGAGTTTGATGAATAATGTTTTTCAAAAATGTTGTCTTCCCGGTACCAGCTTTTCCTGTAAGAAAAATATTGCAATTTGTACTATTGATAAAACTGGTTGCAATTTCTGCAGGCGTTTTGACAGGTTGTTTATCCATACTTTTTATTTGTTATAACTTGTAAGTATATTTTCCCGAAGCAAAAAAACAAAAAATTTATACATAATACAAGAAAAAAGTGAATTTTTTTATCGGGGTTAGCGGACATTTTCTTTTTTCGGAATATCTGTAGAGAGATTATGTAAAAGATTTGTATTATTTAAATAAATTTTTGTACAAAAAACATCACTGCATTGATTAAAAAGTGTCAAAAAATAGTAGTAGAACCAAAAATAAAAATATTTTGTTTTTATGGAATTAAACAATCATTTATAATTAAATTATTAAACCATATTTTTGATTAATTTTGGCCTGTATTTTAATATTAAATGCACGTCTATAAGTCGGGTTTTAAATAAGCATTAAACAAATATATAAACAGATGAAACGCCCATGACAAAATTTTTGACACACACGCGCATGATTATAACCTGATAATCTTAATTAACTCAATTAACTTAATTAACTTAATTATAAACATATGAAACACCCATGATAAGGTTTTTAACACACACGCACATGATTATCTCAAACAACTCAATTAACTTAATCAACTTAATCAACCTACAAACTTAGTAACTTAGTAACTTAAATTTAAACATATGAAAAACAATAAAGTGATTTTGGCTTACAGCGGTGGATTAGACACTTCCATCATTCTTAAATGGCTTATTGAAAAGGGGTATGAGGTAATTGCTTACATAGCAGACGTAGGGCAGGAGGATGATTTTGACGAAGCCAAACAGAAAGCATTGAATTTAGGGGCATCAAAAGTATATATTGAAGACCTGAAAGAAGAGTTTGTGACAGATTATATCTTCCCGGCCATTAAAGCCAACGCCATCTACGAAAACCGGTATTTATTGGGTACATCCCTGGCACGTCCTGTCATTGCCAAAAAACAAATTGAAATCGCAGCCAGAGAAAATGCCCATTACGTATCTCATGGCGCTACAGGAAAAGGAAATGACCAGGTACGGTTTGAATTGTCGTATTATGCTTTAAACCCGGAGATAAAAGTTTTTTCTCCCTGGAAAAATCAGGAATTCCTTGATGATTTTAAAGGCCGTACAGATATGCTTAATTATGCAAAAGACAAAGGCATACCTATAAAGGCTACACATGAAAAACCCTATAGCGAAGATGATAATCTTTTTCATATCAGCCATGAAGCAGGCGTATTGGAAGACCCGTCTTACAAACCGGAAAAATCAATGCTGACCAAAATAGTTTCTCCACAAGATGCACCCGACAAGGAAACACGTTTGGCCATTCATTTTAAAGACGGAATACCGGTGAAAGTTGAAAACCAGGATGACGGCACTGTAAAAGAAAAGCCTCTCGAATTGTTCAATTATCTCAATAAGGTAGGGGGAGAAAATGGGATCGGACTGCTGGATATGGTAGAAAACCGTTTTGTCGGTATCAAATCAAGAGGGGTGTATGAAACTCCTGCCGGCACCATTTTATACCTGGCTCACATGGATATTGAAGGAATCGCCATGGACAGGGAAGTAATGAAACTTCGAAACAGGTTATCATTAGATTTTGCCGAAATCGTATATAATGGCTTCTGGTTCAGTCCAGAGATGGATTTTTTGGTTGCTGCCATTGATAAAAGCCAGGAATATATTGACGGCGTGGTTTATTTAACACTCTATAAAGGGAACATTTTAATCAATGGACGCGAATCGCCGACTTCTTTATACAATGAAGATCTCTCAAGTATGGATATTGAAGGCGGATTTGACCAAAAAGACAGTGAAGGGTTTATTAAGATAAATGCCATCAGGCTTATGGCTCATCGTTCTATACTAACTAAATTAAAAAAATAATATTCAACAGAAATTAAATAATTGCAAAATAAAATATATAAAACTGTGTTTTTTGCGCTTTAAAAGAATAAACAGATGAACAAACTCTGGGACAAAGGCACACCGATTGACAAACTCATTGAGTCTTTTACCATTGGAAAAGACAATGAGCTCGATTTACTTCTGGCCGGATATGATGTGTTGGGAAGCATTGCACACCTCATGATGCTTGAAAAAACAAAAATCATAAGCAAAGAGGATTCACAACAACTGCTCACTGAACTCAAAAAGATATACAGGAACATTGAACACGGTGAATTCATAATAGAAGATGGAGTAGAAGACGTGCATTCACAAGTGGAACTCATGCTAACCCGTGCACTTGGGAATCCCGGGAAAGCTATTCATACCGGCAGGTCGAGGAACGACCAGATACTGGTTGATCTTAAGCTGTTCACACGCGATATGCTCAAATCAATTGTTCATAAAACACACCAATTATTTTCTTTGCTTATCCATCACAGCGAACAATATAAAGATTACCTGGTCCCTGGCTATACCCATTTACAGGTAGCTATGCCATCTTCATTCGGATTGTGGTTTGGAGCCTATGCCGAAAGCCTGACAGACGACCTGCAATTGGTGTATACCGCTTTCAAACAAAGCAACCATAATCCACTCGGATCAGGAGCCGGATATGGGTCTTCTTTTCCATTAGACAGGAAAATGACTACAAAGCTATTGGGGTTTGAAGATTTGGACTATAATGTAATTTATGCTCAAATGGGACGGGGCAAACTCGAACGTACGGTTACATTTGCACTGTCTTCGCTGGGAAGCACATTATCTAAAATGGCCATGGATTTATGTTTGTTCATGAACCAAAATTTTAGTTTTGTGAGCTTCCCCGACGAGCTTACCACAGGTTCGTCTATTATGCCTCATAAAAAAAATCCCGATGTGTTGGAATTGGTCAGGGCGAAGAGCAATAAGCTAAAATCACTCCCTGTCCAAACCGATTTGATAACAACAAATTTACCCTCAGGATATCACAGAGACTTGCAGTTACTAAAAGAAATGTATCTCCCGGCATTTGAAGATACTGCAAACTGTCTGGATATAATGGCCTTGATGCTTGAAAATATCAAGATTAAAAAAGATATTATTGATGATGAAAAGTACAAATATCTTTTTACAGTAGATGAGATAAATCATAAAGTCAGACAAGGAGTGCCATTCAGGGATGCTTATAAAGAAATCGCTCAACAAATTGAAGACCACACCTATCAACCCGGCAAATCGCTTCAGCATACGCTGGAAGGAAGTATTGGTAATTTGTGCAATAAAGATATTGGAGCCAAATGGAACAAAACAATGAAACAATTTGATTTTGAATCGATTGAAAAAGCAATGAAAAAGTTGGTTGAGTAAAGGGCAATATCCGGCTGATTAAGGAAACTTTGCAAAATTCAGGAAACTTAGCAAAATATGGAAGACCGTATAAAATTAAAAAATAAAAAAAAGATTGTTGTGAAAGTGGGCACTTCCAATCTCACCTTTCCCAATGGAAAATTGGATTTGAAAAAGGTTGAAAAACTGACCAGGGTTATTTCAAACATTCACAACAGTGGAAAAAATGTGTTGTTGGTTTCTTCTGGTGCCATTGCTATTGGTGCCGGGAAACTCGGATACTGTGAAGCGCCTAAATCGCTTGCAGAAAAACAGGCTGCAGCAGCTGTCGGACAGGCCGAACTCATGAAGATATACCAAAAGCTGTTTGCAGAATACAACCAAACCATTGCCCAGATATTGATTACCAAAGATATTATGGTAGATGAAACGAAAAATAAAAATACAAAAAATACACTGAATACGTTATTGAAAATGGGTGTCATACCAATAATCAATGAAAACGATACGGTGGCAACAGATGAGATCGAATACCTGGGATATGGCGATAATGACAGGCTTTCTGCAGATGTAGCAGCAGTTATCAACGCCGACTTACTAATCATTTTATCTGATATCGAAGGCTTATATTCGTCTGATCCGAAGGAAGATAAAAAAGCGGAAATCATCTCAAAAGTAAAAAAGATCACACCTGATATTGAAAAGATTGCCAAAGGGCCTAATTCTTCTTTTGCCAAAGGCGGCATGGCTACTAAGATAGAAGCTATAAAACTATGTCATCAACATGGGATAGATGTTGTTATTACCAACGGCAATAAACCTCATGCTATTTTTGAAGTGCTGGAAGGAAAAGACAAAGGCACGTTGTTTGTAGCAACAGGACATTGATCTAAGTAATGGGTTCTTTCATTGGTTGTTAAATACAGATAAAGCTTCGAAAAATGCATCAATATTATTTGTAGGAGTTTCGGGAGGTACATCGCATCCGGTTGATAATACAAAATGTGGATATTGTTTCATGTCTTCCAGTAATTGTAGTGTTATATCTTTTATCTGTTCAGGAGTTCCACTTTTAATTATTTCAGCAGGATCAATATTGCCCATTGCAATTATATTTTCAGGAACCTGTGGCATTATTTCTTTCATGTCAACTGCATTTCCAAAATGCAAAGACAAGGCGCCTGTAGAAACCATTGAATCTACTAATTCTTTTGTGTTTCCGCAATTGTGAAGTATAACGAGAAAATTCTCGTCCTGAACATAGTCAACAATTTCTTTTATGTATTTTGAAGAGAATTCATCGCATAAGAAAGCCGGCAATAAACCGGCTGCCGGTTCTGCAATCACGATCCCATCTGCACCGGCCTGCTTAAATTTTAACGCATATTCTTTAAGAAAAGCGGTTGCCTTGCTCAAAAGCTTATGCGAATTTTCAGTATCCATCATAATGTATGTCATCATCTCTGTAATATCAGCTAAGCGTCCGGCCAGAGAATATGGGCCAATCATGCCTGCAAAAACGGGCCTGTCAGTGATGTTTTTTGCAGCCAAACTTGTTGCCTTTATATATTCTTTGGTGCGTGCCGTACCAACCTCAGGAACATTTAACGTGTCTACGTCTGTTAGCTGTGGCAACAATCTGCCAATTATTGTTGGGACATCATCATCCTGAAAAGAAACCTTTGATCCAAATGCTTCTGCTTCTACAGAAAGATCCATAACTATCACACTGCCAATGGTTGGATAATTCTCAGCCAGCGCTTTTATGCATTTGTAATGTTCCTCTCCATTGGTCACCAAATCAATTATTTTTTTCCCTGTGTGGTTTAACCCGGGATATGTCATAACAGGCATCAACTCACGCTTTTCTGATTCCAGCCTGTTGTTTATCCAGTCTTTTATGTTTGTTTTTTCCATTGTCTTTTCTTAAGTTTCTGCTAAACGAAGGAAGCCGGAATATCACAAAAGATTTTTCTAATAATTCTATTAAATAAGTTTTGTTCTACAATTTTTTGCAGGTGTCGTTTTAATAGCATTTTTGAAATTTATGAAGTTAACTGCTCAAATTTAATAAAATTTATGAAGTCAACTTCATAAATTTTATTTTTTTACATCCTCGGGGGCATATCCATTCCCAATAACCTGGCTGAAGATTTGATGATGGCAGCCGTGTTTTTGGATAATAACAGCCGCATTTTAATCATTTCTTCATTGTCATTCCTGAGAATAGGAGTATCCTGGTAAAACTGATTGTATTGTTTCACCAATTCGTAAATATGATTGGCTATGATGCCCGGGTTGAAAGTGGCGCCTGATTCAGCAATGACTTCGGGCAAGGCATGCATGGGTTTTAATACTTCTTTTTCTGAATCAATAAATTGCAGGGTTTTGTTTGATTCATCCGGGATGTCTATATTTCTTTCCCGTGCTTTTCGCAGTACCGACTGAATCCGGGCATACGTGTACTGGATAAAAGGGCCGGTATTTCCATTAAAATCAACCGATTCTTCGGGATTGAATGTCATGTTTTTTTTGGGGTCTACTTTCAGGATGAAATATTTCAATGCCCCCATGCCAATGGTGTTGATGATGGATGTTTTTTCTTCCGGTGAATAGCCTTCGAGTTTTCCAAGCTCCTGAGACATGTTGCCTGCTGTTTCAATCATTTCATCCATCAGGTCATCTGCATCCACAACTTTGCCTTCTCTTGATTTCATTTTCCCGGAAGGGAGGTCAACCATGCCATAGGAGAGGTGTTTAATCTTATCGCCCCATTCATACCCAAGTTTTTTTAAGATCAATGGCAGGATATTGAAATGATAATCCTGCTCATTGCCTACAACATAAAGGATTGCTTCGGGTTTATATTCTTCGTATCGCATGACAGCAGTGCCAATATCCTGTGTCATATAAACAGAAGTCCCATCGGATCGTAATAATAACTTTTTATCATATCCTTCGGCTGTGAGGTCAGCCCATACAGAACCGTCCTCCTGTTGTTCAAGCACCCCGTTTTTTAATCCTTTCAGCACAATGTCGCGCCCTTTTGTATAGGTTTGCGATTCGTAATAGATTTTGTCAAAATCAACTCCCAGGCGCTCATATGTTTCGTCAAATCCTTTGTAAACCCAGTCGTTCATTTTTTTCCAAAGCGACACAACATGTTCTTCCCCGTCTTCCCATTGTTTAAGCATCTCTCGTGCTTCCTTTATCAGCGGGGCTGTTTGCATGGCTTCTTTTTCGTCCATGCCATTGGCTTTCAAATCGTCTACCTGCTTTTTATATTTGTTTTCAAACATCACGTAATAATCCCCCACCAGGTGGTCGCCTTTTTTATTGGATGATTCGGGCGTTTCTCCCTGTCCCCATTTTTGCCATGCCAACATGGTTTTGCAAATATGAATGCCCCTGTCATTTACCAAATTGCTTTTGACCACGTCATATCCATTTCCCTGTAAGATAGAACATATCGCGTACCCCAGGAGGTTGTTCCGAATATGCCCCAAATGCAATGGTTTGTTCGTGTTGGGAGATGAATATTCGACCATGATGGGATTGGAGTTGGCTTGTTTCTCCGTGAATCCAAAATTTTTAGTCCGGTTGACTGCATTAAGGAAATCATGCCAGTATTTATCACTTATTTCAAGGTTTAAAAATCCTTTTACAATGTTGAATTGCTCAATGAGATCCAAATGGCTTACCAGGTATTCTCCTATTTTTTGAGCGCATTGCTCCGGTTTTAGTTTAAACAGTTTAAGCAACGGGAATACCACCACTGTAAAGTCGCCGTTAAAATCTTTCCGTGTTTTTTGGATTTGAATCTGCTGTTCATTGATGGTTTGTCCGGTATGTTCTTTCACAGCATTTTGTACATGCTGACTGATTTGTGTAAGTATAGATTCCATTTATTTTGTGTTAAATACTTGATTTAATGATTAATGTTATGTTATTTTAAAAAATATAAATAGCTATAATCTACTTTTCCGGGAACTTTATAAACAGGTATAATTTTAAATATTACGTAAAAGAAAATTTAAAAAATAATGAATTTGATAACTTTTAAAGAATTCATTTTTACATCCTGCTAATTTCATCTTTTAATTTAAAAGAAGAATCAATGTAATCTCTTAAGTGAGGTTTTAAAGCTGTTATTTTTTTTCTTAAAATATCTTTATCTTTTAGTCCATTATTTTCCAAATAATAAATTGTACTGGTTATTTCTAATTCTTTAATATCTTTATTATTTAAAAATTGGATTAATTCTTTTTTACCTGATATGTTTAAGTCTTTGTTAAATTTTATTTTATTTTCTTTATTCACTTCGTAATCATAAGGATTCATATTTTTTTCAACCAATATGTTTCTATCCACTAATTCATCTATTTCTAACTGTAAATCAGAAGAAAATGGTCCATAATAATGATATTTAAATTTTTCATTAAAAGGAATTTCTTTGTTTTTCAATATGTAAACCACCTTTTGGAATTTAGTCCTTCCTCTGATATTTCCCGCTACGTCCAATAAGGTTATAATTCTTTTTAAATTATCATTTAATATTAATTCCATTTTATAATCCTTTTTTATTTAAATCAATATAATTGCCGTTAGGGTCTATTACCTTTATGTTTTTTTCGACATTTAAATTATCAAACATCTCTCCTACAAGAAAAGCAACACCTAAACTGTGAGAAAATCTGTCATGCACCGATGCAGGGAAAGTGTAACTGGATAATCCAAGTTGCCTTATCCTTCTAAGCCTTTGAAATTCCGGCGTATTAATAATATTAATAATTGCCCTGTCGTCATTTTTATCAAAAGATATAAGACTATATATTGGATCTCTAAATACTTTATTCAAATCAGCCATAGTACAAATATATATATTAATTACTTACTATATTTGAAAAGAGATAAGGAAATAGAAACAACAATAAATTTATATGTGTATGCTAAACAGAAATTCATTATTATATAGTAACCATTGCTTTCATAACACCATCCTGATATTGTTCTACAA
>CAYMKE010000069.1:0-13629 GCA_964390955.1 uncultured Bacteroidales bacterium | reverse complement strand
TCAGAAAATCAATTGTTTTACCCCAAGCCCTAAAGGGAGCAATTGATTTTCTTCATTCCCTTTAGGGTTTGGGGTAAATAAAGAAAATCAATTGAAATAATTAGGCATAAAAACGGATAGCCAAAATAATTTATTATAAAAATATAAAATGTTTATAAAATAAAATAAAATAAAATAAAATAAAATAAAATAAAATAAAATAAAATAATATTTATTAATTTTGAATATTATAAATGAACTTTTCCTATCGGGGAAATCCCACATGTCCTCTATACCCTTTATAACTCTTATAATCTCTATAAACCAAATAATATTTTGTCTTATAACTAAATAAATATAAACAAATGAAACCTTTATGATAAGGCTTTTAACACACACGCGGATGATTATAAAAGGGAAAGAAAGGTATAAAGGGATAAAGGATATAAAGGATATAAAGGATATACGGGGAAACACACCCTTATCCCACACGCCCTCTAAACCTCTAAACTTAAAAACTTAGTAACTTAATAACAAACAGATGAACCGAGCATGTAAAAAATAATCATTTTTTGCACACACGAGAATGATTATTTTTTACTTGCGAGCTCCATATGACCATTGAAAAATAAAAAATAAACATATGAAAACAACATACTTATATTCAATAATATTTTTTAATATTATTTGGGTAAGCCTTTATTCACAGCAATACGACTCAATAATTGATTCAAGGGACGGGCAAATATATAAAGTTGTAAAAATTGGAAATCAATGGTGGATGGCTGAAAACCTGAATGTAGGCGAGATGATTAATGGGAGTAAAGATCAACAAAACAATGGAATCATAGAGAAATATTGTTATAATGATGACACCAGCAGGTGCCATGAATGTGGAGGTTTATATCAATGGAACGAAATGATGCAATACACCACTGCAGAAAGCACCCGGGGAATATGTCCTGAGAATTGGCACATTCCTTCTGATGAAGAATGGAAAAAACTTGAGATGTTCCTGGGAATGTCGCAATCAGATGCTGATGAAGAAAACACATGGAGAGGCAGTCCCGTCGGTACAAAATTAAAAGAAGGCGGTTCATCCGGATATAGTGAAAAACTATGTGGAAGGCGGAACAGCAATGGTACATTCGCATTGTACGGCACGTACGGGTATCCGTATACATCTACTGAATTCGGGTCCAATGCATGGAGACGATGTTTGGATGTTAATGCTTCTTCAGTCGGACGATGGAATACATTCCCGAAAAATTATGCTCTTTCGGTGCGGTGTATTACAGACTCAATACCTACTACTTCTGTTAAAAAAAATAATATTCAGAAACTTATAATTGCGCCCAATCCTACTTATGATCATATAAAAATATATTGTCCGGATTTCCTTTTTGCCGAAATTTTCAACCTTGTGGGGAACAAATTAAAAATAGTTAAACAGCCGTTTGTTTCATTCAATGGGTTTACTGAAGGAATATATATAGTGAAAATTTATAGCAAAAAGAGAGACATAATTATTAAGAAAGTTAAATATTTTGCTCAATAAAATCATACCGATCGGGCATTACAACCCAAACCTGTTGAGAATGAACAGTTTTGGGGAAGCGTAACGAAGTAACGCGGACATGATGGAATAAACACGAATTATTTTAATTTAAACTGATATTTTTTGGATAGGCCATTGTTTTCTCGTATATTTACAACTTAATTACTTATTTGTTGATGATGATCAGCATATTAATTATAAATAATAAAATTTTATATGCTGAAAATTTTAAAATTTTTAAAATACTAATCGTATGAAACAAGCAAAAGAAAATGACAAAGTAAGAGTTCATTATACCGGAAAGTTAAAAAATGGACAGGTGTTTGACTCCTCAAAAGAAAGAGACCCTCTGGAATTTCAAATAGGGGAACAATCCATTATTCCGGGATTTGAAAATGCAGTAAAAGGAATGCAGGTGAATGAAAAAAAGGAAGTCACCATTCCGCCTGAAGATGCATATGGTGAAGTAAATGAAAATATGATACATGATATTCCTCTTGAAAACATTGAAAAAGATGTAAATCCGGAAGTAGGGCAGGAGGTTGCCATCAAATTATCGGACGGATCATCAGTTCCTGCACAAGTAATAGAGGTAAATGAAAAATCAATTAAAATAGATGCAAATCATCCTCTAGCCGGAAGGGAGCTTCAATTTGAGTTGGAATTGGTTGAAATACTTTAAATTATTCTACAAAAAAGAGGGTGCCACATTGAGCACCCTCTTTTTTGTATTACCCATGCAAGTTACAATGAATATTTCATAATGTCTGCTTCTTCAACATCATACTGAACATCAGATATAAATGATTCAGAAAAAAGGAGTTGTTTAGTATCATCATCAAAATCCCAAATCCCTTTAACAAATGACGGTATTTTAATGCCCGACACTTCTTTGTATTTTTCAACAGGTGTTTCCCATTTTCCTGGTATATGATGATCCTCTTTAGCATGGAAATGCCGTTCTCCAATGAAATTAATAATTTTACCTTCTTTGTCAAATATAAATGTACCGGAAACAGATTTATCCTGCACTTTTATCGTTGCTTTAGCAGAGGTATCATTAATGGCTTCCCACGTAATATAATCATTGACCATAGCAGTTGGAAACCATATCATTTCAGCAATAAACCTCAAGAGGCTTCCTTCGTCTACTTCTTTTCCCGCTATATGGTCATTTTTTTTGAACCCCATATTATTTGTACTTATTGTACCTTTACCATCCATCAGAACATCGGCTGATTTAAATGATTTAATCGTTGCATACCATACAAATCCGGGTGGGTTTGTTGAAATAAACTGAACTGCTTTAAACGGTAACCACCTGCTTCTCTCTTCATGGCGCCATTTGTCAGTAAAGTGAGTTCTTAAAGCACCCTTTTGTTCTAATCGAACGTTTTTAAATTTCTTTTTACCTATTGTTCCCGAGTATTCAAGAAATTTTTGAACAGGTTTTGGTAATTTATCAACTTCTTCTTTGGTTACAGTTCCGGGATCATAAGGTGTTGCATTGCTTAATAGCAGGTTGATCTGTTTTTTGATTTTATTCTTGTATTTATTAATACTGATAATATGTCTAAAAACAATGATCAGGATAATAGTTCCGACAAGAATAATGAACAAATAAAAATAAAAATCTTCTTTAAACATGGCTTAAAATTTTAGTTAGACATTATATTATAATTTATGCTAAAATTATGCCAAGACCAATTTTTTTGTTTGCTTATTTTTATATTAAAATGCCTGTATAAATCCAGAAATTCAGTACATATTTCATCAGGCGTCCTCAAGCGAATATCTTCTTTGGATATAAAACACTGAATTAATTTGTCCTATAATTAATATTATGTTAAATAGAGTATTTTAAAATAAGGGAGACTTTATTTAGTGTCTCCCTTATTCAACAATCTTTGTATTCTACTCCTCGGTTTTCTGTTTTACTTCTTCTAATTTCTTTTCTACTTCTTTTTGCTTTTCTTTTTCATCCATTCGTACATAAATAGTTTGTAATGTAGTTAGAGTATTATATTTATCCCTTAATTTTTCATCTTTGGATTTTTTTGATTCATCAATATTATCTATTACTTCCAATCCTTTTTCAAGATAAGGCAATGCTTTTTTCATTTCTGCATCTGCTTCGTCTTTAGCTTTTTTATATTCTTTATGACTGTCAATATCATTGGCCGCTTTTAACATTTCTACTCCTTTGTTATAAAACATCGCCCCTAAGTTATAATATGCATCAAAATAATTGGGATTTACTTCTATGGCTTTTTTGTATGCCTGCATTGCTTTTTCTCTTTCTCCCATACTTTCATATATAGTGCCCTCCATAAAAAAATAAGAGGGATTGTCCTGATCTTTACTCTGTGCTTGTTTTAAATAATTCAATGCTTTTTGTTCCTGATTTAATACGATATAATACATGATCATTTCATTCAATAACTTTGTTCTATCAGGAAATTTTTTATATGCCCTTTTCAATGTCTCAATTGCATTTAATGTATCATTCATTTGTAAATATGTTTGTTTAATTTGCAAATAAACATCCAATTGGCTGCCCTTTTTAGGTTTAAAACCATAATCCAAGGCTTTATTGTAATAATAAATTGATGTATCATATAGTCCGCTTTTATATGCTGCTACCCCGGTATAAAAGAGAAAAGTAGTGTCTATTGCTTCAGTAGGATATCGTTCCATTAACTCCAGTCCCATTCCACCGCTAAACGCTGTAAATGCTTTTTTATTCTTATCATCATTCATATAATCAATTCCCCTTTTCAGCAAAAGGCCGGCAAGATGTGGAAACTTCATCTCTATACTGATTTTTCCATATTTATTTGCTGTATCCATTTCAATAGCCTCTTTGTAACTCTCATAAGAACGAACTAAATCTACAAATTCTTTTTGGCCTTCTGGTGCTGATGTATAAACTGTATAATAATAATCGCCAATGGTAAACCATGTTTTAGGCCAATTGCTGGTTTCTTTATATTTTTTAGCAGAATCAATATTCTCCGAAGCTTTTTCTAATAAATTGGCTGAAATATTGGATCTTGCGCGATTGACAAATTTTTGAGGCCCGCTGCAAGAAGCTATTAAAAAAATCACCATCCCTGATACTAATGCAATATTTTTCATTTTTAATGTTTTAAATTTAATATATTAAAATGTTCTCAAATATAAAAAACTTTTCATATTTCATCAAAAATTAATTAAAGAAAAATGTCAATCTACTATATATTTTTTTAATTTTGTAATCCTTTATGAAAGCCCGGATGGCGGAATTGGTAGACGCGCTAGTTTCAGGGACTAGTGATCTTCGGATCATGTGGGTTCGAGTCCCACTCCGGGTACTTTAATGTATATTTTTTTGTTAAAATATATGTCCACTTGCTCTCCTGCTAATGTTTTAATATTATGAACCGAGCATTAAAAAATAAACAGATGAAAACTTATTTGTTTGCACTCGTTATTTTATTATTTTTTGGAATAAAACCTGCTATTTCTCAAAACACCGGACAAATAAAAGGAAAAGTCTATATTGAAAAAAATAATGAACCCATCCCTTTTGCCAGCATAGCCATTTGGAATACAGACATCGGTTCAATCAGTGATCTGGACGGAAATTTTTTATTCACCGGACTTGATCCGGGATATATAAAATTAAAAGTATCTGCCGTGGGATTTGAAACATACATAAGTGAAGATATTCTTATAACTAATGCAAAGACAGCATATATTGACATACCACTTAAAGAAAAAATTGAAGAGATTGAAGAAGTAACGATCTCCCCCGGCCCATTCAGGAGAAAAGAAGAAGCTCCTGTATCAATGAGAACAATCAGTATCTCTGAAATAGAAAAGCTCCCGGGGGCAAACAGGGATATCTCCAAAGTAATCCAGTCGTTTCCCGGGGTTGCCTCTACCCCATCATTTCGAAATGATGTAATCGTCAGAGGCGGCGGGCCGAATGAAAATTTGTTTTACCTGGATGGCGTTGAAATCCCCACATTGAATCATTTTAGCACACAAGGCGCCTCAGGCGGGCCGGTTGGTATTATCAATGTTGATTTCCTCAGAGAAGTAGAATACTATTCCGGGGCATTCCCTGCAAACCGTGGCAATGCATTAAGTTCTGTTCTTGAATTTAAACAAATCAATGGCAATAAAGACAAAATGCAATACAAAACCACTGTTGGCGCTTCTGATCTGGCATTCAGTATGAATGGACCGTTGAGCAAAAATACCACGATGGTTTTTTCTGTCAGGAGATCATATTTGCAGTTTTTATTCAGTTTAATCGGACTCCCGTTTCTACCAACCTATAATGATGCTCAATTCAAAACAAAAACTACAATTGATGAAAAAAACGAAATCACCTTGATTGGTATCGGGGCAATTGATCAATTTGAATTAAACAAGGATGCAGATGAAACCCCTGAACAACGCTATATTTTGAATTATCTGCCGGTGAATGAGCAATGGAGCTATACTGTTGGCGGTGTTTACAAGCATTACAGGGATAAAGGGTTTGACACCTACGTGCTGAGCAGGAATTATTTAAACAATACTTCTTATAAATATCAAAACAATATTGAAAAAGATTCTCTTAAAACCTTTGATTACAGCTCTGTTGAATCGGAAAATAAGTTCCGCTATGAAAAAAACACGTTATTGGATAACGGGTTAAAAATCAACGCGGGCCTGAGACTGGAGCATGGAAGATACACGAATTCAACATTTAAAAAGGTATTTTTAACGGATTCTACATCTGTAATTGATTACAATTCAGAATTTAACGTGTTTATGTATAGCCTGTTTGGACAGGCTACAAAAAAAATACTGAATAACCAATTGACTTTATCTTTGGGGATCAGGGCAGATGCAAATACCTACTCATCAACAATGAATAATTTGTTGAATCAGGTCTCACCCCGTCTTTCTGCTTCCTATTCAATTACTTCAACATGGTTCCTGAACTTCAATGCCGGGCGGTATTTTCAGCAGCCTTCATATACTACATTAGGTTACAGAGATAAATCCGGAACCCTGGTAAATAAAGAAAATGGATTAACTTATATTTCATGTGACCATCTTGTAGGCGGAGTCGAATTCCTTCCGACAGAGCAATCCAAATTGACCGCAGAGGGATTTTATAAATGGTACCACAATTATCCTTTTTCACTAAATGATTCGGTTTCTATTGCCAGCAAAGGAGGGGATTTTGGTGTATTTGGAGATGAAGAAGTGGTCTCCATAGCCAAAGGAAGAGCTTATGGACTTGAACTTTTATACAGAAACCAGGTAACAGGAAAAATGGATATTTTGATATCTTATACATTAGTTAGAAGTGAATTCAGAAAGTATGGCCCGGATTTAAACCCCACGGGCAGTTATACTCCTACTGCATGGGATAACAGGCATTTACTGAACATCATTGCCACACGTCAATTAAAAAATAATTGGGAGATTGGTCTCAAATGGCGATTTGCAGGAGGTACTCCTTACACTCCATACAATCTTGATAAATCTTCACTGGTAGAAGCATGGAATGCAAACGGTCAACCTTACCTGGATTACAGCAGGTATAATGAAAAACGATTTAACCCGTTTCACCAACTCGACCTGCGAGTGGATAAAGGTTTTTTCTTTAATACATGGTCATTAATGTTATATCTTGATATTCAAAATGTTTATAATTTTAAAGGAGATGCTCAAAATTATTATATCAATGAAGATATAAACGGAAATGTGCAATATATAGAAGGAAGCAACCCTCTTCGATATAACTTACGCGAAATTGAAAATGAAGGCCAGGGGAATATCCTGCCCACCATTGGAATTATGGTTGAATTTTAATATCAGTGTTTTATGATTAAATATCTATATAACAAACCATTGAATAAGATGAATCTATTATTCGGTTCATTCTTTTGTCTTATCATAGTCTTTACATTTTTTAAATGCAGTTCATTTAAAGATAAGAAAACACCTTCATTGACAGACACACTTAATACATACATTAATATGGAGGGCTTCAGGTTATCAGTCATCGTTAAAAAAGGAAAAGAACATAATTATCCATTAATGGCCGTATGGACAGAAGACACCTCCGGGAATTACCTTCAATCACTTTATGTAGCAGAATCCATTGCCAAAGGTTTTTTTGATTATGGCGAATCTTCCAAAGGAAAATGGAAGCCGGGCCCTATTCGCCGGCCTGCTGCCCTCCCTTATTGGGCGCATAAAAGAGGCATAAAAGTGGACAGTCTTTATGTCCCTTCACAGTCCCATCCCATGCCCGATGCGGTAACCGGCCCCACTCCATTAAACAACTTTATGTTAAAAACTAAATTAGCAAAGAGTAACGTAACATCATTTAAAGTATTACTTGAAATAAATCAATCGTGGGATTGGAATGAATATTGGACAAATGATAAATATCCGGATGATGAGGACTATAAAACGTCCTGTCAGCCTGCCGTGGTCTACTCGTCTCCTGTTATTTCAGTAAATAATCATATCAATACCTATCCCCTTCAAGCGATTGGACACAGCCATTACAGTGGGAAAAACGGCAAACTTTATACTGATTTAAGTACCATTACAACAGCATTGGAGATTATTGACACGGCTCACGTGGTGATTGATAAATAGAGAACATGATAAAGAGCCTCCCACGGGATTTGAACCCGCGACCTGCTCATTACGAGTGAGCTGCTCTACCGCTGAGCTAAAGAGGCTTATGCCGGTTAAAATGAATTAACAGAACGTTGAACCCGGCCATTATTTTAAAAGCACAACAACAAAATAAATAATAATTTGTTCCATCATGTCTGCTAACTTCGTTACTCCTGTCCAAAATTACTCATTTCTCAACGTTTTAATCCTTTTTAAAAGGGGTGGATGGGAATAATGAAAAAACACATACGCCGGATGTGGTGTTAAATTGCTTAAATTCTTCTTTGACAACTTTTTCAATGCATCAATGAGCGCTTCTCCTTCATAATGATCCCGTGCAAAACGGTCCGCTTCATATTCATTTTTCCTTGACAACATATTCATTCCCAATCCCAAAATAGTTGAAATCGGGCTATATAAGATACCAAATGCGATCACACCTATATGAAAACTTGGAATATTGGTACCTAATGCATTACTTAAAGCAGGATTGTTAATGAATAACGATAAAAGAAAAAATGTAACTCCCAATTGAACTACAGAAATGGCCATGCCTTTGGCAGTATGTTTTTTAATGAAATGGCCTATTTCGTGGGCAAGCACGGCAACAATTTCATTGTTTTTCAGATCATTGATCAGAGTGTCAAACAGGACAATACGTTTTTGAGGCCCCAGCCCGCTAAAATATGCATTTGCTTTAGTAGAACGTTTAGAGCCGTCAATTTTATAAATATTCTTTAATTTAAATCCTTCTTTATCACTAAAATCTTCAATAGACTTCCTGAGTTCCCCTTCTTCGAGTGGTGTTTGCTTGTTAAACAGCGGAACGATCAACCTGGAATAAAACATGGCAATAAAAAGAGTGAAAGCAGTTACAATGATCCAGCAATAAACCCAAAACATTTCACCTGTGCTTTGATAAAACCAAATGATCAGGGCAAGGATGCCGCCACCCAGGATAGCGCCCAGTATCCAGCCTTTTATTTTATCCAAAATATATGTCCTGACAGTTGTGGTATTGAAGCCATATTTTTCTTCAATGACAAATGTATCATATACATCAAAAGGAGTACCGAAAATATCAGAAGCAAATCCTAGTACACCAAAAAACAATAACCCTAACCATACAGGGTGTTGTGTGTAATTCCGCAGCCATTCATCAATATAACCAAATCCTCCAAATAGTAAGATCAATAATATAAGAGCTGTACTGACCGTACTTTTTATATTGGATATCCTCATATTCTCCCGTTGATAATTTTGTGATTTTTTATATTCTTCTTTATCATAAATCCCTTGTACTTCTTTGGGCAATTCACTGCTCCATTTCGTTGTATTAAGGTAATCCAAAAACAGTGATAACAGATAATCAAAAATAATGATCGCAATAATGATGTAAAGAATAGTAATATGCATGATTTTAAAAAGTTTAATCTTTAAAAATTAAGAACACAAAGATATTTAACTTTTATTATTGATGGAAAGGTTTTATATCATTTTTGCATTTTTTGAAAAACTTTTCAGGTTAAAAGGTTAATTTTGGATTCATTGTTGAAAACAAAAACAAAACACATGGCATTAATCAGGACCTTAAAAAAACAATTAGAAGGTGATGTGTATACAGATTCCAAGATGAAGATTTTGTATGCAACAGATGCATCTTCATACAGGGAGATCCCGGAAGCCGTGATTCGCCCGAAAAACAAAGAAGACATCAGGAAGATCATTGAATTTTCCATCCGGCATAATAAATCAATCATCCCCAGAGCTGCTGGTACATCTCTGGCCGGGCAAGTCGTTGGCAAAGGAATGGTAGTGGATATTTCAAAATATATGAACAAAATATTGGAATTCAACAAAGAAAAACAATGGATAAAAGTAGAACCCGGCGTCAACCTTGAAGAGCTTAACAACTATTTAAAACCTCATGGATTGATGATTGGCCCGGAAACATCAACTGCAAACCGGTGCTTGATGGGAGGAATGGTTGGGAACAATTCATGCGGTTTGCATTCACTCGTATATGGCAGCATCCGCGATCATCTACTGTCAGTTAAAACATTTCTCAGCAATGGTGAAGAAGTAGAATTTTGTGAAGTCTCAGATGAAGCATTTCATGCTAAATGTGAAGGCAATACGCTTGAAAATAAGATATACAGAAATATCCGTGATATGCTTTCTGATAGATCCAACCAGGAAGATATCCGCAACCATTTTCCTGATCCCGGCCTGAAACGACGAAACACCGGATATGCTATTGATTTACTTATGGAAACATCACCTTTCAATAATCCTTCTAAACAATTTAATTTCTGTGACTTAATTGCCGGATCAGAAGGAACACTGGCATTTATTACCGAATTGACAATTGGACTGGTCGCCCTCCCTCCTGCTCATAAAGCATTGGTATGCGTGCATTGCAATAATGTGAAAAATGCATTGCAGGGCAACCTTATTGCTTTGCAGCACAACCCCATGGCCATAGAATTAATGGATCATGAAATCCTGGAATTAACAAAAGACAACAGGGATCAGCGAAAAAACAGGTTTTTTATCAAAGGCGATCCGGGTGCAATTCTTATCATTGAATTTGCATTTGATTCCAAAGAAAAAATTGAAGAAACGGCCAAAAAACTGGAACAGGATATGCGTGCAAAAGGCATTGGATATCATTTTCCTGTTGTATATGGACAGGATATTCCAAAAGTCTGGAACCTGCGCAAATCAGGGCTTGGTGTTTTGTCTAATTTGCAAGGCGATGCCAAACCAGTGTCTGTGATAGAGGATACAGCTGTTCTACCGGATAAACTTCCAGCTTACATTGATGAGTTTGACCAATTATTGAACACGTTTAATCTCCGGTGTGTATATCATGCCCACATTGCCACAGGAGAACTACACCTCCGCCCCATCCTGAATTTAAAAAATAAAAAAGATGTTCAGACTTTCCATGATATTGCAGAAGAAACAGCCAAACTGGTGAAAAAATATAAGGGCTCTTTTAGTGGAGAACATGGTGACGGCAGGTTAAGAGGTGAATTCATTCCTTTATTAATTGGTGAAAAGAATTATGAGTTGCTCAGGCAATTGAAACATACATGGGATCCTCAGAACATTTTTAACCCGGAAAAAATCATTGACACCCCTCCCATGAACACCAGTATGCGATATGAACCCGGGGTCCCTTCAAAACATTTTGATACAGTATTTGATTTCACTGAAACCGGTGGATTGTTAGCAGCAGCAGAAAAATGCAATGGCACGGCAGATTGCAGGAAAACATCAAAAATTGGTGGAACCATGTGTCCCAGTTATATGGCAACACTTGACGAGGACAAAACAACACGGGCAAGAGCCAATGTATTAAGAGAATTTTTAACCCAATCCACCAAAAAGAATCCGTTCAATCAAAAAGAAATATACGAGGTAATGGACTTGTGTCTTTCTTGTAAAGCATGTAAAACCGAATGCCCGGCAAATGTGGACGTCGCAAAATTAAAAGCCGAATTTCTTCAACATTATTATGATGCCAATGGCGTACCATTGCGGTCGTTACTCATTGCCAATATCACAAAAATCAATGCAATGGGAAGCAAATTTCCGGACATTACGAATTTTTTTCTGAAAAACTCCATGACTTCCGGTTTGTTTTCTGTGCTAACCGGTTTTTCTACAAAACGCAAATTGCCATTGCTGGAAGATACTACATTAAAAAACTGGGTATCTGGCTATGTGAATGAACTGAATCAAAATGTGACACAGAAAAAAAGAGTGTATTTATTCAATGATGAATTCACCAATTTTACTGATACATACATTGGAGTGAAAACCATCCGTTTGTTGAATAAACTTGGATACAAAGTAGTGATCCCGGAGTTAAAAGAAAGTGGAAGAACTTATTTATCAAAAGGATTGATCCGTAAAGCAAAAAAATATGCAGATTATAATATAGGAAAATTATGCAATGTCATTAACAGCAATCATCCGCTTGTTGGCATAGAACCTTCGGCTATACTTGCTTTCAGGGATGAATATCCTGAATTGACAAGACAGAATTTGCAATGTGTTGCCAAAGAAATTTCCAGATATTCATTTACCATTGATGAATTTATAGCTGATGAAATGAAAGCGGGAAATATTACAAAAGAACAGTTCACAAGTAAACCACAACATATAAAGCTGCACGGGCACTGTCAGCAAAAAGCTGTTTCGTCAACAGAACCAACGCTTTATATGTTATCATTTCCGGAACATTATTCCGTGGAAGAAATCCCTTCGGGGTGTTGTGGAATGGCCGGTTCGTTTGGGTATGAAAAAGAACATTATGAACTATCCATGAAAATCGGTGAAATGGTGCTATTCCCTGCTGTGAGGGAAGCCGGTGAAGATACCATCATTGCAGCCCCGGGCACCAGCTGCCGCCAACAGATCAAAGACGGAACCGGAAGAGAAGCCATGCATCCGGTGGAGATTTTGTATGAAGCATTAAAATAAAAAATCAGCAGCCTGTTCTCTGGAAATTTACTCTTTTATCAAACCCTTCAACCCTGAATTTTGGTTTATTTTTAATAAGATGGTCAATCTGTCAGCGAAATATCCTCATACGGAGCTCTTACGGAAAGGTCAACAAGAATACTGATTCCTTTATTTTGAGCAATCCTGATAACGCTTTTTATATGTTCAAATGTAGATGGTGTGTCATCTAATGTATTCAGGCTAAGAGTGATAGTTGACAGCCCTGTTGTTTTCATCAGTTCAAACAATTCATCCGAAACGGGTTTGGGTTTCATATATGTTGACCAATTTATTTTGTCTGATTTTTTGAGCATTGCATTACATGTATTAATGCAATGGTTTAAATCAATATTGAATTATAGCAGACATTATTTACAACAATGAATCAACATTTATATCTGTTTCCAGGAGACGAGTTTAAAATTTTGATTTGCAAGGGTATCATGGTCATAATTGAATCCATCCTGTGCAACGAATAAATCGGAAGGGAATTCCCCCCAGCCCGATACTTGTTACATCAATGCCGTTCGTTTTCTCTACGCCATCAATCCCATTGCCATCAGTGATACTAAAGCTCGTGATGAATTCATTGTTGCCTTCACGTTTAAAAACAGCGAACGAGTAATTTTCCTGAATTGAAGCAATTAAGTACCCTTGTTCCGGTCTGGTCCTGTAACACCGGCATCTTGCCGGTTTGGCATCACCGCCAGGATGTTAGTGTTCCTGTAGCACCGGCATCTTGCCGGTTTTGTTACCTCCAGGATGGCGGTGTCCTGTAGCACCGGCATCTTGCCGATTTGGTCACCTCCAGGATGTTAGTGTTCCTGTAGCACCGGCATCTTGCCGGTTTTGTTACCTCCAGGATGGCGGTGTCCTGTAGCACCGGCATCTTGCCG
>CAYMKE010000068.1:0-13826 GCA_964390955.1 uncultured Bacteroidales bacterium | reverse complement strand
ATTAAAAAATTATTTTTTTGTGAGTAAATAGAATGCTATGTCTGCGGGCTTAGGCGCCTTGCATCTGCACAAAGCTAATGGCATGAATGTTCCGGGTTAAGGGGTATATTTTTTGTTTTTTTCATATCTTATCCCTGCAGAATTCATGAAGTATTTGTGGTTTTTTATTCTGATGGCCGCAGTCAGGTGTTTAGTGTTGAAACAATGTATTTTCAATAAGCAGCGTCTTTTCTATATTGATATACCCTTTTACAAAGCCGGGGGGTAACTTATAGCTTAATTCGTCATCTGGATTGTATTCACTTATTCCGTATTCAGAAAGCAGGTCAGAGTCTGTAAGGGCAGATTGTTTTCTGACGGCTTTATATAAACCCTTAGGAATGCATATAATGATAATATAATTCCCATATCCTTTGTATAATTGTAGTTTATAAGCCAGTTCAACCGGGTCATTGGAGATTTCTGTCGATGTTTTGTAAAAATCTTCGGAATATTTAAACCCTTCTGTTAAAATTTTTTCTGCAATAAATTGGTCATTTGTTACATGAATAAATATTTTATGATCTTTGAAAAGGGGAGTAACGGCATTGAAAAGCAGGTCATTTATTTTTTTAGATGGAGCAGGCATGAAATGTTTTTTATAATGTATGATTTTATTGATCAATGCATCGTAATGTGTTGTTTTAGAGTTGTTATAGACATCAGAAAGCCTCTTGAATCCGTTTTTGTATTCACGGATATTCCCATACTGAACAAATATAATGATTAATAATACTACAATTACACCTGTAGTAATAAAAACTAAATAAAGCATTTAACAATCTTTGTTAAAATCAAAATAAGGGTTCCCGGATAAATATAAATCCACAAATTCCCTCACACACCCTTTCCCGCCGTTTTTGGAAAGAACCACGGAAACGATTTTTTTAATTTCTTCATATGCATCAGCCGGGCAAGCAGAAATGCCTACTGTTTCAATGATCTCTTTGTCGTTAATGTCATCCCCGATAAATGCAACTTGTTTGATGTCTAAATCCATTTCCATACACCAGCGTTCCAGGGTTTGAAGCTTCGGGGCCGTCCCTGTTTGGACTCTATGGATACCTAGTAAATTGGCTCGTTTTTTGATCAAGGCATCAAGGAACCCGGAGCTGATAATACCTACCTGAAAACCTTGTTTTGTAAGCCTTTTGATTGCAAGTCCGTCACGTGTATCAAAGCGTTTAAATTCATCTCCGCTTTCAGTATAATACATGCCACCGTCTGTCATAACCCCGTCAACATCAAGCACTAAAAATTTTATATTTTGTGCAGTTAAATGTTCAAATGGTTTAATGTCTTTTGACAACAGGATATCTACTGAAAAACCGAAATATTCAGATAGTTTTAACAGGTCATCCGGTGAAAGGTTCGATTTGCCTGTCAGTATCTCTTCAATGCCGGTGGATAACCCCAGTGTAGACGAAAACTCACCGGCATTTAAAGCATGCCTGTCTATTAAATGTTTTATGTTATTAATAAAGTGGTTCATTTAAATAATTTTTTTTCCGATTGATTGTGCTACAGCGTTAAGGCTGCCTAATAATTCTTTAAATTGTTGATGGTTTAATTGTTGATCCGAATCTGACCGGGCACTGCCTGGATCAGGATGCACTTCAATCAATAATCCGTCAACCCCCATTGCTGTACATGCCCTGGCGAGGCCTGGCACACCATAGGCATATCCCATTGCATGGCTTGGGTCAAGTATGATGGGCAGGTTGGTGTATTCTTTTAAAAATGCTACTCCACAAAGATCGAGAGTAAAACGGGTTTTGGTTTCAAATGTCCTGATACCGCGTTCACATAGCATCAGGTTTTCGTTTCCACCGGATAAAACAAATTCTGCCATTTGTACAAATTCCTGCAAAGTAGTGCCGAATCCTCTTTTAAGCAAGACAGGCTTATTGGTTTTACTGCATTTCTTCAGGATTCCATGGTCATATATTGCTTTTGCACCTATTTGTATAATATCAGCATATTCAATTACTTCATCCACATGTGTCGAATCCCTTACTTCCGTGATGATATTCAAATTGTATTCTGAACGTATTTTGTCCAGCAGCTTCAATCCATCCAATCCTAAACCCTGAAAGCTGTAAGGAGAGGTGCGGGGCTTATAACTTCCCGCCCGGAGTGTTGAAATATTGGAGTGAACGAGCAATTCTGCAGTCTGCCTGATTTGCGCTTCTGATTCAACAGAGCAGGGGCCCGCGATGACTATGGTGTTGTTTGTTGAGCCACCTATTTGCACATTTCCAAATGCAATATCCCTGGTAGATGCCATGTATTTTCTGCTGGATAGCTGCATGTCGGAGTCAAAGACAAATTCTTTGTCTATGTGGGCCTTGTGTTTTTTATCTGTTTCCTTTATTTTCGAACTGTTTATCAAAACATAGCCTTCTGGTTTCTTAATACAAAATGCGTTTAATTCTTCAGCCATTCTCATGGCATCTTCTTTTCCTGTCCCTTCTTTTAGATGAATGATCATAGTTCTCCTTTTATAAGATTAAAGAATGTTACAGTACCTGTCACGATATTCTGATTATTTATGACGGGTATATATGATATGGTAAAATTCTGTGCTTTGATGTGCCTGAGCATTTCCAATACTGTAAAATCTTCTTTCACTGTTACAGGCGATCTGTTAATGATTTCATCTATTGAAACATTATTTAAATCATCTATGTTCTTCATCAATCCTTTCCGTACATCGGCATTTGTTATGATTCCTTCGAGCGCGCCGTCCTTATCAACCAATATGGTAAACCCCAGGTTGTTTTCATCAATTGAATGTAAAACATCTTTAAAGGTTCGTTGATCGGGATGCATTAGCCGGATCTCATCTTTGGATATCATAAAATCTTTTACCCGGAAATGCGATTCAATTTCATTTAATTTGAGGTTTAATAAAGCTAAACCAAGGTATGTTGAATTGAAAAGGTACGAACCCGAAACAACCAGATATACACCCATATTTCTCAGAATGAAAGATACTTCTGCATTGATTCCGCCGTCTACATGGATTTTTTTATCAGGATATGCTTTTTGGAATTGCCTGATCTTTTTAAATATATCTTTATTGAATATTCCGGAGCTTTGGCCGGGAGTTGTAGCCATAAATAATATAAAAGAAAAACGGTTTGCATAATCATTAAAAACAGAAATATCCGTGTTGCATGTTATGGATAATCCCAGTTCACACGTAAGATTATCCGGGATAATAAGTTTGTGGTGAAGGTTTTCATATTGAAAGGTTACATACTCAATACAATGCTTTTGAATCAAATCGAAATATTTTTCCGGCTCATTGGTAATGAGGTGAAGATCAATAGGTTTAGAGCTTATTTGTCTTATTTTCGGAATGTCTTCAAATATTGAAATATCATCATTGCAGTCTATGTGAAACAGATCAATTTGATGTTCATCTAAGTTTTTGACAATGCCTGTCAATTCATGGTCTGTTGAATATATGGATGCAGATACTTTCATTCACAATTGTTGGATGCTATAAAATAATTGCAAAAATATATATAATTCATTACAAACCCAATTAGTTTAATAAAGATCATTAAGTTTATAGACGTTTAGATTTTGATCATAATCATGTCAGGCTTCGTTGAGGCATCATTGCATCAGAAAACTAATAGTGATGGAGCGGCTTTTTTTTGTACAACGTATTACGGATTATGATAAGCCCAATTATACCTGATACAAGTGATCCCAGAAGTATCCCTGCTTTTGCATGATTCTGTACAAGTGGATCCAGAAAAGCGAGATTGTTAATAAATAATGCCATAGTAAATCCGACCCCCCCCAGGAAACCTGCTCCAATAATTTGATTCCATTTTACCCTGTTGGGTAGTATTGAAATACCTGTCTTCACAGCAATCAGAGAAAACAAACTTATGCCAATCACTTTACCCAATAGCATTGCGGAGGCAATATTTAACGTAAGAGAACCATTGGTGAATAATGATGATGGATTATTCAGGGCAATCCCTGCGTTAAATAATGCAAAAAGCGGCATAATAAGATGCAAAACAAATCCGTGAATATGATGGTTTACATATTGCAACGGGCTTTGTACCTGTTTGATCCTGTGTCCGATATTATCAATGGCAGCAATTTGGCTGTTTGATAATGCTACTTTGTTGAACGTGTGGTCTTTCTCAAATTCATCAATGTCATCTTCCATCTTTTTTATGAATAATGCCAAATTTGTTTTTCGCCTGGCCGGAATAGCAAATGCAACCAAAATGCCAGATATGGTCGGATGGATACCTGCACATAATAAACAATACCATAACCCCAGGCCTATGATAAAATAGATCAACAAATACCTGATATTCAATATGTTCATTAAAATGAGGGATGCCATGAACAGTCCGCCTGCAAATAAAAATGTCCAGTCAATGCCTGAGCTGTAAAATAAGGCAATCACAATAATAGCTCCTATATCATCTACAATAGCAAATGCGGCTAAGAATATTTTTAGTCCGAATGGCACCCTGTTTCCCATTAAACTTAAAATACCAATCGCGAAAGCAATATCTGTTGCCATTGGTATGCCCCATGCTTTTGTATACAAAGGGTTTGTGTTGAATAAAAGGAATATTAATGCAGGCAATAGCATTCCGCCAATCGCTGCTGAAAAAGGCAGTGATGCATGTTTGAAACTAGATAATTCACCCACGATCAGTTCCCGTTTTATCTCGAGTCCCACCACAAGGAAAAATAGAGTCATCAACCCTTCATTTACATAAAACAGCAGGTTTTTAGAGAAATGATGCCCCTGAAAAATAAACTCTATTTTGTATTCCCGGATTGCATAATAAAAATAACTCCATTCAGAATTTGCCCATACCATAGCAATGATTGTAGATATGATCAATGCTATACCGGTTGAAGCCTGGAGGTTAAAGAAGCGATGAAATGGCGCTATGATATGCGCAACAAATCCTTCGTTATGATACATTTTGCTCATTATCAAATACTTGCATTAATACGATCAAAAAAATATTCCAAGTTTAAAATCTTTGCAATTTAAAAATTTTCCCCTTGTCAAAAATAATGTAATTTTTTTGTGTAAGATGAACATATAAAAAATAATCCGGATCAGTTAAATATTTTTATTTTTGTAAGGATATATAATTTAACTACCTATTTTAAAATTAAAAAAAATGGCAAATATGGAGCTACGAAACGATCAAACCGATTTAATTTTTCAGCGCAGAAGCATTCGGAAATACCAGTCAGATGAAGTTGAAGACGCTAAAATTCATATCATACTGGAAGCAGCCATGGCTGCTCCGTCAGCAGTTGCAAAAGACCCATGGCACTTTATAGTGGTGAAGGATAAAAATATACTGGTGAATATCAGCAATGGCTTACCTAATGGCAAAATGCTTGCCAGTGCTCCATTAGGTATCGTTGTTTGCGGAGACATCAACCAGGCACATGACCACCAACTAAGCTATATGATTCAGGATTGTACAGCCGCTATTGAAAATATTCTTCTTGCAGTTCAGGCAACCGGATTAGGCGCTTGCTGGCTGGGTATTCATCCCAGGGATGACAGGGTTATGCATTTGAAAAACTTGTTTAACTTACCGGAACATATCATTCCCATTTCATGCATTGCCATTGGATATCCTGGTGAAGCAAAGGAAGCGCGTACCAGGTATAATGACGAAAAAGTTCATTATGATCAATGGTAAGTTGTATCTCTTTTTTTTGAATTTTTAAAATAAATATTTTTATAGCGGATTATAAAAATATTTATTATTTTTGCATTGATTACAATTTTGCATCGATTACAAACTTGTATTCTTTTAATTTATGGAGCGAATCAAGAATTACTTAAAAAATAAAGATTTAAAACCGTCGTATCAGCGGGTAAAGATATATGAATTCTTACAAGATAATAAAAATCATCCCAGTGTAGATGACATTTATGATGCCTTGTATAGGGATTTGCCAACGCTTTCAAAAACAACTATTTATAATACGTTAAAATTGTTTTCAGAAAAAGGATTGGTAACCTTATTAACCATTGATGAGAAGGAAATGCATTGTGATCCAAACACGGAAGAACATGCTCATTTTCAGTGCATTAAATGTGGAAAAATCGAAGACAGGCTTATTTGTTTGAAAGACATATTATCAAAAATACCTGATATCTCTGTAGTTCACTCCTGTCATCTTTATATTAAAGGGATATGTAAAGAATGCAGATCAGACAATTAATAATAATTTATTATTGAATCGTAAACAATGGAATACTTTTTGTAACATAAATAGAGACCGTCCATAAAGTCGAGTGTTTGGATCATAATGTCCGGTAATGAGGCTTGCAAAGCCCAAAATTGCACAGTTTACTGGCCTAAATAAGCAATTTTGGGGCAAGCGTAACAAAGCATGTCCCGTAAGGAAAAATGACTGTATCGGGGTTAGCGAACTTTATAGAGCAAACACTTGACTTTATGGACAAACACTAAATATACTAAATCTTAAAATTAAACAGGAGGCTAAACAAATGATCAACAAAAAAATTGAATCAGCGATTAATGAACAGATTAATGCTGAGATGTATTCGGCTTATTTATACCTGGCAATGTGTGCATATTTCGAAGAACAAAACCTTAGCGGTTTTGCCAATTGGATGCGCATCCAGGCACAGGAGGAAATGACACATGCAATGAAGTTTTTTGATTATATCAACGAACGTGGTGGCAGGGTTGACCTGAAACCCATCGAAGGGCCGCCAACCGATTGGGAAAACCCTATGGTTGTTATGCAGGAAGTATATGAGCATGAACAAAAAGTCACCGGCCTCATCCACAGCCTGGTTAAATTAGCCAGAGATGAACAAGATTATGCAACCGAAAACATGCTTCAGTGGTATGTTGCCGAACAGGTTGAAGAAGAAGCCAATGCAGATGCCATCATACAACAGCTTAAATTTATTGATGGAAAAGGCCAGGGCTTGTTGATGATTGATAAAGAACTTCAACAACGTCAATTTGTTGATGAGACAAAAAATGCAGAATAATATTTATTAAAATTACTCACACATTATAAAACTATAAAATCATGGAAGAGACAAAAAAATTTCCATTAATAGGGGACGAATTTCCGCGGCTTTCTGTAAGTACCACACATGGAATTAAAAATTTACCGGATGAATATAAAGGCAAATGGTTTGTTTTATTTAGCCACCCGGGTGATTTCACACCGGTTTGCACAACAGAATTTGTTTCATTTGCCAAAAACAAAGCGGCTTTTGATGAACTCAATACCGAATTGATCGGTTTATCCATAGATCAGGTTTTTGCCCATATCAAATGGGAAGAATGGATCGAAGAAAATTTGGATACCCCGATTCCGTTCCCTATTATAGCCGATGCTTCAGGAGACGTTTCACATACCCTGGGTATGGTTCATCCCGGGAAAGGAAACAATACCGTCCGGGCTGTGTTTATTGTAGACGACAAAGGCATAATCCGCCTGATTCTCTATTATCCTCAGGAAATCGGACGCAATATTAGTGAGATCATCCGTTCACTTAAAGCATTACAGATATCCGACAGAGAAGGCGTAGCTACACCCGCTAACTGGCCTGATAATGAGATAATCAATGATCAGGTAATCATCCCTCCTGCAAAGGATGTGGATACAGCAAAAAAACGCAAAGAACAGTATGAATGCTTTGACTGGTGGTTTTGTTATAAAAAATTATAAATTATATTATTAATCATTATAAAAAATTATAAAAAAATGTCAAAAACAAATAGATTAGAAATTTATAAATGCAATGTTTGTGGTAATATCGTGGAAGTATTTCATGGAGGCGCCAAAGACCTTACATGTTGCGGACAAAAAATGGAATTAAAAGAAGAAAACAACCAGGATGCTGCCACGGAAAAACATGTACCTGTTATTGAAAAAATTGACGGCGGATATAAAGTCACCGTAGGAGAAGTAGCTCATCCTATGACACCCGAACATTATATCGAGTGGATTGAATTGATAGCAGGAGACCAGGTGCTTACACAATTTTTATCTCCAGACGATGCTCCCGAAGCAATTTTTAAGACCGATGCAACCGATGTATATGCAAGAGAATATTGTAATATTCATGGGCATTGGACAAATAAAAAATAATTAGAAAAAAACAATTAGAAAAATGTCAATTAAAGGAACAAAAACTGAACAAAATTTATTAAAATCTTTTGCCGGTGAATCGCAGGCAAGGATGCGCTATACATTTTTTGCTGAGCAGGCAGAAAAAGAAGGATACCAACAAATTGCTGCTTATTTTAAAGAAACAGCATGGAATGAAAAAGCACATGCAGAAAGGTTTTTTAGTTTTCTCGAAGGCGGTGACCTTGAAATAACTGCTGACTATCCTGCAGGCAAGGTAGGTACCACAGATGAGAACCTAAAAGAAGCTGCTGCCGGAGAAAACCATGAACATACTAATTTGTATCCTTCGTTTGCTGAAATAGCTGAAAAGGAGGGGTTTAAAGACATTGCTACAACTTTTCGGGTGATTGCAAATGTGGAGAAACAACATGAAGCCAGGTATCTCAAACTTTTGGATAATATCAAAAGCAATAAAGTATTCAACAAAGATACCAAAACTCAATGGAAATGCTGGGTGTGTGGACATGTTCATGAAGGTGAAAAGGCACCTAAAAAATGTCCGGTGTGTTTTGCACCTCAATCTCAATTTGCAATAAAAGAGCAAAATTATTAATGGTATCATTTTTTTATTTATTAACATTAAAAAATAGTATTTATGAAAAAGTATGAATGTCAGGTATGCGGGTATATTTATGATCCTGAAAAGGGGGACCCGGACCAGGGAGTAGATCCGGGAACAGCTTTCAATGATACTCCGGACGATTGGGTATGCCCTGATTGTGGAGTAGGAAAAGAGGAATTTAATCCAATTGATTAAATGGTGTTTAGTGCCGTTTCCCTGTTTTGTTTCAAATCAAGGGAAACGGTATTTTTTTAAAAACATAAGTTTTATAAATCAGATATAAGAAGTTGAATCATTATGGAAAATTTAACAACCCAATATTTAGGCCTTGAGTTAAAGAATCCAATTATTATTGGCAGTTCCGGTTTAACCAATTCGGTTGATAAAATAAAAGAACTCGAAAAAAACGGCGCAGGAGCTGTGGTATTAAAATCACTTTTTGAAGAACAAATCATTGCTGAAATCAAGGAATCTATTAAAACAGATTTGACCAATTATACCGAATCATACGATTTGATCAGCAGGTATGTCAGGGAACATTCACTCGATGAATATCTGAAACTCATCAGTGAGGCTAAAAAAAATGTGAATATTCCTATTATTGCAAGTATCAATTGTTTTTCTGGCTATGAATGGTCAACATTTGCCCAACGCATTGAAAATGCAGGAGCCGATGCACTTGAACTCAATATAGCTCTCCTTCCATCGGATGATACACTCAGCAGCAACGAAACAGATAAAATGCATTTTGAAATAGCACAAATGGCCGGACAGCAAACATCGCTTCCTGTCGCGTTGAAAATAAGCCATTATTCCGGAGGACTGGCAAAGCTAATCAAAGAACTTAGCTGGATAGACGAAATAGATGGCTTCGTGTTATTTAACAGGTTATATAATCCCGATATTGACCTGGATAATTATGATATCATTGCTTCCAATATTTACAGCCGGCCCGAAGAAATATCAACATCACTTAGGTGGGTTGCTCTGATGTCAGGAAAAATAGAAAAAGACATTGCTGCTTCTACAGGAATACACAGTGGAGCAGGCGTGATTAAACAAACTCTGGCGGGTGCCAAAGCAGTACAGGTTGTCTCCGCAATATATCAAAATGGGCCGGAACATATCCAAACCATACTCTCCAGTATGAGGCAATGGATGAATAAGCATACATATGAAAATCTTAATGATTTCAGGGGCAAAATGAATTACGGAAAATCAAAAAATCCTGCTGCTTTTGAAAGAGTACAATTCATGAAATATTATGCCGGTTTGGAATAGAATTTGCTAATTCATTAATAATTATTTAATGAATACATTAAATCCAATCATAAAATGGCTTATAAACCCAAGATAGCATTTTTCGACACCAAACCTTATGACAGGGAGGTATTTGATGAAATTAATCAAAAATTCAATTTTGATATCACATACTATAAATTTCATTTAATACCCGAAAACACCCTGTTGACAAAAGATTTTGATATAATCTGTATATTTGTCAATGACATCGTGGACGATAAGATGATGCAATCGCTTCATGATAACGGGGTAAAGCTCATTGCCTTAAGAAGCGCTGGGATCAATAATGTCGACTTCAAAGCAGCATATAAGCATAAAATTCACGTGGTACGCGTACCTGCATACTCGCCGGCAGCCATCGCGGAACATTCTGTTGCACTTATGTTAACACTCAACAGAAAGATACACAGGGCTTATTACCGTACACGTGACTCCAATTTTTCATTAAACGGACTGATCGGATTCGATATGAAAGGGAAAACAGCAGGTGTTATAGGAACCGGTAAGATCGGCAAAGCATTGGTCAAAATATTAAAAGGTTTTGGAATGCATGTACTGGGATACGATGTATACCCCGATGAAGCATTCGCGAAAGAAACAGGCTGTGAATACGTGGAATTGGATAAGATTTTCAAAGAATCCGATGTGATATCCCTGAACTGCCCCTTAACCAAAGAAACTGAATATCTTATCAATAAAGAAAATATTGATAAGATGAAAGACACGGTTATGCTCATCAATACAGGAAGAGGAAAGCTCATCAAAACAACAGACCTGATTGACGCATTGAAAAAAGGAAAAATAGGTTCAGCCGGGTTAGACGTGTATGAAGAAGAAAATGCCTATTTTTTTGAAGATTTTTCTCAACAGATTCTTACAGACGATGTGTTGGCCAGGCTATTGACATTTAATAATGTGATCATAACATCTCATCAGGGCTTTTTTACTAAAGAAGCATTGCACAACATAGCTGAAACCACCATGGAGAATATTGCATCATACGCAAAGGGAGACAAAATAGTTCAAAATGAAATTTGCTACCGCTGCACGAAAGACCCGGAAAAATGCAACCGTAATAAGGGAAAACCTTGCTTTGAATAATAAAGAAAGAACGTAAAACATAAAAAAATATAGCAATGTATAGACTGATATTATTAAGACACGGTGAAAGCACATGGAATAAAGAAGGCAAATTTACGGGGTGGACAGATGTAGACCTGACTGAAAAAGGTATTAAAGAAGCTAAAGCCGCGGGGAATATATTGAAAGAAAAAGGCTTTGAATTTGATATTTCCTTTACATCAGTCCAAAAGCGTGCCATCCGTACACTTTGGATCGTGATGGATGAAATGGATCAGATGTGGATACCTGTAGAACGCTCATGGCGGCTCAATGAACGGCATTATGGTGCACTGCAGGGGTTGTCTAAAAAAGAAACGGCTAAACGTGAGGGCGAAGATGTTGTTCACCAGTGGAGGAGGAGTTATGATGTAAGGCCACCTGCTCTAACAAAAGACGATGAGCGGTATCCCGGGAATCAACGCATGTATCAGGGCATCCCTAAAGAAGAATTACCGGTTACTGAATGCCTTAAAGATACGGTAGAACGGTTTCTGCCCTATTGGCATGAACGGATTGTGCCGGAGATAAAAAAGGGAAGCCGTATTATTATTGCTGCTCACGGGAACAGTCTCAGGGCACTTGTGAAATACCTCGATGATATATCCGATGACGAAATACCCAAATTAAACATTCCCACCGGAATCCCTTTGATTTATGAATTGGATGAATCATTAAACCCAATCAAACATTATTACTTAGGAGATGAAGAAAAGATCAAAAAAGCTCAACAACAGGTCGCAAACCAGGCTAAACAATAGGCCGTGTTGAAAACGAAAAGCTGAAGATTTTTAAAATAAGTGTATAAATTTTGTTACTTTTAACAACATATTTAACTAAAAAATTGAATTATTATGAGTGATTATTATCATGAACCGGTAAATGAATTAACAGAACAGGGCCGAAATTATGTCCGGGCCCTGAACAGTATGAAAGAAGAAATTGAAGCTGTAAGCTGGTATCATCAACGAGTTGAAGCAACCAATGATGAACACTTGTCAAACATCATGGCACATAACAGAGATGAAGAAATTGAGCACGCGTGCATGACCCTCGAGTGGCTACGGCGAAATATGCCCGAATGGGACGAAGCGCTTCGGACATACCTGTTCACTGAAAAAGATGTAACAGAGATTGAAGAAGAAGCAGAAGGCGGTGAAGAACAGCAATCATCTTCGAATGATCTTGGTATTAATAAAATAAGCAAATAAAATTAGGAGGATTAAAACAATGGATATATTAAAAAAAGAACTGGCACCCATCACATCAAAAGCCTGGGATGCAATTAATGATGAAGCTAAAAATGTATTAAATAACGTGTTATCTGCACGCAAATTTGTTGATGTCTCCGGCCCTCACGGCTGGGATAAAGGAGCCGTTTCATTAGGCCGTTTAACTATTAATGACAAAGGCAAAGGGAATGTAAAATATGGCGTAAACCAAGTACAACCATTGATAGAGGCTCGTGTGCAATTTGAATTAAATATATGGGAACTTGATAATATCATTAGAGGAGAAGAAAACATTGACCTGAACCCTGTGAGAGATGCAGCAAAATCCATTGCTGAATTTGAAGAAAACGCAATATATCAGGGATTTAAAGAAGGCAATATCGAAGGGCTTAAGGCTAGTTCAGAGCATCATCCGCTCCATTTTCCGGATCATCCGGATGACTGGCTCAAAGAGATTGCCACCGGAATGAATGAATTTAAGAATGTTGGCGTTAGCGGTCCTTTTTCATTAGTCCTTTCAGAAGAAAAATGGGGTGATATTATATCTCACATGAAAGGTGGATACCCCTTTCAAAACGTCATTAAGTCTGCAATAGGCGGCTCTATTATTGTATCCCCATTTTTAAAGAATGGAGGATACATGATCTCTGAAAAAGATGGTAGTTTTGAGCTTACTCTGGGCAGTGACTTCGCCATTGGATATGAAAACCATAATTCTAAAACAGTCCAATTGTTCATTACCGAATCATTTACTTTCAGGGTATTAGACCCTACAGCTGTGATTGTAATCAAGTAATGACTAAAACTCAACATAATTTTTTAACTACAAAACCCCGTATAGATGCGGGGTTTTGTAGTTAACCCGGAAAATTCATGCCATTAGCTTTGTGCAGATGCAAATGTACAAAGATAATGGCAAGAATTACCCAAATTTGGGTTAATAAAAAAAGGTTTACCAAAAACACTGACAGGTCTTGCGACGCTGTCAGGTTTTTGGGGTGCTGCAAGGATTGTGGGGTAAACCTGACAGGAATAGAGAAAAAAACGAGAAAGTTGAAAAAAAACTAAAATTGACGGAAGTTGACAAAATAAAATTGTATGGTTGTGGGATATGGAATTTTGGATGATTTTCCTGATCAAAACACTGTCAGGACTGGTGACGCTATCAGATTTAGCAGCCCCCAGACCTGTCAGTGCCGCCAGGCCTGACAGGGTCGGTTATAGACTGACTGGTCGGTTGACGTGATCTCCAAGACTGACGTGGCTGTTAAAATAGGGTTGGTTTTTATAGCGGATAGAATGGTGTTGATTTTTTACCAAAAACACTGACAGGTCTTGCGACGCTGTCAGGTTTTTGGGGTGCT
>CAYMKE010000067.1:0-13832 GCA_964390955.1 uncultured Bacteroidales bacterium | reverse complement strand
GAGATCAGGTTATAAAAAATGCCAATTTAAACTTGGTGTTTAATGATCAGGAGCTGTACAAATCAGAAAATCCGGAATTAATAACCAAGCAAGTATCTGATTTGGTTAACCCCCTGATACCTTATAAGCATAGTGAAATTAAAAACCAATACAATGAGTTGAAATTTGTTTTTAGCAATGGTTTTAGTGTTGAGTTCAGGGCTTTTAATGAGGGGGTGGTGTACAGGTACGTCACTACGATAGACGAAGAGGTAGAAGTAAATGAGAAAGCCGAACTGTCGTTTGCCGGAGATTTAACCACTTGGTTATCACAACGGAAAAATTTCAGGGGCAACTATGAGAGCACATTCGATAAGGGATCGCTATATCATTTCCCCGATACCATGCAGTCTTATCTTCCAATACTGATGAAAGATAAACGCGATAACAAAATTCTTTTACTTGAATCTGATGTTGTCGATTATCCTCACATGTATTTCAAAGGAAGTTGCAGTGAGAAAATTTCTGCACTGTTTCCACCGTATCCCTTGGAAGTTGAATTAAAAGGGGACAGGGCAAGCAAAGTGGTAAAAACCGCTGACTATATAGCGAAAACCAACGGGAATCGGACTTTCCCGTGGCGTGTATTCATGATTACAAATAATGAAAAGCAACTGGTTGAATCGGAGCTGGTTTACCTTTTGGCCAGGAAAATGGATCATGGTAATACGGACTGGATAAAACCCGGTCGCGTATCATGGGATTGGTGGAATGCGTTAAACCTATACGGTGTTGATTTTAAAACCGGGCTCAACACCGAAACGTATAAATATTATATTGACTTTGCTTCAAAAAATGGTTTGGAATATGTGATACTTGACGAAGGATGGTCGTTCAGTACCATGGACTTAACAAAACCCAATCCCGATATTGATTTGCAATATTTAATTAAATATGGTAAAGAAAAAAATGTAGGAATCATCCTTTGGTCAACATGGCGGGCACTGAATGAACAATGGTCAGTTTTGGACAATTTCAAAAAGTGGGGTGTTGCGGGCATAAAGGTTGACTTTATGGACAGAGACGACCAGTGGATGGTAAACTTTTATGAAAAGGCTGCCAAGGAGACCTTTAAACGTAAATTGCTTATTGATTTTCACGGTTCTTTTAAGCCCACAGGACTAAGACGAAGTTATCCCAATATTGTTTCATACGAAGGGGTAATGGGATTAGAATATTGCAAATGGTCGAAAGCCATCACGCCAGAGCATAATTTAATGCTTCCTTTTACCAGGATGGTCTGCGGCCCTATGGACTATACTCCCGGTGCCATGCGAAACCATCACCGTCCCGACAATCATCCTGTGATGAAGCGCCCGGTAAGTCACGGCACCCGATGCCACCAGGTGGCTTTGTTCGTGCTTTATGAAAGCGGCATACAAATGCTTGCAGACAGTCCCACGAATTACGAAAGGGAACAGGAAACTACTGATTTTATTGCCCGTATACCGGTAACCTGGGATGATATCAAAGTATTGGAAGCCAAAGTTGGAGAATACCTTATTCTGGCACGCCGTAAAGGCGATACATGGTACATTGGCGGTATAACCAATGAAGAGCCCCGGGAATTTACTGTTGATCTTTCGTTTCTTGATAGTGGAGAACATACGGCTACAATCATGCAAGACGGCATCAATGCAGACAGGTTTGCTGAGGATTATAAAAAACTTACCAAACAAGTTGGCAATAAATCGGAACTTGTGATAAAAATGGTAAAAGGAGGCGGATTTGCGGCAATTATTGAGCAATAAGTAAATATGAGCTAAAATACATTTTTGAGATAAGTATTCTTTAAAAAACATGAAACCTTTACAATTATCACGCATTAAATCGCCATTCTCACAACTGTTTGCCGCCCCTCTGCCGATTGTATATCCATACTCCCTTTGTGCATGCGCATGATTTGGCGCGACAGGCTTAACCCTATTCCCGAACCCCCTTCTTTAGTAGTGTAAAACGGGATAAAAATTTTCTCAAGGTCTTCGGGGGCAATGCCTTTCCCATTGTCAATGACCTGAATCACGATATATCCGGATGGGTTGTCAAAAATTTTTATGGCGATCTTTTTCGGTTGCACCGTCTTTACCGCATCTATAGCGTTGCTTAAAATATTTATCATCACCTGGCTGAGCAGCTTTTTATCACCAGCAATTTCTTTTTTTGTATTCCTGTATAAAATATCGAATGAAATATTTTCTTGCTGAAAGCGGGAGGTAAAAAGCATGCTGATGGAATTCATCCATTCCTCCACCAAAATGGGTTTAAAAACAGGTTGCGGGATTTTTGTAAGCATCCTGTAATCTTTTACAAAATGCATCATCCCTTTACCCCGTTCTTCTATAACTTCCAATCCCTGCATTGTTTGACTGATATCGGCATCGGAAATATCCCGTACAGATTTCAGCCTCCCATTGGTTTTAAAAAAACGTGCCAGGGTATTGCTCAATGACGTGATAGGTGCTATCGAATTCATTATCTCATGGGTCAACACCCGGATTAATTTCTGCCAGGAGTCCAACTGGTTTTCTTCCATTTCGGTTTTGATGTCATACAGCGAATAAAGCCTGTATTTTTGATTGCCAGACTTTAATATGGCAACATTGACAGATACCAAACGAAACATTTCATCATTCAATAATTTCAATGAAAGTGGGTTTCCCGGGACAATTTTCAATAAAACATCATACAGGTTTTGGTTTTTCTGTTTCAACAACCTGATATGCGAGATGTGTCCCAACCCCATCAACCCTAATGCGGCATCGTTTACAAATACAACATATCCGGAGGTATCTATCACCATTAAACCGGTTGCTGAATATTTTAACAATTCTTTGTAAAATTTTTCATAATGTTCATTTTTTATTTTGATTTCAGATATCATTTTGTTTATACGGTTCATGCTTTTATGCAGATTCTTTACAGATTTGTTTTTTACATTTTCATTGAACCGGAGCATGGTATCGTCATTTTGGATGGAATCAAAGAAAAAAGCAAGCTTTTGGTTGGTTTTATTGAAAGCGGTCAAAATATTTGCGAATGCCACTAACACTAAAAACACAACTGCCCCAAAAATAATCCATTGTTCATGGATAAAAGCCAAGGCAGAGATAACTGCTGTTAAAATAAGTAATATCAACTTCAGGATCAATCCTCCCTGTGAAAATTTATAATCCATATCGCTTTATTTTATTGTATAAAGACTGACGGGTAATGCCCAATTGTTCTGCCGCACTTGTGATATTTCCCTGGCGGCTGTTCAATGTTTGTTCAATCATCATTTTCTCCATTTCCTCAAGTGACCTGCAGGATTCATTGACAATTTGCTCCCTATTGCCAAACACAAAATCATCAGGGCCTAAAACATCCTTTTCTGTGAGTATTACAGCTCTTTCAACAGCATGCTGTAATTCCCTGACATTTCCCGGCCAATGGTATTTCATGAGTTTTTTGATGGCACGTGAATCGAGACGGATACGGGGTTTTTGATACTTTTTCTTATACCTGTTTAAAAAGAAAGAAGCCAGTAATTCAATGTCTTCTTTTCTTTCCCTCAAAGGGGGTAGTTCAATATGTATGGTGTTCAACCGGTAAAAGAGGTCTTCCCTAAACTGGTGATGTTTGATTAATTCATCCAATCCGGCATTGGTTGCGCTGATTAACCGGATATCCACCGGAACCAGGCGGTCAGCCCCTACAGGTAAGATCGTACGGTTGTCTAAAGCCACCAACAGTTTCGATTGAAGGGCCAACGGAAGGTTTCCGATTTCATCAAGGAATAAAGTCCCTCTATGGGCAAGTTTAAATTTACCAATCCTGTCTTCTTTTGCGTCTGTAAAAGCGCCTTTTTTATGTCCGAACAATTCACTTTCAAACAAGTTTTCCGGGATGGCGCCCATGTCAACTGTTACAAGCAATTCATCAGCCCTCTCTGACCTTTGATGAATCTCACTGGCTATCAATTCTTTTCCCGTTCCGTTTTCTCCCGTGATCAACACATTGGCATCTGTACGGGCCACTTTTTCTACAAGTGCCATCACGTTTCTCATCAAGGAAGATTCGCCGATGAGCATTTTTTTGGCTGGATTGATCTCTTTTTTTAGCCCGCGTTCCTGCTCTTTCAATTGCTTCACCTCCATCGCCGATTGCCTTATTTTTAGGGTGTTGTGCAAGGTGGCAAGCAATTTTTCATTTTCCCAGGGTTTAAGGGTGAAATCTATAGCGCCAGCTTTCAAGGCTTTTACCGCCAATTCCACATCGCCATAAGCGGTAATAACAATTACTTCAACAGCAGGTGCGGCATTTTTGATCTCTTTTAACCAAAAAAGCCCTTCATTGCCTGTATTGACCCCTGCCTTAAAATTCATGTCCAACAATACGACATCAATATCATTCTTTTTTAGTTCTTCAAGGACGAGGTTTGGGTTTGAAATGGCGATGATGGTTTCAAACTCAAACTGCAATAGTAATTTCAAAGCGCTCAATACACTTTTGTTATCATCGACTATAAGGATGTTCCCGGTTTTCTTCTTCATTTGATTTTTTTTAAAACAGCAAATCAACACTGTTGTACTTTTCTTACCATTTCCAAAGATAAAAATAATTGTCACACAAAATAAAGTGTCAAATCTTTTGACACTACTATGTCAATTTTTTTTACTGAATGGCAGGCATCAAAAAATGCAACATACTGCTAAACAAACGATTAAAATTATGGCACGTAGCTTGAATTTGAATATAGTATTATAAAAGAGAAACCAAAATTTGGAAGGGGTAAAAAATTAGGATGTGTATGTGTATAAAAAATATAAAAATCATATCAACAACTGTTCTAACATGTTTGCCTTTCCTGCTTGCGGCTCAACAAACCCGGTCGTACCAGGATTGCATTCATTATGCGCTGGAACACAATCATGATTTGAAAAAAATGGAATACGAAATGCAACACCAGGAAATATCTTACCAGGATGCAAAATACAATTTCCTGCCTTTCGTCCATGGAATGGTTTACTATGGTGAAAATCTTGGCAAGACCATTGACCCGAATACCAACGATGTCATTGAAACACAATTTTTTTCCAACAACTATCACCTCAATGCTTCGTTGCAACTGTTCAATGGGTTTCGCAGGAGAAATGAAATAAAATTTGAACAATACAATCTTCAAAGCAAACAGGAAGGATATAAACAAGCAGAGAACCTGCTTATGTACCGGATTATAGATACTTATTCGCAGTATTTGATCAATGCCGGAATGCGTGATATTCAGGAACAACAGGTTAAGTTATCTAAAATCGAACAAAAAAAAATGGAAACATTCATCAGGTTGGGAAAAGTGCCTGAAACGGATAAGTATGAAATAGAAGCGCGCCTGGCAGATGCGCAATACCAGCTTACATATTACACCAACAGGACAAAATCCACGATGCTTCACCTTAAAAAATTAATGTGTTTCCCGGCTGATTCGATATTACACCTTCAACAACAATATCCATTGTCATCTCCCTTTGACACGCTGATTTATGATACCCTTTTTCAAAAAGCAAGGCAAACCATCCCTGCCATCAAGGAAACAGATTATCAATTGAAAGCAGGGAAACACAACCTTAAATATGCCCGGGGTGGTTTTTCACCTTCCCTGTCATTGTATTCTGGATGGAATACAGGATATCATGAAACATATAAAGACGAACAGGGACGTATCATCCCGTTTAATAAACAATTCCCGCAAAACAGGAGGGTTGATTATGGCCTGGCATTAACTATCCCAATCTTCCAGGCATTTCATAAACGGACACAGGTAGAACAAGCAAAGGTAGAAATCCTTGTATTGCAAAACAACCAACAACAGGTCTTAAAAAACCTTGAATATGAAGTCAATGAAACGCTTTTGGATTGGGAGGCATTTGCCGCCGAATATGAAATGGCTAAAAAAAAAGAGGGCAAACAGGAAATGGCATATAAAGCGGCCAAAATGAAATGGGAAAAAGGGCTTATCAGCATCATCGACTATTATGAATCGAAAAAGCAGTTGGCCCAGGCAAAAGAAGCAACGTTAAATACCAGGCTGAGGCTGTTTTTAACAGAAAAAACCATACAATTTTATATAACAGGAACATTTTTATAAAAACATGGATAAGATCATAAAAGACAAAAGGCGGATCAAGCCAAAACATTATAAATATATTGCACTGGCTGTATTTATATTTGGTGTCATAATATTTACCCTGTTACAGGACAATACCAGCACATTGCGTGTTGACAAGGAAAAAATCACCATTGAAAGGGTGTTCAAAGGGGCATTTCAGGATTATATACTGGTTACAGGGTTGGTAGAACCTATTTCCACAGCTTACCTGGACGCAAAAGAAGGGGGGATAGTCGAGAATATCATGATTGAAGAGGGAAGCATGGTCAAACAAGGGGATGTAATTGTTAAATTGACCAACACAAATTTAAGATTAAACATTTTAAACAGTGAGGCACAATTGGCTGAAAAAGCCAATTTTCTCCGTGAAACCCAAATCAATATGCAGCAACAGAAACTGGAACTGCAAAAAGATATTTTACGCTTATCGCATGGCCTTCATCGAAAACAAAGGGTTTTTGAACAAAACAGCGAATTAATCCATGACGGGCTCATCTCAAAAGAAGAATTCATCAGGTCCGAAGAAGACTTTGCATTGGCAAAACAATTAAACGCAATCAGCCGGGAAAAACATGTTCAGGATTCGATATTCCGGACCAATCAAATAGCAAAAATAAGCGCTAACCTGACCAGCATGCAAAAAAACCTGGAACTGATATGTCAAAAACAGGAAAACCTAAACATCAAAGCCCCTGTTGACGGGCAATTGGGAATGCTAAACGCAGAATTGGGCCAGTCGGTGAAACAGGGACAACGGGTAGGGCAAATCAATGTATTGACTTCCTATAAAATCAATGCCGAAATTGATGAACATTACATAGACCGCATCCGTAAAGGATTAAGCGCCACGCTCAACCGGCAGGAGAATGAATTTCAATTAACTGTCTATAAAGTGTATCCCGAGGTAAGAAACGGCCGGTTTAAAGTAGATATGAAATTTAACGGTGCTTTTCCGCTTCATATCCGTTCCGGCCAAAGTTACCATATCAGCCTGCAGTTGGGCGCCGCCAAGCAAGCGCTGCAAATTCCGCGGGGCGGTTTTTTTCAGGAAACAGGGGGGCAATGGATTTACGTGGTTACAAAAGATGGGCAGGGTGCCTGTAAACAACCCATCCGCATCGGCAAACAAAACCCTCGTTATTACGAGGTGTTGGAAGGCCTTAAAAATGGACAGGAAGTCATGACATCAAGCTATGAATTGTTTGGAGGCCATGAAAAACTTATTTTCAAATAAAATTAATTTTTAAAAGGTTTTATTAAATTCATCAAAAAAATTAAAAATATGATTAAAACAATTTCATTGTCAAAAATCTTCCGCACGGATGAAGTGGAAACAACCGCCCTTAATGAAGTAACCATGCAAGTTGAGCAAGGGGAATTTTTGGCTGTCATGGGACCATCTGGCTGTGGAAAATCAACCTTGTTGAATATCATTGGCTTATTGGACAATCCCTCATCCGGGCAATACCTTTTTAATGGGACAGATGTTTCAAAATGCAAAGAAAAAAACCGGACAGACATCAGAAAAGGGAACATCGGTTTTGTCTTCCAGAGTTTTAACCTGATCGATGAACTCAATGTATATGAAAATGTTGAGTTGCCCCTGGTGTATCTTAAAATGAGCAGTAAAGAAAAGAAAAAATTGGTGGGCAATGTGCTTGACAGGATGAAAATCAGTCACCGGAAAAAACATTTCCCCCAACAATTATCGGGCGGGCAACAACAAAGGGTAGCAATAGCCCGTGCCGTGGTGGCAAATCCCAAGCTTATCCTTGCCGATGAACCCACGGGAAACCTCGATTCTAAAAACGGGCTGGAAGTCATGAAACTGCTCACGGAATTGAACAAAGAAGGCACTACCATCGTGATGGTCACACACTCAAATCACGATGCCGGCTTTGCACACAGGATCATCAACCTGTTTGACGGAAAAATCATTACCGAAGAAATGAAACAAAGCATGGAAACCCTGGGGCAGGATTTAATTGAATCATAGAACACCATCATAAACCACTTTTTATGAATAGGTTAAACATAAATACAGTTTTTTCAATAATCACTTCTTCCATCAATCATTTGGCAAGGAACAAAAGCTATATAATTTCCAACAGCTTAATTTTAGCTGTAGGAATTGTAGTCTATGTATCAGTTATGAGCTATGTATCAATTGAAAAATCATACGATTCAATATATAAATATTCAAAAAACATTTTCAGGGTTGAATACAACTTATACGAAAACGAAAAACTAATATATAAAAGTGCAAAAGTACAATCTGCCTTATATAACAAATTAAATCACATGCCGGGAATAAAACACTCATGCAGATTGTCATATGACCATCCGGTTGTAGTATTCAAAGAAAACGCCAAACCACTTCCTGTTGAATTTTACTGGGTTGATTCAACGTTTTTCAATGTTTTCGGAATCAATTTACTTTATGGTGACGAAAAAACTGCATTGAATGAAATACATTCGGCCGTTATTTCAAAATCTACAGCCTATAAACTTTTTGGAACAAAAAACCCAGTGGGTGAGACACTCTATGTAAATGAACATATTCCTTTTACAATCAAGGGGGTTTTTAATGACCTGCCATATAACAGCCACCTTAAATATGATGTCCTGGTAACCATTTCATCGGTAATAAAGCTTGGTTTTGAACCAAACTTAAACAATACATGGGGAATTGAAAATACTTCTGTTTATACACGGTTGAATCCGAATATATTAATAAATGAAATTCATGATAAATTGAACAGTATTGCCAAAGAATATTTAACCCCTCATACTTTATCAAATCAATCTGCTTCATATACCTTAAACCCCATTACCAATATACATTTTACTGATTTTCACACTGTCAATGACCATATTCCAACAATCAACCTTACAATGTTAAATTTGATAATGATAATAACCATCTTTATTTTGATCATTGTGATTGTTAATACAATCAATTACAGTAGTATAAAATATTTTGACCGGCTTGATGAATTTAATATTCGAAAAATCAATGGGGCAACCAATAAACAAATTATTATTCACAGTGCAGTAGAACAAGCAGTATTTTTGATAATCACATTTTTTTTGATTATTGGTATATATTATATATGTATCCAGTTATTATCTAAGACTTTAACCATACCATGCATATATTTTTATAATCAAATAGATAAAATAGTTCCTTTTATATTTTCAGTATTGTTATTGGTCTTTATAATAAACATCCTGGTTATTTCAACTTTCAGCATAAGGTATAGGATTGTCAATTCAATAAATCGTAAGAATACAAGCTCCATATTTCAGGAAAAAATAAGAAAAACATTATTTTTAATACAAGTCTCATTATTTTCTTTTATGTTGGTTGTACTTTTGATAATTGTTAAACAAATCTATTTTTTAAAGAATTCTGACCTGGGATTTGAGCATCAGAATAAAATTGCTGTGTTATGCCCTTTGACTTTAAATATGAATCCAAAAAGAGAACATAAACACGAATTATTTAAAAATAGGATACAGCAGTTGAGCTTTGTTAAAAATATATGTGAATCGTATTCATTTCCGGGAAAATCAACAATGCTTTTTACAGCCCAATTTAAAGTTGCCCCCAAAAATAAAAAATATACAATTATCCATTCGTATTTAAATATTGATGAATATTTTTTAAAATCGATGGGCATAGAATTAATTGCAGGAGACAATTTAAACAAAAACATGCATTATGATAAAGTGTTGATAAACGAAACAATGGCCAAAAAATTAAGTTTTCACACCCCCCGGGATGCTGTTGGAAAAATCATATATAGAAATAACCAGAAGACAAAAATTGTAGGAATTGTTAAAGACTTCCACCAGTCAGGCCTTAAAGAAAAAATAATTCCACTTTTGTTAGTTTATAATAAAATCCCATATTATGGATATTTTTCATTTGAGATAACCGAGGAAAATTTCCAAAAAAAAATCTCCATGATCAATGAAATATGGGATCAAGAATTTCCTTATGATTACTTTAATTACATTCATTACAAGAGCTTTTATAATTCTATTTACAAGACAGAAATTCAATTTATAAAGATAACGGTGGGGCTTATAATCATTGTTTTTTTAATTGCCTTGCAAGGAATAATTTCAATATCGATCCTTCATGCCAAACAAAGGTTAAAAGAATTGTGCATCCGCATGGCATTTGGCGCTAAAACCAGTCAAATCATGTACATTATCCCGCAGATGTTTATCAAGGACATTATGATATCCTGGTTATTGGCTTTTCCTATCGCGTGGTTGACAATGAGTAAATGGCTTGATACTTTTGCTTACAAAACAAACTTAACCTTGTGGGTTTTCCTTTTACCGGCATTCACTATTTTAATCATTGCTTTGGTAACGTCAAGCATGATTAGCCATAAGGTTGCCCGAAAAAACCCGGTAGACACCATTCGTAATGAATAAAACCATCAAAAAAACTTAAATAACATGTTTAAATACAACATACTGATAGCCTTGCGGAGCATATTTCGCGAAAAAATATTGACGATCGTCAATATTTCCGGCCTTGTCCTTGCTTTTATGGCATTTATCCTGATCAGCCAATACGTTGCGTTCGAGAAAAGCTATGATGATTTTCATCCGGATGCCAAAAATATTTACAGGGTAATTTTAGAAAGGAAAAACGAAAATGGCATAGTGCAAAAAAACGCACAAACGTTTGGATCGTTGAAGCCGGCTATCCAGGGCGACCTGCCTTTTATTGAACATTCTGTGCGAATTCATAAAGAACAAGGGGTCGTGAATACACATGGGAACAAAGGATGCCGGGTAAAATATTATTGGATTGACCCTGAAACATTTTCGGTTTTTTCAATCCCCCTTAAATATGGCGATGAAAAAGAAGGGCTTGATGCTCCCTTAAATGCAATGATATCTGAAAGCCTGTCCCAAAAACTATATGGCAACAAAAACCCGGTTGGCAAAACACTTATTCTCAGTGGCAAACTTCACTTCACCATAACCGGCGTATTTAAAGACTTTCCCAAAAATTCACATTTTGATACCGATATTCTTTTTTCATGGGCCACCATAGATAAATATTGGAATGGAATGAATAATAATTGGAATGCGCTATATGTGCATACCTACATAAAACTGAACAATAGGAAAGACAAATCAACGGCAGAGAAAGAGCTCAACAACTTGTTATTGAAATACAAACCAAACAACGCAGAAAAAAACATAAGTGAACGGCTCATACTCCAACCCCTTACAAACATCCACCTAAACGCTGGCCTTGAAATGGCTCAATCGGCAAACAATGATAAAGGTAATTTGAATTTATTGTTTATCTCGGGTTTTGCTTTGTTAATACTCGCATGGATCAATAATGTGAATTTATATTCTGCAAAAGCATTTGAAAAAAAAGAAAATTTTATAAAATATACTTCAGCCGGAATAAAAAAATTCGATGTTTTTTTACAAGTGTTTATTCAATTGTTTATGATCAACTTCATTGCCTTGGCAATTTCCGTTGTGTTTATTCAAATTGTTGCAAAAGAAAGCATGGTCGATATTTTTGGGTTTGATTTTTTTATATGGAGCAGTCCGCAGTTTTGGGGTAAATTTTTCACTTTGTTAATGATTGGGGTCACTTTATGCTCTGTAAACCCTTTTCTTATACTTCAGGCAGACAGGCTGTATTTCAGGAAGGCTGTTCATACACCCCCTAAATCATCAAAAACATTTATAAGGATGTTGCTGCTATCCCAATTATCCATTTCAATATTCATATTATCAGGTCTGTTGATTGTCAACCAACAGGTAAAATACATGCAAGAAAAGCCGTTGGGGTTTAGCATAAACCAAAAATTAATCCTTTTGGGGCCAAATGCCAATGAATTTTATGATAACAGTGAACTTCAAAAAACATTTAAAAATGAAATAATGAATAAAACCGGAACCGATAATATTTCAATATCAGGTTCTGTGCCGGGAGAAGAAATGCTCACAAAATGTAACATCTGCAAAGGCTCATTTTCTGAGGATATAACAATCGAATGCGGCATGAATGATGTAGACGAAGATTTTTTTCCTTTATATGACGTCAAATTTATTGCCGGAAGGAATTTCAATCCTGATGGATTTAATGAAACAGATAATATAATCGTAAACAAAAAAATGGCATTGCGGCTGGGGTTTAAAAATGCTGAAGATGCCATTGGGAAATTTGTATCCATTGCCCCAGACAAACGGAAAAAAATTATCGGCGCGGTGCAGGACTTTCATCATTTATCAATGCAAAACGAGGTAAAGCCATTGGTGTTTTTTTATTGGAAAAAAACATTCAGGTGGATACGCATAGATTATTATACTTTGAAAATTAATGATGATATACACCATCAAACAGGGGAAATCAAGAAAATATGGGACGATTATTTTCCTAAGGAACCATTTGAATACTTTTTTCTGGATGACTTTTATAACCTTCAATATGAACAGGAAAAAAGATTTAACCTGTTCTTCTTTTGGTTTTCTGTTTTAACCCTTATTATCAACGGGATAGGATTGTTTGCAATTGCTTTTCTAATGATTAAATCGCGATCTAAAGAAATCAGCCTTCGCAAAGTCAATGGCGCCAAATCCCGGCAGGTCATTTTCATGATCCTCAAAGATTATGTCATCATGTTTTCCATCTCTATTGCTTTGGCAATCCCGCTTTCGGTTTTTGTGATGGATAGATGGCTGGAACATTATGCATACAAAATCCCCATCAACCCCCTTATTTATGTCGTCTCTGTAATATGCACCGGCATTGTGATATTACTGACAGTGACATCCGGTATCTGGAAAACAGCCAGTCAAAACCCGGCCGATAACATGAAAGAGTTATAGAAAAAGCGCATGATTAAACCAAACCCTGTTAAAAAAATCATTTTGTTTTGATCAATTTAACAGTATGCCTGTTTCCGTTTTCTTCAAGTATGGTAACAAGATATACCCCGGGAGCCAGGTCTTTGACAGTCAATTTGGTTTGTTTTGCCCCGATATGGGTTTTCTGTTTCACCACCCTGCCTGTCACGGCATTTGTTATCACAATTTCATCCATAATTTTGTCAGACCTTGCTTCAATCACATCTGCACAAGGGTTCGGCCATACCACAACAGACCGGTCAAAAGAATTTTCTACTATGGCTTCAGGCATTACAATCGAAGTGTCTTCAAATACCTTCACATTGGAAAACTCCTGGTGCTGCAATTGCAAGGGCTGATTTCCGAACCGGAACACCCGAGATAAAATATATATATATATATGAAAACTTTACAATTATCGCGCATTAAATCGCCATTCTCACAACTGTTTGCCGCCCCACTGCCGATTGTATATCCATACTCCCTTTGTGCATGCGCATGATTTGTCGCGACAGGCTTAGCCCTATTCCCGACCCCCCTTCTTTGGTAGTGTAAAACGGGATAAAAATTTTCTCAAGGTCTTCTGGAGCAATGCCTTTCCAATTGTCAATGACCCGAATCACGATATATCCGGATGGGTTGTCAAAAATTTTTATGGCGATCTTTTTCGGTTGTGCCGTCTTTACCGCAGGTTCAAAAATTCTTTCCGCCTTGATTTTGACAAAAAAACACCTTTTTATACTGG
>CAYMKE010000066.1:6355-13906 GCA_964390955.1 uncultured Bacteroidales bacterium | reverse complement strand
AAATGCGCAGTTTACTGGTGTAAATGAGCAATTTTGGGGCAAGCGTAACGAAGTTAGCGGACATTATGGACAAACTTTAATTAGAGCCCGTCCATAAAGTCACTTTTTTGCGATTAAAGCACCAAATCACAAATTACAAATAAATCTCAATATTCAATGACCAAATTTTTAAACAAAAAAACTAAGTCAATAATTATAAGTCGTTTAGGTTATTGATGTTTGGAGTTTGAGTTTTATTTGGAATTTGGTGCTTGTATATTTGGAATTTGGTTACGCGACTTTATATGACTTTATAGACAAGCTCTAATTAGAGCCCGTCCATAAAGTCGAGTGTTTGGATCATAATGTTCGATAACGAGGCTTGCGAAGCCCCAAAATGCGCAGTTTACTGGCGTAAATGAGCAATTTTGGGGCAAGCGTAACGAAGTTAGCGGACATTATAGACAAACACTACTTAGAGTTACCGGAAAGATATTGGTTTATAATATTTAAAAAATGCTCCCTGTTAAAAGGTTTTGCTATGTAATCATTAAAACCTGCTTCAAAACTTTTATACTTGTCTTCTTTCATTGCATATGCAGTTTGTGCAATAATTGGGATATCATTTTTTATATTTCTGATAATTTTTCCTGTTTCATATCCACTTTTTAAGGGCAAGCGGATGTCCATTAAAACAAGATCTATATTGTCTTTATTGTTTTCAAATATTTCAATGGCTCTGTCTCCATTTTCCGCATGAATTAACGTTGCATGTGTAGACGATAGCAATTCACTGATATAGAAATAATTTGTTTTTTCATCTTCTACAATTAAAATAGTCTTCCCTTCCCAATTGTACATTTTATTTAATAATTTCATGGATTCATTTATTTCATGATTATTTGGCACCGGATGATAAGGTAATACAAAATAAAATACCGCTCCTTCACCTTCTCTGGAATTGACCCATATTTCACCGCCCATAAGATGCACCAACCGCTGGGCTAACGTCAGGCCGATACCGGTACCTCCATACTGGCGTGTATTACTTTCATCTACTTGTCTGAACTGGTCGAATATAAATTTTTGTTTTAAAACTGAAATTCCAGGCCCTGTATCTTTCACAAAAAATTGAATAACTTCATAATTCTTTATCACATATCCAAATTCAACCTGTCCTCTTTCAGTAAATTTTACGCTATTGCTTAACAGGTTAGAAATGATTTGCCGGAGTCTGGTCTCATCAATAAAAATATTTGAGTCATTATCCGGAAGTGCTTTATGCAATTTGATATCAAGATCGGTTTTATGTCTGGCCTTTGTTGTGTAGCTGATATGCAATTCATTGAGTAATGAATTCAGATTGCATTCATGAAATTCAATTTTCACCTGGTTCCCTTCAATTTTTGAAATGTCAATCACATCATCTAATATTTTAATCAAATGATTGCCATTGGTTAAGATTGTTTCAAGGTAAAGATTTTTTTTATGTTCCTGAATATTCTGGTTTTTTAATAACTCACTGAATCCAAGGATGCCATTCATTGGGGTTCGTATTTCGTGAGAAACATTGGCTAAAAAAGCAGATTTAAGCCTGTCTGATTCTTCTGCCTTTTCTTTGGCTTCTTTCAGCTCATTTTCTGTTTGTTTTTGTATCGTTATGTCTGCCATCACTCCTCTTAAACCCACAGGCTGATTGTTTTTAATGATTGGCTTCGAATAAATTAAAGCAGGAAAAGTAGTGCCGTCTTTTCTCAAAATTGTATACTCATTGGGCATGTTATTTTCTCCTTTATATATCCTGGAAATATTAGATTTCATTTTCCAATATTCCCGTGGCATAATCAAGTCTTTAATGCGTGTTCCCTTTTTAAGGTCAGAAGGGGTATAACCCGTAATTTTAAATCCCCATTCATTGGTATATGTGATAATACCTTCAATATTTGTTTCAAAAATAGTCTGCGGGAGTAATTTAGCAAGTTCTTCAAATTTCTTTTCGCTCTCAATAAGTGCTTTTTGTGATTTTTTTTGCTCTGTGATATCATATAAAACAGCCAGTAAATATTTTGTTCCATCTAATATTATGCTTGTCCCTCTTACATCAATATTTATGAGTGTGCCGTCTTTTTTGACATCAATGGATTCTCCCTTAAAGTATCCTTTATCTTGTATTGATTGAGTAAATGAATTATAAAGAGGCTCATAGTCTTTATGGATCAGGTTAAGGATGTTCATCCCTGTCATTTCTTTTTTTGTATATCCATATATTTTACATGCTGCAGGATTCACATCCTGTATAATATTATCATTTATGATAATGATCCCGTTTGTTACTGATGTAAAAATTGTTTTGTACTTTTCTTTTTGTTCGATTAACGCGTTTTGAACTTCTTTTAAAGATGACAAATCAGTTAAAGAAGCAATGCGTTCATTTGTATCTTGTATAACTGTAATGTTAAGATGGACATACTTAATATTATTTTTTATGTCAATAAATTTAAATTCATAAGATGTAGGCACTTTGTCTTCTCCTGCAGAACGTCTTTTATGGTATTCTTTCATCCACTTCAGGTCGTCTGGATGCACAAAATCTGACCATTTTTTTTGTTGTTTCAAAATATCCTTTAATGAAGTCCGGCTTAATAATTCAAATTCAGAATTACATAATGTAATATATCCCTCATCATTAAAAATACATGTTGCCGTACCTGTTGTTTCAAACAATTCCTTATACCTTTTTTCGCTTTTCTCAAGAGCTTTTGAAGCTTTTTGCTGTTGAGTAATATCTCTGACAAATTCAATTACACCTAATAATTTACCGGTTATTTTGTCTTTAACAGGATGACTGAATAATTCTACCTCTTCAATTTCGGGATTAAATGGAGGGCCCGGGACAATTTCTTTCTCCACCTTACCGGTTTTCATGCATGCAGAGGTGGGACACTTCTCGCATTCTTTTTCCCTGTTATGATAGGCAACATAGCACTTTTTTCTTTTAAGTGGAGCTTGTTCCGAATACCATTCCTCCATTGTTTTATTTGTACGGATAATGGTAAAATCCTTATCTAAAATGCATACACCATCTTTAATGCTGTCCAGAACATTGTCTAATAAAAAAATTTCTTTAGCATCAGAAACAGCGGATTGTTCTATGGCTGCTTTTAATTGCCTGTTCTCATTTTCAAGTCTTTCATTCTCTTTCCTGAGACGGTCTGTTTCTTTCATGCTTTCAATCCATTATATTTTATAGATATAAATATACATTTTTTATTAATATATATGGTAATTTACATAAAACTTTTTCTTAATTTTGTTCATATAAACTTTAAAAAATGAAACGAATGAAAAAAATCATGTCTGCTTTAATCATCGGTTGGGGAGTTTTATATTTTTCAGGATGTGATGAAGAAACAAAGGAAAAAATTTTACCCACTAAAATGTCGGCAACAGTGAATGATACTGCATGGAAAACCGATCTTAGAAAATCCTTTAAATACGAGACGTTAAATCAATTTATAATCAATGCAACTTCTATCAATGGAGAAGTCTTAAACATTACAATTTTTGGAACTGAAGAAGATGTATATATATTAAACACAGACATTTTGGATACAACACAAAGTGCTGATGTAAAATTTGCTGCTGTTTTTAAGAGATCAGCTTCTGCTGGTACTGATGATATTTATTACGCCAAACAAGGCAAAGTAAAAATTACGGATATCAATACATCAGACCAGCAAATCAGCGGCAATTTCCATTTTAATATGTTCAGGGCTTCTGATAGCACATTTTTAGTCCAGGATACAGTAACTGTTAAAAATGGAACATTTGAAAATTTAAAATATCGAATAAAAGAAAGTAAATAAAAATATCGTTATTTCATTTTATTTCATTTATTTTGCATTGTAAATTTAAACCATTTAAAAAATTTAAGAATAATGATTGACACCATTTTATTTGTACTGTTAACTGCTCCGGCAAACAGTTCAGGAGAATCACAGAACCCTTTAATAAGTTTATTACCTCTTATCCTGATTATTCTGGTCTTTTACTTATTTATGATCAGGCCACAGATTAAAAAGCAAAAAGAATTAAGAAATTACAGGAACTCCCTGGACAAAGGAGATAAAGTTATTACAACAGGAGGTATTCATGGAAAAGTAGCCAGTGTTTCCGACAACTTCATCACTCTTGATGCAGGGAATAACATTATCCTGAAGATTGACAAAAATGCTATTCTAAAAGACCCCAATGACCTTTCAAACAGGAAGTAATCATTTTACAGGATAAATCAGTAAATATCAACAATTTAATTGGCTAAAAAAATACAAAAATCATTACAGGATTTTATTTCAAAAATATTTATTGATCAACGTTTTGGTACTTTTTTGATTTTTCTGGTAATTGCCAGTGTTTTTTGGCTATTGAATACACTAGGCAAGACGTATATGACTAAAATATCATATCCGGTTGATTATATTGAAATTCCGGATGATAAACAAATTACCAATCAATTACCCGGAAAATTAGATGTTAAAATAAAAGGCAGAGGATTCACACTCCTTAAATATAAATTGCACATTGGCACTGAACCGGTTCCCGTAAGTATATCAAAACGCATTGCAGGCAATCAGGTCAATGATTCTCTGAATGCTTTTATAATTACAAACAAATTAAAACCATTGTTTGTAAGGCATTTAAAAGAAGATGTGCAATTGATACAAATCACTCCCGATACGCTTTATGTGAATATGACCAAGATTATTATCAAAAAAGTACCCGTTGATATAAATATTAACATTGATTTCAAAGCCCAGTTTATGAAGGCTGCAAATTATAAAGTAACTCCAGATAGTATAAACGTCTCCGGACCTGAAATAAAGCTCGATACAATCAAATCCATTCAGACACGGCTTATCCAGCTTTCCAATGTTAACGAATCAAAACAAATAACTGCAAAGCTAAAGGCCATCGAGGATGTAAAATATTCCACGGAACAAGTAACAATTAATATCCCTGTTGAACGATTTACAGAAGCAAACCTGTCTTTGCCAATCCAAACAATTAACGTTCCCGACAGTATTGATATCAAAACCTTTCCCACTGAAATTAAATTATCATTTTTTGTCAGCTTTGACGATTACCAAAAAATAAACCCTGAAAATTTTAAAGCATATGTTGATTATGAATCAATAAAAAAAAATATTGGCAATTACATCCCGGTTTTTATAAAAGATTCTTCAAATTATGCCAACAAATTAAAATACCGCCCCAAGCGGGTTGAATATATTATTGAGGGGAAATAAATGAAAAAAATTGGCATCACCGGGGGCATTGGGAGTGGCAAAACCATTGTTTGCAAAATTTTTGAAATACTTGGCATTCCGCATTTTAATGCTGATCAGGAAGCCAAAAAGATCATGGAACAGGATGAATACACTAAAAACATATTAAAAAAAACATTTGGGAAAGATATCTATTCAGGAGAAAAGCTTTTAAGAGCAAAATTATCAGAAATTATTTTTAATGATCCGGCTGCATTAAAAACAATAAATAATATAATTCATCCAAAGGTTAAATCATTATTTATCCAATGGAGTGAAAATAAAATAAATGCTCCATATATAATTGCTGAAGCAGCTATACTTTTTGAAAGCAGGTTTGATGAATTATTGGATGAAGTGATCGGGATTTCCTGTCCTGAATCACTAAGGATCAAACGGCTTTTAGAAAGGGATGGTATAAATATTGATGACATAAAAAAAAGGATGGCTAATCAAATGCCGGAAGATGAAAAAATAAACAGGTGCGACAGGGTGATTTACAATCACCAACATGAACTGGTATTACCACAAATACTAAGCATTCATAGCAGTTTAACACAAAATAAGAGGAACAATAATGAAAAAATTTGCTAAATGGATTGGTGGCGGCCTGGGATGGGCATTATTAGGCCCGCTTGGCGGAATCATAGGATTCCTGGTGGGATCTATGATTGATCAGGGCCCTGATCAACTCCAACAGTATAATCAACGTACCACAACGCCCGGAGATTTTATGATGAGCCTGCTGGTATTGGTAGCCGCCATGATGAAAGCTGATGGAAAAGTGATGCGGTCGGAATTATATTATGTCAAAAACTATTTTATTCAAACCTTTGGCCCGGCTGCTGCATCAGAAGGCATCGGTTATTTACAGGACCTGTTAAAACGCACCATCCCCGTGAAAGACATATGCCATCAAATAGCCAGACGACTTGATTATTCCTCACGCCTTCAAATGCTTCATTTTCTCTTTGGAATAGCACAAGCCGACGGTAAAATTAACAATGAAGAATTAAACCTGCTTCAATTTATCGGACTACACCTGAAGATAAACCCAAATGATTATGAATCCATTAAATCAATGTTTATTAAGAAAACAGATTCTGCATATAAAATACTGAATATTGACAAACATGCATCAAATGAAGATATAAAAAAAGCATACAGGAAAATGGCACTTAAATATCATCCTGACAAAGTCAGCTATCTTGGAGAAGATGTAAAAAATGAAGCTGAAAAAAAATTTCAAAAAGTAAATGAAGCGTTTGAAAAAATAAAAAAAGAACGAGGATTTAAATAATTTTTTTTATATCGTATAAATCTGTTTTATATTTGTAATATTTTAAATATATTATTAACTATGGGAATGTTAAAAGACTATTTAGCTATTTCTGGCCACCAGGGCCTTTTCAAATTTATCTCCCAGGGGAGAAACGGAGTAATTGTCGAATCACTGGATTCCAAAAAACGAATGAATGTGCCTTCATCTGCAAAAATAAGTATGCTCGAAGACATTGCTATTTACACTGTAGATGAAGAAGTTCCTTTGGAAGATGTACTGAAAAAAATTCACAAAAAAGAAGAAGGAAAAAAATGCATCAATCATAAAGCTGATAATGCCGATCTCAAAGCATATTTCAAAGAAGTATTACCTGAATTTGACGAAGAAAGGGTTTATATTTCTGATATTAAAAAAGTGCTTAAATGGTATTATATGCTTAATGAAATGCAACTGTTGAATTTCGAAGAAGCAGAAGAAGATAAAGAAGAAAAAGAAACTGAGAATCAAGAAGAAGAAAACAAACCATCGGATAATAAAGAAAACAAAAATACTTCTGCAAAAAAAGATACTCCGAAAACACAAAAAGACACGGCTAAAAAAGAAAACACCACACAAAAGAAAGCCAATTCTTCTTCGTAAATTTCAAACCTCTTCACAAAATTTATGTATTTTCACTGTTCCATGGCAAATCAGATCATCTTGCAGTGCACTTTTAATATATTTTGATTATGTTTTACCAACACGAGTATTTAGTGTTTGTCCATAATATTCGCTAACCCCGATACAGTCATTCTTCCTTACGGAGCAGGCTTCATTACGCTTGCTTTTTATATAAAAGTATAAACCTTTAACTTTAAAACATATGAAACCTCCATGATAAGGCTTTTAACACACACGAGCATGATTATAAAAGGTTCTATCTATACCGAGCTGCCTGATAATCTCAATCAACTTAATCAACTCAAT
>CAYMKE010000066.1:0-6255 GCA_964390955.1 uncultured Bacteroidales bacterium | reverse complement strand
AACTCAATTAACTTAATTAACTCAATCAACTTAATCAACTCAATTATAAACATATGAACCGCACTTATATCCCCTCCAAACTAACGGTAGATTCGTGGAAAACCATAGAACCTTTTTATAATGAACTCATTCATCGAAAGATCAACTCACCTGATGAACTAAAACAATGGCTGAAAGACAGGAGTGAACTCGAAGCAATGGTTTCGGAAGAGCTGGGATGGCGGTATATCAGGACAAATTGCCATACAGATAATGAAGAACTATCCGGTGCGTATAAACATTTCATTAATCACGTGTACCCGTTGGTCACTAAACATTCAAACGAACTTGACAAAAAACTCATTCATAATTCATTTATACAAGACTTGAAAGGCAATGAATTTATTGTCATGCTCCGCACCATAAAAAAACGTTTTGAAATATTCCGTGAAGAAAACATTTCATTATTCACAGAGATCCAAAATAAAGAGCAGGAATACGGAAAAATAACCGGTGCAATGACCATAGAACATCAGGGGAACGAGCTGACACTTCAACAGGCATCAAATCATTTAAAAGAAACAGACCAGGCAATCCGAAAAGAGGTTTTTGTAAAAATTCAAAATACCAGGCTGGAGAAACAAGACGATCTTAATGCATTGCTTACGGATTTGATTAATAAGCGACACCAGGTAGCCATAAATGCAGGATTTAATAATTTCAGGGACTATAAATTTGCTGATCTGGGAAGATTTGATTACTCACCGGATGATTGTTTTACATTTCACGAATCCATCAAAAGTGAAATTTGCCCGCTTGTTGATCAATTATTATCCAAACGAAAAGAAAAACTACAGTTGGATAAACTCAGGCCCTGGGACCTATCTGTAGATACTGACATGAAACCACCGCTCAAACCGTTTTCAACGGTAGATGAACTTGTTGAAAAAACAATTACTGCATTTACAAATATCCGGCCTAAATTCGGTTCATTTATTAAAACCATGAAAACCAAAGGACATTTTGACCTTGAATCGAGAAAAGGAAAAGCTCCGGGAGGATTTAATTATCCGCTGTACGAGAGCAATATCCCATTTATATTTATGAATGCCACACATAATTTACGCGACCTGGAAACCATCATGCATGAATGCGGACATGCCATCCATTCATTTTTGTCAGCCCATCTTGATTTATTGGAATTTAAAGATTTTCCATCCGAAGTCGCTGAGTTGGCTTCCATGTCTATGGAGTTGATCTCCATGGATCAGTGGTATTTATTTTTTAATAAAAAAGAAGATATGATACGGGCTAAACGAAACCAGCTAGAAGGTGTATTGAACGTGTTTCCATGGGTAGCTATTATTGACAGGTTTCAACAATGGCTCTATACCCATCCCAAACATAAGCCCCAGGACCGGACAAATGCCTGGCTTGAAATACACGCTGAATTTGGCGGTCATATAACAAATTGGCATGGACTGGATGAATACAGGGGCAATTTATGGCAAAAACAACTTCATATTTTTGAAGTCCCGTTATATTATATAGAATATGCTATTGCAGAATTAGGAGCTATTGCCATCTGGAAAAACTACAAAAAAAATCCTTCAAAAGCATTAGATCAATATGAACAAGCACTTAGTTTAGGCTATACTGCCACAATTTCCGAAATATATAATGCAGCAGGAATCCGTTTTGATTTTTCTAAGAAATATGTTTCTGAATTAATGTCTTTTGTAAATGAAGAATTGAATAAACTTGAATAAAAATATTGATTATTAAATTATTTTTTTATTTTAGTAATATTTTTATAAAAGAAAGGCCTTTAATAATGATTGCCTTATGATCTATATTAAACTTCAATTTTTATAATTTATATATCCTGTTACAAAGGAAAATATAAATTATAATATATTATCATTTGACCGAGATAAGGTTATTATTCAAAAATCTAAATGAATGAATTTTTTAAAAAAGAAAATTTTTCGAATGTTTATAATGCGATATGTTATATTAACATTCATATTTTCATGCTTATTTCAAATCACTTCAGCCCAAAAAGTCATCCAACCTTCTGCTGAACCCTTTTTTATTAATTATACATTACAGGACGGACTGTCCTCGAATTTGGTTTCTTTGGTTTTTAAAGACAGCAAAGGATTCATATGGATTGGCACACAAAATGGACTCAACCGGTATGATGCATACGATTTCAAACTCTATCTTCACGATCCGTCTGATACCAACAGCATAAGCAATAATGATATTAAAGATATTGCAGAAGACGAGCATCAAAACTTATGGGTTGCTACATATTTTGGGTTAAACTATTACAACCGGAAAAAAGATAAATTTAAACACTATTTTCATAAAAAAAATGACCCTTATACCTTACCTAGTAACTATTTAAAATGCGTTTTCATTGATGAAGATAATGAAGTATGGATCGGTACAGAAAAAGGGTTATGTAAGTATGACAAAGAAAATGACAGGATACAGCGGTTTCCTTTTTTAGAAAATAAAAATTTAAGTATTAAAGATATAAATAAAGGCAATGGTGATTATTTATGGATTTCTTCTTGGGGACATGGCCTTTGCAGGTTTGATAAAAAAGAACACACCTTTAAACAGTTTATTCCACATGATAACCAAAGGAATATCCGAGACAGTATCATTATAAGCCATATTATAGCTGATAACGGAATTATATTATTGTCTACTATCTCCGGGAAAGTCTATCGTTTTAATACAAATAATGAATCGTTTTCCTTTCCCCGGAAAACAAATGCTACAATATCAAAAAACATCATTCATAACCATGTAGCCTTATATAAATCAAAAGATGATAAACTTTGGATAGGAGTCGAACATTTACTTTATGAATATTTTCCCGGGAATGACAGTTTGAGCCTTTTTGCTAACAACATTCATTCCCCTATCAAAAAAGACAAGTGCATAATAGGAAGCATATACGAAGACATACAAGACATTATTTGGGTCTCTACATCATTTGGGCTCTTTAAGTATTCTCCACTGGGTAACATGTTTTCTGATAATTTTTATATTTGTGAACAACAAGGCGAAAAAACGAAAGATTACAACAAAGTAATTTATGTTGACAGTGTAGGAAAAACCTGGATAGGAACATTTGGAAACGGATTGAAAATTCTTAATAAAGAACGATCAAAATATATTCGTTTAAAAAGTACAGGCGAAAATCCAATTACAAGCAATTATATTTCTGTAATTTCTCATGTAGGAGAAGATCAATTGTGGTTTGGAACCACGAAAGGGATCACTATTATAAATGAAAAGACACAAAAAATTAACAGACAATTGATGAATAAAATAAATACACCTGGCCACCTGACACACCCTGTGATCTATGATATACACGAAGACCCAAGAGGAATGATATGGATTGCGACTCAGGAAGGCATGGATAGTTACAATCCTAAAACCAATACGTTTAAACATTATCAACAAGATACTACTTTCAGTTATTACAAAGTCAGGAAAATCAATGAAAGCCCTAATGGAATATTATGGTTTTCAACATATTATGGATTATACGCATACAATCCATATACAAAGAAAAGCGTGGAGTACCTCAAAGACTATAAGAATCCTAACAGCCTGAGTGACAACAACGTTTATTGCACCTATCCAATGTCTGATTCGACTGTATGGATCGGAACCCAAAACGGATTAAATCTGCTTAATCCAATAACCAATGAATTTAAGCATTTTTATAAAAAAGACGGATTGTCTAATAACCTCGTCAAAAACATAATTGGAAATCATCCTGATCGTATCTGGCTTCATTGTGAATCTGAAATCTCAATGTTGGATATCAAAAACATGCAATTCTATAATTACGGGCGCAAAGAAGGACTCATTATCAACAGACAATGCAGTTATATATCACCACAAGAAGAAATATTTTTAGGCGGGCGTAACAAAGGATTTTATGCTTTTTATCCGGAAAATATATTCCATAATACATACATCAATACACCTGTTTATATTACAGGGCTCAAAATTTACAATAAACCGGTTCAACTGAAAAATAAAAAATCTCCTTTAAAATATAATATTACAGAAACAAAAAAGATAACCCTTGAACCACAGCATAATATTGTTACATTTGAATTTTCTGCTTTAAATTACCTGAATTCATCCCAGCAGCGATATGTCTACAAATTAGAAGGCTATGATAAAAAATGGATTCATTCGGATGTTTCGTCTCGTTCCGCCACTTATACCCAGTTGCCTCCGGGAAACTATGTTTTTCATGTCAAAAAAATAAATGACAAAGGCATTTATGATAAAGGCACCACCCTGTCTGTAAAAGTGCTTCCCCCGTGGTACAGGTCTCCTTTTGCCAAAATAATTTATTTATTGATTTTTGGACTAATGATTTTAGGTGCATTCAAAGTGATCGCTTACCGTAATAAAAATAAAATAGCAAAAGTTAAAACAGCAAAACAACATGAAATAGACCAGTTAAAGATTCGCTTCTTCATGAATGTATCGCATGAATTCAGCACTATTCTCTCATTGATCTTAGGCCCTGTTAAGCGTCTTAAGCAGCAAATGAAAGACTTAAAAAACAATCAGGCAAAAGAATCCTTGAGTTTGATTGAACGAATGAGTGAAAAACTTAAGCGTTTGGTGAATCAATTAATGGATATCCGTAAACTGGATTCAGGATCACAAAAATTAAGCCTGAACAATGATGACCTTGTCCCGTTTATTAAATCCATTTACCAGATATTTATTGACATTGCAAATCAACGGAAAATAAAATATAATTTTTATTCGCAACGAAAAAAAATCACCGGCTGGTTTGATTCTGATAAATTGGAAAAAATCATTTACAACCTCTTGTCAAATGCCTTCAAATACACAAACATAGGCGATTCCATATCGTTGAAAATAAACGTTGAAAGAGATGAAAATGAAAATGAATATATTATAATCAGTGTCCAGGATACCGGAGTTGGTATTGACGAAAAAGATCTAAACAAAATATTTGAACGGTTTTACCAGGCGCATGAAAATCATCAACAAGTAGCAGGAGGTATTGGCCTTGGCTTATCATTGGTATATGAATTGGTAAATCTTCACAGGGGAGAAATAAATGTAGACAGCACCAAAGGAAAAGGAAGTGTATTCAATGTAAAACTTCCTATTTCAAAGGCCCTGTTCAATAAAAACGAAATACTTAATGAATCACAAGTAAAACAACAAACTTCTTCCAGTTCAGAAGTGGTCATGGAAGAAATTGGCTCCCAGCTTTTATCTAAAAATAAACCGCAAGAGAATCTTCCCTGGAAGTCCTCAAAAAACGATGTTCTGATATTAATGGTAGAAGATAATGTTGAATTGCAAAAATACATAGGCGAGTTACTGGAACAACGATTCAAAGTAGCTAAAGCATATAACGGAGTGGAAGCAATGAGAATTATTGACAATACATTGCCTGATTTGATTATTGCCGATGTCCTGATGCCGGAAATGGATGGCTTTGAAATGTGTAAAAAAGTCAAAAACAACCCCAAGACAAGTCACATCCCTGTTATACTGCTTACAGCCCGTAAACAAAACGAAGATCAAATAAAAGGATTCAAGGCAGGTGCAGATGCATATATCACCAAACCTTTTGACCTGGATTTACTCCTGATACGCATACAAAACCTTCTTTCTTCGCGCAAACTGTTAAAAGATAAATTCCACAAAAACCTGTTATCCAACAAGGCAGAAAAGAAAACGTTAACCACTGCAAATGAAGAATTCATGTATAAACTAATGGGAATTATTGAAAAAAACATTAATAATCCTTCGTTGTCAATAAATGATTTGGTTTTGGAAATGAATATGGGACGAACCAATTTATTTAATAAAGTTAAATCCATCACCGGGATTTCTGTTAATGAATTGATTCGTAAAATTAGATTAAACAGGGCTGCATTATTATTGCAAACAAAAAAATACACGGTTGGCCAGGTTACTCAAATGACAGGGTTCCGAAACAGCTCTTATTTTATAAAATGTTTCAAAGAACAGTTTGACCAATATCCCTCAAAATACATGAAACATTCGTAACTTGCTAATAAATCAAATGAACCATTAACAACCTGCATTCCCGAAACACCTAACAAGTTATAACGGAAGTTCCACAAAACAGCACCTGTAAAATGTCCTGTAATGCTCTAATACCAAGTTGCGTTCTAACATGCAATATTAAGATGTGAAAAATTAGTTAATGAT
>CAYMKE010000065.1:0-13943 GCA_964390955.1 uncultured Bacteroidales bacterium | reverse complement strand
TAAGTTAATTGAGTTGATTGAGTTAATTGAGTTGATTGAGTTGATTGAGTTGATTAAGTTTAGAGGTTTAGAGGGTGTGTGTGATAGGGTGTGTTTCCCCTTATATCCTCTATACCTCTATATCCTTTATACCGTTCTTTCCCTTTTATAGTCATGCGTGTGTATGGTAAAAATTTTATCATGGTAAGCTTTATCAATTGTAAAAGTACTATAAATACATGATAAAAAATGGTTTTTTGGAATAAGATTTGTTTACAAGGTTAATGTATTTGATTGTATCATTAAAACCTTATTTTCATGAAAAAAAATATAATTTTTTGGATTTTCCTGTTGTCTTTTATTATAAGTTGTAATCAAACAGGACAAAAAGATAAAAAAGACGAAGCCAAAAGAGAAAAAACAGACACACTTAAAGCAGAAGCTTTATTAACCCCTGCAAGTGGGTCGAATGCATCAGGAAAAGCTGTGTTTAAACAAATTGGCGACAGCATTAAATTTATATTAGATATACGGAATGTGACGCCGGGGATTCATGCTGTTCATTTGCATGAAAAAGGTGATTGCAGCGCCGAAGATGCTTCGTCAGCAGGAGGTCATTGGAATCCTGACAATAAAAAGCATGGCAAAAGAGGTAAAGGAGAGTATCATAAGGGTGATATCAGTAATTTTATTGTAAAAGAAGATAGTACTGGGTATTTTGAAATGACTGTGGGCGGTTGGACAATCGGCGGGCCAGAGAAATCCAATATCCTGAATAAAGCGGTCATTGTTCATGCTAACGCTGATGATTTTTCTACTCAACCAACTGGTGATGCCGGACCAAGGATTGCCTGCGGAGTCATAAAAGTAAAATAAACAGATGGATAATCCCTATATTTGTATACCGGAAACGGAACTTCCACGCATTGTTGTAGTGGGGGGAGGCTTTGCGGGATACAACTTTATTAAAAAAATCAGTGATAAACAATATCAGATTGTATTGCTCGATAAAACAAATTATCACAGGTTTCAGCCATTGCTTTATCAGGTAGCTACGTGTGGATTAGAATCTGATTCGATCAGCTTTCCTTTACGTAAGTTGTTTCATAAAAGAAAAAATCTGATATACCGGAATGCTGCTTTGGAAAAAGTGATTCCCGAAAAACAAAAGATTATAACAGACAAAGGGATGCTTAAATATGATATCCTGATAATGGCAATGGGAAGTAAACCAAACTTTTATGGAATGCAGGATGCCCAACAAAATAGTTTTCCTTTAAAAGACATTATTGATGCCTTAAACATCAGGAATAAAATATTAATAAGCCTTGAAAATGCATCAAATAGTTGTGACAACCAAATCAAAGAAACCTATACACATTTTATTGTTGTTGGAGGAGGTCCGACAGGAGTTGAAATGGCAGGTTCTTTAGCAGAATTTAAAAATTATATTTTAAAGAAAGATTATCCTGATCAGACAGAACCATATATGAAAATATATCTTATTGAAATGCAGCCACGTTTATTGCCTGCCCTTTCTGAAAGTGCATCTAAAAAGGCTGAAAACCAGCTTAAACGAATGGGAGTTGAAGTGATTACCAAGGCTTCTGTTAAACATTATGACGGACTAAAGGCTCTTTTAAATGACGGAACAGAAATTAATGCAGCAACATTAATCTGGACAGCTGGTGTTGCCGGGAATTCTCCTTTTGGATTTAAAAAAGAAGTAATCAGCAAGAACGAACAAATTAAAGTGAATGAGTATAATAAAGTGGATGGATATGAAGATATATACGCCATTGGTGATATGGCAAATATGGCAGGTAAAAAAAATCCGAAAGGACATCCTATGCTGGCCAGGATAGCTATTGAACAGGCAAAACATCTCGCTAAAAATTTAAAACGGATTGAAAAAGGAAAATCGGCTAAACCTTTTATTTATCAGAATAATATATTTATTACAACGATAGGGAAAAAATATGCTGTGGCTGATATTGGGCGATACTTTCTGAAAGGATTTGTAGCCTGGATAGCATGGGCTACTATACATCTATATTCTTTAGTAGGAGGAAAAAATAAAATTATTGTAGGAATCAACTGGCTTTATCATTATTTTACATATGACAAAACAAATAGATATATTTTGAAAGGTCTGAAATGATATCATAATTCTAATTAGAGCTTGTCTATAAAGTCATATAAAGTCGCGTAACCAAATTCCAAATATACAAGCACCAAATTCCAAATAAAACTCAAACTCCAAACATCAATAACCTAAACGACTTATAATTATTGACTTAGTTTTTTTTTTAAAAATTTGGTCATTGAATATTGAGATTTATTTGTAATTTGTAATTTGGTGCTTTAATCGCAAAAAAGTGACTTTATAGACAGACACTAATTAGAGTCTGTCCATAAATAATTAAATTATTTACCTTTGTGCGTGAATTTTAAAATCTCATCAAATTCCTTTATACATAACGTAAGAGGGGGGGGAGATGCAGATAGAATAGAGAATACTATTTTTAATATCAAAAATTTAAAATTAATAATCTAAACAAAAAAAACGAAAAATGCATAAAAAAGAATTTACACCTTATTTGGAAAAGATCATATATCAATTACAAAATAAACAGATTTATTATGAAAACATCTATAGAAATCCTGATAAAATAGAGGGGAAAAACGAATATTTGTTTTTTCTTAAACCCGAAATTACACTTGATGATGAAGCAATAAAACTTCCTGAAATACTTGACATCGTAATTGATAAGATGAATGAATATAACCTGGACATTACCCGGATTAATGCCTTGTCTGCTAAATATTTGTTTGATCATAAAATTATAGATAATCATTATGGAGTGATTAACCGGATTGCCGGCGATGCCATCAATGAAATTTCTGAAACAGCAAGAAAACAATTTAAAACATTATATGGAGATGAACCCGAAAACTCGAATATCCTGGGAGGACTTGAATTCATCAATGAATATACTGAGTATTCCCCTAAAGAATTAAATGCCTTATGGGAACAGCATGATGCAGATAAGCTCGCAGGAGGCACATATTGTGTTCCCCTTGAAATCGAAGGGAAAAAAGTGTATCTGGTAAACGGATTTCATCCTTTGCAATTAGAACATTTTACACAAAAAGGAAGGTCTATCGTCACATTTAATTTAGTCTCTGACACAGATTGGCATGTAGCCAGGGAATCATTTATTGGTGCAACAAATCCTAAAGATGCGAAAAAAGGAAGCCTGAGGAATATGTTTAACGAACAACAGGAAGAATTGGGCTTATACATTTCTCCAAGCCGGAATGGTGCCCATTTATCAGCAGGGCCGGTAGAGGGACTGATTGAATTAATGCGATACGATTCAAATTTTTCAAAGAATATCATTCAGAAACCAACTAATTACCGGTTTGGTAAAGAATTATATAACCTGTTTGAACTCGATAAAGCAGACAAATTATTGGAAAATCCGACTGTTCGTTTCAGAAATCAGGACATTTCAATTTTTGATATCACAGAAGAAAAAAATAGTGATGAAGCTCTTGAAATACTGTTTGAAATTGCAAAGAATCTGTAGTGAATAATAATTTATAAAATATATATGCCCTATGTTAAACACATTAATGAATCATAAATCAATACGGTCTTATAAACCTGATCCTGTCTCAGAAAAGGATTTGAACGAAATTCTTTTGGCAGGAGTCAGAGCTTCAACCATTGGAAATATGCAGTTGTATTCCATTATTGTTACAAAAGATGAGGAGAATAAGAAAAAACTGGCTCCTTTGCATTTCAACCAGCCCATGGTAACTGAAGCACCTGTTGTACTCACTTTTTGTGCGGATATTAACAGGTTTCATAAATGGTGTGAATTCCGGGATGCTAAACCGGCTTATGATAATTTTTTATGGTTTTTTAATGCAGCCATTGATGCGTTGCTGGCTTGTCAGAATATTTGCATTGCTGCAGAAGACAAAGGAATGGGTATCTGTTATCTTGGCACTGCTGTATATATGGCCGAAGGAATTATTAATGCATTAAATCTTCCAAAAGGTGTTGTGCCGGTGACAGCAATTACATTAGGATACCCTGCAGAAAACCCGGGGCTGACAGACCGGCTTCCATTAGAAGGAGTTGTGCACAGAGAAAAATATGAAGATTATACCAAAGAATATATCGATCATCTTTATAAAGAAAAAGAGGCTCTTAAAGAAACATTTGATCTTCTGAAAGAGAATAATAAAGAAACCCTGGCACAAGTATTCACTGATAACCGGTACAAAAAAGAAGATAACCTCGTGTTTTCAAAAAAATACCTGCAAGTACTTGAAAAACAAGGAATGATGAATAACGGCTAAGCCGAATCAGACAACGTTTTTGACAAGCGAGAGCAGAATTATTCATAGAAAATCAGATATTTGATATCTGACACTCTAAAGTTTTAGAATTCAAACTTCTGGATTCTAAACGTGTGAGTTATTTGGCAGGAATTTCTTTGAGTGTACTCTTTAGCAATTCCCAAAACCGTTCAACAGATTTAATGTTAACCCGTTCGTCGGGAGAGTGTGCACCGGTAATTACAGGGCCGAATGAAATGCAATCCAGATGAGGAAACATGCTTTTTATGATACCGCATTCCAGGCCGGCATGAATAACTTCAACCCTGGGTTCCTGCCCGTATTTATTTTTATATACTTGCTTCATAGTATTGACGATTTCAGAACGCGTGTCCGGCTGCCATCCGGGATATGCACCTTCTTCTTCAACCCGTACTCCACCAAGTTCAAAAATACTTCGGATCATGTTTGACAGATCTTTTTTTGCTGATTCTTTCGAACTGCGTAGTAGGTTTAAAATTTGAATATGATCGTTATCTGTAAAAACAGCTGCCAGGTTATTTGACGTTTCTGTGACACAATGCAATCCCGGTTCCATCCTGATAATGCCATGGGGAATCCCATAAATGATTTTGATCAATTGGCGGGCTATATTTTTGGGTATTACTGTATCTGGTATTGAGGCTTTCGCGATGCTTATTTTCAGATCAGGGTCTGTTTGATTCAACTCATTGGTAAATATTTCCCGGAATTGATCAACGGATTCATGTAAGTCTTGTTGATATATATCTGGAACCATTATTGTAGCAAATGCCTCCCTGGGAATAGCGTTGCGAAGGTTCCCGCCATTGTATTTTGATATCACAGCATTCATATTATGCATGGTATGCCATATAAATCTGTTTAACAACTTATTTGCGTTTCCCCTGCCTTTATGAATATCCATCCCCGAGTGGCCGCCTGTAAGCCCTGATATGGAAATATCAAATGGAATATGATCTTCGGGGGCAGGGATTGGGTTGTAGGGGATTGTACCGGTGATATTCACACCACCTGCACACCCTGTAATCAATACCCCTTCTTCTTCTGTGTCTAAATTAAACAAAATGTCACCGGTGATAAATCCTTTTTTTAACCGGAAGGCACCTGTCATACCGGTTTCTTCGTCAACAGTGAACAATGCTTCTATAGAAGGGTGTTCAATGTCTTGCGATTCGAGTATAGCTAAAATTGCAGCTACACCAATGCCATTGTCAGCACCTAACGTGGTTCCTTGTGCTGTAACCCATTCTCCTTCTATTATTGTTTGGATTGGGTCTGTTTCAAAATCATGTACGGTGCCTTCGTTTTTTTGGGGTACCATGTCAAGATGCCCCTGCAAAACAACAGTTTTTTTGTTTTCCATGCCTGGTGTTGCATCTTTTCGGATGACCACATTTCCTGTTTTATCAACGTGTGTTTCCAGGTTGATTGATTCGCCGAAATTTTTCACGTAGTGTACTGCTTTATCTTCTTTTTTTGAAGGACGGGGAATACCTGACAAGGCTTTAAAATGTTTCCACAATGGTGATGGGTTTAATTGGGATATATCACGTGCCATAAGAAATTAAAGGTTTTATAATTAGTTAAAAATCCCGCCGGTTCAATTGCAACTTGTGCAACTTGGCCAATCATAGCAACTGTTTGTTTTTTTGATCATAAAATTACAAAAATATCGGGAGGATGTTGTATTCTTGTATCCTGATTATTTATTATGCTATTCTCCCCAAAAAAATATTATCTTTCCGACAACCAAAGGCATTATTTTTTCTGTATTGTTTGGATTTTTTTTAGTAGCACTTACTGATTAATTTTCTATTTTTGAAAAAAAACTATTATTATAAAATGAATGAACAACAGATAAAGACTTCTATTTTTATAAATACTGGAAGAAAATTAGAAATTAAAGTAAATAAAATATAGAATAAATGTACATTAAGTATGCAAAACGATAAACCTTTTCTCATTAAACCACCCGAAACACGTTGGGCGCCAGGAAAACAACAGTTGGAAGAAGTCCATGAGGCTTATGAAAAGCTGCTGCCGCCTTTGGTATATAAAATAAGAAAAGCTGTTACAAACTGGAGGGAAAGCGGTTATTCAGGTTGCAGCAATACCACTGAAGCACTGCTAAATTATTGGTTTAACAAAGAACACAAAACAGATAAAGGCCAATTTTTTCAATATTTTTTTGCCCAAAGAGAAGCCATTGAATCCATCATCTATTTATATGAAATAGCACAAGCACACGACAAATTTGAATTGATGAAATTTGACAGTTCCGGCAGGGTAAGTGCAGGTATGTTTGATGAAAACTGGCCACGGTATGTTATTAAAATGGCTACCGGTACCGGTAAAACTAAGGTTTTAGGCCTGGTATTGATTTGGGCTTATTTTAATTCGCTTTATGAAAATGATATAAGATTTTCGCGAAATTTTCTTGTAATTGCGCCCAATATCATTGTATTGAACAGGATACGGAAAGATTTTGATGGCTTTAATATGTTTTTTAATGAACCGTTTTTACCGGATGAGGGATATTGTGATAAAAACTGGAAAACGGATTTTCAGCTTACCCTGCACATACAAGATGAATTAAAACCTATATCTGACAATGGAAATATTTTTTTAACCAACATCCACAGGGTATATTTACAGGAAGATGAAGAGCCATCAGTAGAAGAAATGTTTCTGGGCAAAAAACCCAAGCCAGACGCAGACACCTCCCGGGGAATGGATTTAGGCAAAGTGTTACGCAGCAATAAAATTAAAGATCTGATGATAATGAACGACGAAGCCCACCATATTCACGATGATTCACTACAATGGTTTAAAAGTATTGAAGACATCAATAACAAAATTAAGTTGAAAACAGGAAATAGTATTTGCCTTCAACTGGACACTACTGCAACACCCAAACACAACAATGGCGCTATCTTTACACAAACAATTGTAGATTACCCATTGGTAGAAGCAATTTGGGATAATATTGTAAAAACCCCCGTATTACCGGATGAAGCCTCGCGTGAGAAGATTGAAGAAAAAGACTCAAGTGAATTTATTGAGCGATATAAAGATTTTATTCATTTGGGGTATTTGGAATGGGAAAAGCAATACCATGCTTTGAAAAATAGCAAAACGCCCATTCTGTTTATCATGACTATGAGTACCAAAGAAGCTGATGAAGCAGCAACATTTCTTGAAAAAGAATACGCCTTGATGAAAAATGCTGTATTAACCATACACACCAATAAAAGCGGTGAGGTAAAAGAAACAGCTACCAATAAACGGGCATTGGAAGAATTGGAAAAACTCAGAAAAGATGCTGATTTGGTGGATAGTGACACCTCTCCCTACCGGGCCGTATGCTCTGTCTTAATGCTGCGAGAAGGATGGGATGTAAGAAATGTAACAACAATCGTTGGTTTACGCCCTTTTAATGCTAAATCCAATATTTTACCCGAACAGGCTATTGGCCGTGGGTTAAGAAAGATGTACGAACTAAGTGTGAATGAAAAATTAGTGGTTATTGGCACACCTGCTTTTATTGAATTTGTGGAAAGCCTTAAAACCGAAGGTGTCGAATTTCAATACAGTCCGATGGGGAAGACAGGGGGCCCCGGAAAAAATCCGATTATTATTGAAGTAGATAAAGAAAATGACAAAAAAGACCTTGATAGCCTGGATATAGCGATCCCGCAACTTACTCCCCGGATAATAAAGGAATACAAAAAAATTGACGAAATAAATATTGATCAACTGGAATATAAACCTGCAGCTTACAAACAATTTAATAATGATGAACTTAAAGAGATTGTATTTCATTACATTGATGGCAAATTTTCCCATAAGACCGAGTTTAAAAATAATGTCCCTGATTACAGAAATGTAATAGGATTTATAACAAATAACATACTTAAAGAAAGCAGGCTGTTTAATGGATTCAGTATTTTATATCCCAAAGTGGAAGCATTTATTAAATACAAGCTGTTTGGAAGAGAGATTGCACTTGAAAATCCCCAAAGCATCCGCAATTTAGCAGAGCTTGAACCTAAAATGGCCATTTATAATGCTTTTAAAAAAGCCATAAACGAATTAACCATTACGGATAAAGGCACAGCAGAGGTAAAAAACCATATCGCGCTACGGAATACAAAACCCAAAATTGCCAGTGAACAGCCCTTTTTAATCCCTAAAAAGTCGGTTTTTAATAAAATTATTGGAGATAATGCTTTTGAACTGGAATTTGCTGCTTTTCTTGAAGAAAAATGTGATGATATCACTGCTTTTGCTAAAAATACAATGGGAGAAGGGGGAGTGAATTTCAAAATTGAATACCAGTCAGAGGATGGCAACATCCGTGAATATTTTCCCGACTTTTTTGTAAAAAAAGACAATGAAAATATTTTTATCATTGAAACCAAAGGAAGGGAGGAAGTAAATGACCGAAACAAGATCAAACGATTAATCAACTGGTGTGCTGATGTAAACAAAGCACAGAAAGAAATAATTTATAAATCTGTTTACATTATGCAGGAAGAATGGAAAAAACATAAAAACAATATCAAAAAATTTAAAGATATTCAAACACTGTTTTCAATATAAGATCAAGTAATATGCCAAATAAAGTTAAGATACTTCATGTTAAGAATACGACTGTTTCATTTATTGAAAAATATAGTGATGATTATATTTCATTAACTGATATTGCAAGGCATAGAAATCCACAAGTACCCAAAGATATTATTAAAAATTGGTTAAGAAACCGGGGTACTTTGGAATTCCTTGGATTGTGGGAGCAGATTAATAACAAAAATTTTAAAGGGGTCGAATTCGACTCCCTTTTGTATCAGGCTGGCAGTAATAGTTTTACCTTATCACCTTCAAAATGGATACAAGATACCAATGCTAAAGGGTTAATCACCAAAACAGGAAAAGGTGGGGGAACTTATGCACAGAAAGATATAGCCTTTGAGTTTGCTTCTTGGTTAAGTGCTGAGTTTAAATTATATTTAATTAAAGAATTTCAAAGGCTTAAAAATGAAGAAATAGAAAGAGAAAGCCTTGATTGGAATTTACATCGAACATTGGCTAAAATAAATTATAAAGTACATACAGATGCTGTAAAGGAAAAACTTATTCCTCCGGTTATTAATCCGGAACAGAAAAAATATATTTATGCCAGCGAAGCTGATCTGTTGAATATAGCTCTTTTTGGCGTAACAGCAAAAGAATGGAAGGACTGCAACACTGGAAAACAAGGTAATATAAGGGATCATAGCACATTAGAACAATTATTGGTTTTGGCAAATATGGAAAGCATGAATGCTGAATTTATCAGAATGGGCATTTCTAAAGCAGAAAGATTAAATAAACTAAATGAGATAGCCATCAATCAAATGAAATCAATTATTAGAAATATTGGTATAAAAGAACTAAAAAAAGATAATAGAAATGAACCTGAGTGAACAAGCAAAGAAATAAAAAAATTTATAATCCAAAATATAACTAACAATCCAATAAATCTATTAATCCGGTAAATCCTGATTCAGACAAATGAACGACAACGAAAGAAAAGAAATAATAGAGCTAATAAAAGCAGGCAAAAAACTGCCCAAAGAATACATTTACAAATTGTACCAAGATGACGAAGATGTGTTTTTGTTTTGGAATGGCCGCAATGAAGAAGTAACCAATGTAACCCTGCCATTTCACAGCATTGAGCATATTGACGAGCCCCGTAAAGAAAGTATGAAAGAGGGTGATGAACTGAGCCTGTTTGATACCAAAGGCCGCCAGTTAAAAGGGTGGACAAATAAACTGGTTTGGGGCGACAACAAACTTATTTTATCATCTCTTGTTAATGGCCCTATTCGCGAAGAAATTGAAAAACAAGGTGGTTTAAAGCTCATTTACATTGACCCGCCATTTGCCGTAGGCTCCGATTTTTCGTTTGATGTAACCATAAACGGTGAAAGCGCCACCAAAAAACAAAGCGTGATTGAAGAGATCGCTTACCGGGATACATGGGGCAGAGGCATATCCTCATACCTGGCTATGATGTACGAACGGCTCAAACTAATGCATGGCTTGTTGGCTGAGGATGGAAGTATTTATGTGCATTGTGATAATAGAGTAAATGCATTTATAAAAATAATACTAAACGATATATTTGGACGTGAATATTACAGGAATGATATTGTATGGAAAAGAACTAGTGCACATAGTGATTCTGGCAAATATGGCGTTAATGCTGATTTTATTTATTACTATACAAAATCATCTAATTATACATGGAATCAACAATATGAACCATATAGCGAAGAATATAAACAGAGGTTTAATAGAATAGATAAAAATGGTAAAAGATGGACAGATGGTCCCTTAACTGCAAAAGGCCTTTCAGGTGGGGGATATAAATATGAGTATAAAGGTATTAATGGTTATTGGCGTTGTCCGTATAAAACCATGGAAAGATTAGATAAAGAGAATAGATTACATTTTACTAATAATGATGGAATTCGCATAAAAAAATATCTTGAAGAACAAAAAGGTTATCCAATTCAATCTACTTGGACGAATATCTTCGCAATAAATTCTCAAGCTATAGAAAGAATAGACTATCCCACCCAAAAACCAGAAGCTTTACTCGAACGCATCATCAAAGCCAGCAGTAACGAAGGCGACCTGGTGGCCGATTTTTTTTGTGGCAGTGGCACTACGGCTGCTGTGGCTGAAAAGTTGAACCGTAAATGGATATGCACCGATTTAGGCCGCTTTGCCATACACACCACCCGCAAACGAATGATACAGGTACAACGCAAAAAACACAAAAACGGAGAAGATTTCCGGGCATTTGAAGTGCTGAACCTTGGCAAATACGAGCGCCAGTTTTTTATGGACGACTTGCACAACGGCAAACTGGAACAAAAAGAAAATATGTACATCAACTTAATACTGGAGGCTTACAAAGCTACCCGTATGGAAGGCCATGCCCACCTGCACGGGAAACGTTCTGGCAGAATGGTGCATGTCGGCCCATTGGATGTACCGGTAACACAAACCCGCCTGCAGGATATTTTTGAAGAATGCAAAAAAAACTTGTTTACACAGGTAGATGTGCTGGGATTCGAGTTTGAAATGGGTCTACAGCCACGCATTATCCAGGAATATAAAGAGCAAGGCGTAGATATGCGCCTGCGGTACATCCCCAAAGAAGTTTTTGATAAACAAGCTGTAGCAAAAGGGCATGTAAAGTTTTTTGATGTAGCATACCTGCATGCCGAACCTAAAGTACAAGACAAAACCGTACAAATAGAACTAAAAGACTTTGTAACCAGCTACACCCAGGATGATATCGAAGATATACAGGAAAACCTGAAAAAAGGCAGCAGCAAAGTCATTATAGATAATGGCGACATTGTAAAAGTGAGTAAAGATAAAAACGGCATAATACAATCCCGCGAAGTCCTCACCGAAAACTGGTACGACTGGATTGATTACTGGGCAGTGGATTTCAATTACGAAGACAAGAAAGAAATTATTCACATTCAAAAAGAAAACGGAGAAATAGAAGAACAGTGGACAGGTAACTACATCTTTGAAAACGAATGGCAAAGTTTCCGCACCAAACAAAAAAATGAACTGGAATTTTTATCAGTACCCCATCAATATGCCAAATCCGGCACTTATAAGATCATGGTCAAAGTGATTGATATCTTAGGCGTGGATACGAGTAAGGTGTTGGAAGTAAAGGTGGAGTGATTTGAATTAAATATAACTCAAATATAATCATGAAATATTACAGGAAAATTGCATGTTGGATAAGATTGAGTTATATAGCTGTCGTTATCTTAATAATTGTTTTTCAATGCATATATTTGAATAATTATGACTTTTTAAGAAGTCTTCCATTCCTTGTAGCCTCAGTTGTTGCTATTGAAACATTACTGTACAGTCTCTTTCTTTGTTACTTTAAATGCCTTATCAAAAAGCTCGACTTCCCAGTTTGTACTATTTTTTGACATATTTAATGTGCTGCGAATTACACCTCTGTTATACTTTATTTCATATAATGTATTATTAAAACTTTTTATTGTTTTATGAATATGCTTCTCTCTTTTCTTTGGGGCGTTTGCTTTATTTTTTGAACCATATTCAGTAATAAGTGTTGATATTTCATCATCAAATTCATTAATAACAAAATCCGAAGGGGATAATGCAAAAATCTCACTATTGAATAAATTTTCATGAACTTTGAATAACACTTTATTCTGGCATGCTCTTTTTATTTGTTTGCCTCTGTTTTTTTATATTTTAAGACATCTGTTTAATTCACAGGTAGATGATAATGTAGCATCATAACAACATTTTTCATAATCAAGAGTAACCATTTGCAAAAATTTTTTCCTGTCAGATACATGCCCCATAACAAAATCAGCATTCATCCCTTTTTTAAGCAATTGGGAGATGCCAGCTATATGGTCATCATGCCAATGGCTGCAAATAACAAGTTTTAAGTCTTTTTCAATATTTACACCTAATTCCTCTAAATATTTTAAAGGTAAGCATGTCTTACTATAAGGATTGATACAGGAGTCAACAACAATCCAATTATTAAGTCCCATATGAATTACAATGCTTTCTCCGTAACCTCCGCCGGTCCCGATTAATGTAATTTCAGCTATTTTATCATTTAAAGACAACAACAAATTAAATGTATTATTCCCACGATAAGTTATTTAATAGATTATTGGCTCTGTCTACAGCTTTATCATATTCGTTCTCTGTCCAATCTACTGTTCTTTTAAATCTTATTAAAGATTCTTTTTTTACTTGGCCGTTTCTAACTGCATAGCCTACACTCCAATAAAAAACAGCTCCTATCTCAATAAACTTCTTATCTTCTTCTGAGATTTCTAATTTTTCAAATGTAGCCATTTCATAAGTATCCTGTTTATTACGGTCAATTAGTTTGGCTTCAAAGTCACTTTCAAAAACATTTGTAATATACCCGATCCAGTTTTGTGTATTTGAAAAATAATTATTAAAAGTTGTTTCTTTGTGGCTGTATACCGGAATTTGATGATCTATAAAACTATTAAGGTTACTAAAATCATCAAAAAGATCGTTTTCTTTTTGATTGTTTTTTATATTATAGACTTCAGAATCAATAAAATTAAAAAGAAAGTCATTCTTTTCTTTTTCTTCATCTATATTACTAACCTCCTTATTTGTATTGCTGGTATCGAAATCTTTCGTGTCTACATTCATATTCATGATTTAAATATTTTAAATAAATGGTTTATTACCTCGTCTCTTCTTTTGAATGAATTATCCCATTGTGATATTAGTGTATTAACCAATTCAATTGCCCCTGTATTTTTATTAGAAACATTAAAATGATCATTAATATTTAGTTACAAATATATAAAATAAATGCACGCATGAAATAATCATTTTAAAGTATAAAGAAAAATATTCCGGAGAAAAAGACGAAAAAGAAGCTACACAATACACAATTCTTTAAATCTATCAACCATTTATTAGAATAGAGCTTGTTTCATCATGTC
>CAYMKE010000064.1:0-14016 GCA_964390955.1 uncultured Bacteroidales bacterium | reverse complement strand
TCGCCATACGTGTCCGAATAATAATATTCATACAATGAACCTGCGCCTGACGGGACCGCTATCAACCTGCCGTTTGCATAAATGATTTTTTTAAGGCTTTCCCCTTCCGGCCCGTTTGAAGGCTCCCACTGTGAATAACCTGTTACACAAGCTATTGCAAAAATTAAAATAAAAGTAGTTTTTTTCATGATGATAAAAATTTAATGATTAATAAATAATAATTGGTTTTCTTCATTTACCCCGAGCCCTAAAGGGAGTGAAGAAAATCAATTGCTCCCTTTAGAGCTTGAGTTAAAAACAGATAATCATTTAATAATAATTCTACGTGTACTAATCTGATCATTCTGTTCTATTGAAATAAAATAAAATCCCGGAGAAAGGGATGAAACATCAACTGATTGAATGTTTCCGCCATTTTTCCTAATCAATGATATTCCCTGCTGATTGAAAACAGTAACTGCGTTTACCGGTTGTCCTGATTGTATGGTTATGTTATCTGATACGGGGTTGGGGTAGATATTCAATGAAATATTTTCTTCTTCGAAAGGAATATCTGCATTTGATACCGGGGGATATTCTATTTGATCCACCGTATCGGGCACTTCGGGTATGGGTTGAAAATTGTATCGGTACAACCCTTTTGCACTTACTGCTGATGCCAATAACAAGCTTTCTTCTGTTCCGTACAAGGTGCATGTAATAATATCAGGAAGAAGCTCCTGGAAAAGTGTCCACCCAGAAGCGTCGGAATATGTTTCATATACATAAATTGAATCATAAACTTGTATAGAACCACTTTCCGACTTATGTTTTGTAACCGCGTAATATGTGGTATCATTTCTTGTGGCCAGGCTTCCGCCATCGCATTGGGGCAGTCCTGTTGTGAATTCTGAAAAACTCACCCCGTCTGATGAACGATACATTGGCCTTTGGCCTGTACTACGGTATATTCCCCCCGCATAATAATACTGGTTATCCTTTGTAAAATGGTCTATATCATTATTTAACCCTGAAAGATTCTCCCATGATGATAAATCCGATGTTCGTTGCAACACATTTCCACCTACATAAAGATAATCACCATCCGCCCAGATGGCGCCACTATTGCTTCTGATTTGTTGCCAGGTACCGGTAAAACCTTCTAATTTATAGATTTCTCCAAATGCTTTAAAGATTAAATTATTTTTAAATGCAGTTACCGAGCCATTTTGTGTTGAAGGAAGCCCGCTACCTACTTCAGACCACGTTTCACCGAGGTCATCAGACATATATACATTTTCCACTGCATTGTTGACATTGGCAACAACATAAATGGCATCATTGGCATATACCATACTGGATATTACTTTCCCGTTGAGCCCTACAGGCACCCATCTCAATCCATAAGAATAGGAGCGCCACACACCGCCACCGGTACCTGCGAAAAGGGTATCGCCTAAATTCACCATTGCATTGACCGGTTGATATCCAAGCCCTTCATTGGCAAGTGTCCAGTTTTCTGCATTGTTCCCGGAACGGTATACGCCTATACCCGTGGCAAGAAATAAAATATTATTCGCTGATATCAGGTCACTTAATATATTTGTAGCAATGCCATTTTGTTTCGGGGTCAGTGTTGTTCCATCTTCTGATAACAGGTTTACCCCGTCGTCTTTGGAAAAATAAAATAAATCACTATTATTCTCTAATAAGAACCCGCTGTTTATATCGGAATTTACATTGGCAAAAGTGTTCCCATTGTCAGAAGAGATGTATAACCCATCGTTTTGAGCTATTGCATATACTTTATTGTAAGCTATTTCCAATGATGTCACAGCGTAATCAGGATAGTTGCTGGCTGTCCATGTTTCTGCATCCGTGGACCAATGGATGGCATCATCCCCTTTAAAGGGGTCCTCGGTATAAGCCACCATAGTATCATTAATGAATACCATGTCCATAATTTTATATTTATCTAAATTGGTTGTTACTTCCGACCACGAATCCCCATCATTTGTTGAAGAATATAAATCTCCGCTAAAGGTTACCAGGTACACGGTGCTGCCATCGGTAAATACATTGGGCACCTGCATATCCCCGGGCAATCCTGTTATTTTTTCTGTCCATGAATCGCCTTTGTTGTCACTGCCATAAACGGTATTGTTTCCTGTAATCAGTATCCTGCTGCCTGATTCGATAAAAGAAGATATATGTTTATCGGTTGGCCTCGCGGAATATTCATGCCAGGTATCGCCATTGTCATCGGAATAATATGCCATATCGGCAAATAACCTGCCTTGGGCGTATTCAATATTATCCAGCCTTGTTCCCTCCGGACCGCCGGAATGCTCCCACTGTGAATAACCTGTTGCACAAGCTATTGCAAAAATTAAAATAAAAGTAGTTTTTTTCATGGTGATAAAAAATTTAATGATTAATAAATAATAATTGGTTTTCTTCATTTACCCCGAGCCCTAAAGGGAGTGAAGAAAATCAATTGCTCCCTTTAGGGCTTGTGGTAAAACAATTGATTTTCCGGACTTTAAATTTGTCTTAGGCATAAAAACAGATAATCATCGTTTTATGCTCTTTATTTGCTTGTTTCATATGTTTATATTTAAGTTAATAAGTTGTTAAGTTGTTAAGTTTAGAGGTTTAGAAGTTTAGAAGTTTAGAAGTTTAGAGGTTTAGAGGGCGTTTGGGATAGGGGTGTGTTTCCCCTTATATCCTCTATACCTCTATATCCTTTATACCTTTCTTTTCCTTTTATAATCATCCGCGTCCCGATTAAAATACGGAATAAATAGTGTGTCAAAAATTTTGTCATAGAGGTTTCATCATCTCAAGATAAATTTTTACAATGAATGGATGCTTTATTTAATGCTTAATAAATATATAAAAGAAAACCGGATTAAAAAAATTTTTTTATTTCACAAAAAACAACACACCACATAGTACCCGGGTAAAGAGTCAAGTGTTTGCTCTATAAAGTTCAAATTCGAGGCGTGTAAACCGAACGAAGTGAGCTCATGAACACCTTAAAAAAACAATAATTTTATTTATTTTTGAACTTTAAAAAAATAAAATTTTAAAAATATGACACACCCTGATCTTTTTAAAAAAATTGTAGCACACTGCAAAGAATATGGTTTTGTTTATCCTTCAAGTGAAATATATGATGGGTTGAATGCTGTTTATGATTATGCCCACAATGGGGTAGAATTAAAAAACAACATCAAACAATATTGGTGGAACGCGATGGTTAGGTTAAATGAAAATATTGTAGGTCTCGACTCTGCAATTTTCATGCACCCTAAAATATGGAAAGCATCCGGCCATGTAGATGCTTTTAATGACCCCATGATTGACAACAAAGACTCCAAAAAAAGATATCGTGCCGATGAATTGATTGAGGAACACAGGGGCAAATTCCAGGCTAAAATAGATAAAGAAGTGGCTAAAGCCAAAAAACGATTTGGCGATGCCTTTGACGAACAACAATTTATGGCTACCAATCCACGGGTATTAAGCAATATAGAAAAAATTGACACATTAACCCAACGTTACCAGCAAGCCCTTGAAAAAGAAGACCTCAAAGAGTTGAAACAGATCATTGATGATTATGAGATCACATGTCCGGTTTCAGGCTCAAAAAACTGGACAGACGTGCGACAATTTAACCTGATGTTTAAAACTCAATTGGGGTCTACTGAAGAAGGCAGCAATGATTTATACTTACGCCCGGAAACAGCTCAGGGAATATTTGTTAACTTTCTGAATGTACAAAAAACCAGCCGGATGAAAATCCCTTTTGGTATTGCACAAACAGGCAAAGCATTCAGGAATGAAATTGTTGCCAGACAGTTCATCATGAGGATGCGTGAATTTGAACAAATGGAAATGCAATTTTTCGTGAGGCCGGGAACCGAGCTGGAATGGTTTGAAAAATGGAAAAATGCCAGGATCCATTGGCATAAATTATTGGGTATGGGCGATGAAAAATACCGGTTTCATGAGCATGAAAAACTTGCCCATTATGCCAATGCTGCCGTGGATATTGAATATGAATACCCTATCGGATTTAAAGAACTGGAAGGAATACATTCCCGTACTGATTTTGATTTATCACAACACCAAACATATTGCGGAAAAAAATTACAGTATTATGATGATGAGTTAGGAGAAAGCTATGTGCCCTATGTTATTGAAACGTCTATAGGATTAGACAGGATGTTTCTGGCTGTTCTGGCAGGATCATACGAAGAAGAAGACATCCAAAAAGAAAACGGTAAAACAGAACAACGGGTGGTTTTAAAATTGCCTCCCGCTTTGGCGCCAGTGAAGATAGCGGTACTTCCTCTTGTAAAAAAAGATGGACTGCCTGAAAAAGCACATGGTATTGTGAATGACTTAAAATACAATTTTACCTGTCAGTATGAAGAAAAAGATTCTATTGGCAGAAGGTACCGCCGGCAGGATGCCATCGGAACACCCTATTGTATCACCATTGACCATCAGACCCTCGAAGATGACACGGTTACTATTCGCGACCGTGACAGCATGGAACAGGACCGGGTTAAAATAAATGACTTGTATGGTATATTAGATAAAAAAGTGAATTTATCCAGCTTATTAAAAGCTTTGGAAAAATAAAATTCAATTAACCATGCAGCGAAAAAAAGTGTTGATTATCACATATTACTGGCCTCCCGCATCGAGTCCCGGGGTATATCGCTTCTTGAAATTTGCACGTTATTTAAGAGAATTTGGTTGGGAACCTATAATCCTTACCGTAAAAAAGGGGAGTTACCCTTCATATGATTACACACTATTAAATGAAATACCGGAGGATTTAACGGTATATCAAACATCAACCATTGAACCATTTGCAATCTACAATAAATTAACAGGGAAAAAAGGGAAAACTGTTCCTGTTGGTATTCATTATGATCCAAAAGAAAAAGGAACGTTAAAAAAAATGATATTTTACATCCGTGCCAACTATTTTATCCCGGATGCCCGGAAAGGATGGGCTTATTTTGCCAAAAGGAAAGCAAAAAAAATTATCCAAAAAGAACGTGTTGATGCCATTATTACTACCGGGCCTCCCCATAGCACTCACCTAACCGGTTTGTATTTGAAAAAGCACTTTGATATCCCGTGGATTGCTGATTTTCGGGATCCATGGACTAATATCTATTATAATCATTTATTCCCACGTACCAAAAAAACCAAAAAAAAAGATTATCTACTTGAAACAAAAATTTTAACTAAAGCTGATTGCATAACCGTGGTGAGCAAAGGAATGTATAATGAATTTTCATCACGCGCAAAACGCATTGAGATTCTTCCAAACGGATTTGACAAAAAAGATATGCCTCAAAAAAAAGATATAAAAACAAGAGAATTTATTATGTCTTATATTGGGAATTTTAAACATAATCAAAATATTGAAAATTTATGGAAAGCACTTGATGAATTAAAAAATGAAAACGAACAGTTTCAAAAATTCTTCAAATTACAAATTACCGGAAATGTTCATGATGATACTATTGAAAGCATAAAAAAATACAAACTAACAGGCATCGTGCATTTTGAAAATCATGTTCCACATCATATTGCAGTTCACAAAATGGTAAAAAGCAATTTGTTGCTCTTTATCATACCGCAAGCTATTAACAATCATGCTATCATTACAGGAAAATTATTTGAATATATTGCCAGCAGAACCCCAATATTGTCAATTGGCCCTCCAGAAGGGAATGCAGCACATTTATTACATGAGAACAAAAGAGATCAGATGCACAATTATATAGATCATAGAGAATTTAAAAACCATATAAAATATTATTTTTTAATGTGGTTAAAAGACAAGAAAACAATTATTGCCCCTAAGCCTGACTTAGAGATATATTCAAGAAAAAAATTAACAGAGAAACTAACACATATATTAAATACGCTTTAGTTGAGTAAACGAACAAAAAACCAAAGCGAACAGATCAATAAAATAACTATTCAACCCAACGAACCAGGTTAAAAGCTTCTGCATATTGTTTATTGATCATTGCTCCTCTGAACTTGACAAAATTTTTAAATAAATCCAGCTTCATATATTCCCTAAAAATCTGTGAATTATAACACTTGATGGCATTTAGTTTCTTTTCAATGTGCATTTCAGATAAAGTTACAAAAAAATTGAGCCTGGTCTGATAAACATTGTTCCAGGGCAATTCATACCCCAGGATAGAAGCATCTGTTTTAAACGCTCTAACCCCCTCTTGATGTATTACAGAATGATCCTGATGAATGTCGTATTGTTCAGGTAAAAATAAAATATCCGGTTTGATTTCTTTTTTCTTTTGTATTATTAATTCCAGAATTTCCTGTCGATAAGCCGGAAAATCCCGAACTGGAAAATCAAAAGTATGGATGCATTCTTTTTGCACACCTAAAATTTTTGCTGCCGCATATAATTCATTAAATAAAGTATTGTCCGGTAAATTATCAGGAAGCGATTTAACGCATTTAGAAAAAACCAAATAATGAATTTCGCAACCTTCTTCAGAATATTTTGCAATACTACCGCCACAAGCAAATTCAGCATCATCGGGATGAGGACAAAGAATTAATATTTTTTTTGACATACCTTATTTGGCCTTTGATTATTAATAAATACAAAGATATCAAAATATCTTATTCAGGAATAATCCTTTTATCTCTTTTTCTTTTCCTCTTCCACCTCCTGTGGCTCCAAAGCCAATGAGCAGGGTGCTTTTGAATATGCTCTTCCAAGACTCTGGCATATTTTTCAGTGATGGCATATTCAGGTTGATCTTTGCTTTCATCAAATAATTTTATGACATTGACCTTGTAATATCCGCGGGAAACTTTTTCTGTAGCTAAATACACCACGGCTGCATTCATCTTTTTGGTTATTTTTTCTACACCAATAGAAAAAGGTGTATCCTGGTTCAAAAATTCCGTCCAATATCCAATTTCATCCCATGTTGGTGTTTGATCCGCGATAAACCCGGTTGCGGTTAAATGATTATTCCGGGCATTTTTTAATAGTTCTTTGGATACTTGACGAATTGGCAAAAGGTCAATTCCCATACGGGTGCGGATACGATACATAAACCGGTCAAAATGTTTATTATTAAGTGGCTTGTAAACGGTATAAGCATGATGGCAAATATGGCGCCCCAGGCCTGATATCCATTCCCAATTTCCATTATGGCCTAAAAAAACCGTAATATGCTTGTTTTGCTGGCAAGCATCCGTGAAAAGCTCTAACCCCTCATAAACAACTCGCTTATCCAACTGTTTTTTTGATAGATGGATCATCTTGATGACCTCAAATATAATATCGCAAAAATGTGTATAAAATGCTTTGGCAATGCTGTCAATTTCATCCCGGCTTTTCCCGGGAAATGAATTATGGAGATTATTTAAAACGACCTTTTTTCTATATGGAATAATATAATAAACTATAGCAAACAGAATATCAGATAACAAATATAATATTTTAAAAGGGAGCAGGGCAATAAACCAGGCAATGATATAAAAAATATAAAATCCAAGAGTGTTCATCATCGTTTTATTTTTCAGGATTCATATGGTTACTTACAATTTTAGTGAATTCTTCATGGATATATCCATTGGTTGCTATCATCTCTTTCCCAAATAAATAATCATTCCCTCCCGAAAAATCTGTCACCCTTCCTCCTGCTTGTTGAACCAAAAAAGCACCTGCTGCTACGTCCCAGGGTTTAAGGTTGTATTCAAAAAAAAGTTCGAATCGCCCACACGCTACATAGGCTAAATCTACAGCAGCAGAACCCAGCCTTCTTACGCCCGGGGTGTTTTGCATTAAATAGTTGAGCAATTTCATATAGGGTTCTATACGATCAAAATTGATATACGGGAAACCGGTCGCTACAAACGAATTCATTACCTTTTGTTGATTGCTTACATGAATCCTGTTCCCATTTAACCATGCATTGCTTCCTTTCCAACTATAAAAACATTCTTTGAGCGTGATCTCATAAACAATACCCATAATAATTTGCTGATTGTGCATCAATGCCACACTAATGGAATAAGGAGGCAGATGGTGAATATAATTTGTTGTTCCATCCAACGGGTCAATAATCCAGGTATATTGATTATGTTCATTATCACCGGTTCCTTCTTCAGCAATAACCCCTGCTTCAGGAAGGATCGGTTTCAATCCATCCACTAATTTGTTTTCTGCAGCTTTATCCACATATGTTACAAAATCATGAATCCCTTTATGCTCAATTGTATCTTGTTTTAAATTATTCTTTTCTTTTTCTATAAATTCTGCTACTTCTTTAATTATTTTGATTGCCTGATTACAAACTTTTTCCAGATTCATTCATGTAATTTTAAAGATTTATAAATCACCATAAAATTATAAAAAGCATCTGTTAATATATTCGCATTGTAAACTTTATTTTATATCTATGTCCATATTTCCAATGGAGTTCATCTCCTTCAACAATACGGTTTTAATCTTTCCTGCCAGTGATTGGTTATATGTTGTTTGTATTTTAATATAGTTTTCAGTGAACCCAAACATATTATCTTCTTTTTTATGATCTTCAAATAATACTTTATGTAAAGTACCTTGTTGACTCTTTAAAAATAATTCCTTTTTCTTTCCTGATAATTCATGAAGTCTTTTACTCCGTCTTTCTTTTTCTTTAGGGTGCACTTTTGAAGGCATATCCCAGGCTTTTGTATTTTCACGATCGGAATAGGTAAAAACGTGAAGATAAAAAATATCAAGACTGTTAATAAATGAGACTGTTTCGTTGAAATCTGCTTCTGTTTCCCCGGGAAATCCTGTAATTAAATCAATTGTTATGCCTGCATCCGGCATTAATGACTTCACTTTTTCCACTCGTTTTCTAAATGTATCTAAATGATACCCTCGTCTCATTGCTTTCAAAATTCTGTCACTCCCTGACTGTAATGGAATATGGAAGTGTGGCATGAGATTATCGGAGGTTGCAACCAGTTCAATAATATCATCCGTTAACAGATTCGGTTCAATAGAAGATATTCTGACTCTTTTGAGTTCCCTGTTTTTAGATAACTGAACCAACAACTGATATAATGTCTCATCTGTTGATTTCCCAAAATCACCAATATTAACACCGGTTAATACAATCTCTTTAACCCCTTGCCGGTTGATTTGCTTCACCTGGTCCATTATATCAGCAACAGGCATATTCCTGCTCTTCCCGCGAGTCATCGGTACAATACAATAGCTACACCAATAATCACATCCGTCCTGAATTTTAAGAAAGGACCTTGTTCGTTTGCCGGCTGAATATGACGGCTGAAAAATATTTAGCGTACTATATCCGGACACGCTTGAAAATGGCCGTTTTTGTTGTTCATATCTATTTATATGATCCATTATATGAAATTTTTCATCGGACCCGAGTACAATATCCACACCATCTAATGAGCTTACCTTCTCAGGTTTCACCTGTGAATAACATCCTGCTACCACAACAATAGATTCCGGATTTTTTCGTTTTATTTTTGACACCGTTTGACGGGTTTTTCTTTCTGCTATATGTGTAACACAACATGAATTGATAACATTTATGTCTGCTCGTTCACCAAAGGGTACTTCTATGTATCCTTTATCTTTAAAAAATTTTGACATTGCAGAAGTCTCTGAAAAATTAAGTTTACATCCTAATGTATAAAATGCTACTCTTTTAAAATGTATCATGTATATCTTAAAAATGCCTGTAAAATAAAAAAGAGGTTAATCAAAACTATGAATAACCTCTTTATGTGGGCGCTACTAGATTCGAACTAGTGACCCCCTGCTTGTAAGGCAGGTGCTCTGAACCAGCTGAGCTAAGCACCCAAAAAGTAATGCAAAAGTAAACTATTTTTATTTATAACCAAAACGAAATTATATTTTTCCTTATTAAAAAAACAATACCCAATCATTTATAAATTTCATAAATAATTAATAGCCTATAAAATACATTTTTATTTTTATATTAATGAGTTTATTAATATTTTTGTATCAATTAATAGGTTATAACCTATTACGGAAACAAAATTTAATTTATAAATTGCTTAAAATTAATACATTAGAAAACAACACAAAAAAATTGAAACTTTAATTCATTAAATCACGTATAAATCCATATCACAAAAATTTAAATTATAAAGCATATGAGATCCATAATCATTAACGACTATGATAATGTAATCAATTGGTCGTATTCATTAGCCAAAAAATGGGTTATAGAAAACCTTGTTCCCAAAGGTGTCACTTCCGAAAGAAAATTCGAACAATACAAAAGAGAGGGAAAAGATTTGCCTAAGCACTTCCCCCGTTTGCCTGATGAGTATTTTCAAAGAAGAGACAGCTGGAAGGGTTGGAGAGATTTCCTGGGGTATCCTGAACAGCAAACAAAAAAATCGTATTTAAGTTACGAAGATGCTGCCAGGATAGCAAAAATGAATAAAATCCATAATTGTCAGGATTTCAGAAATTGGGAAAACCGTCCGTCAAACATTCCGGCACGTCCTGACTTGTATTATGATAAATGGAGTGGCTGGAAAGATTTTCTGGGAAATAATTATCAAATTCCCAAACGTGGTACGTTTATCAAATTAAAAGAATCTGATGTTCGTATTATCAAACATCAATTACGTTTAGGAGTTACAGGGGCTACTCTGGCAAAAATTTTTAATGTGTCGGAAATGCAAATCAGCCGGATTAAAAAAGGAGAAAACTGGGCACATATTAACTAATTCCCGCCTATCATTGATAATTAAATAGCTCAAGATAATATGCTAATTCTTGATTAATAAGAACCTGGTCTTCTTTACTAAACTGTTGCTTCCATCTTCCGGAATGAGATTTTGACAAATCAACTTGCAGAAGATTTTTTTCAAAAGGGATTTCAATAAAACCACAAATCTGTTTTATGACTGCTTCTTTCTCTTTAACCAAGTCTTCAAGTTTTAATTCCAGAAGGCATTGGGCCTCTAAATTATTTTTAGAGGCTAATGTTTTATTCATTATAGACTGATACCATACGATAGCTTGGTTTACATTATCAGGACACCAACGTTGTTTAACAAAAGAGGCAATTACATCACGAGGATCTCGGACAACATGGATAAATTTGGCATCCGGAAGCATTTCATGTAATTCTTGTCCGTGAAGAATGTTCCAGGTATTATCTTCCACAAAAGTTTGTTTATGTAGTGAGGACAAAAGGGACAAAATAATCTCACGTAAAAAATCACCTAAAATAGCGGCTAATTGCTGCTTATTATAGTATTCCCCAAACCACACCTTATTGTTTAACGATAAATGGTTACTTCCGGGCCAGGCTCCACTATATTCAAAAATTTTGAGTTTGTCTATCAGTTTAAGTACACTGTGCGTATAACCAGGGAACCATTTTTCTAACTCCCATCCAGAATATGAAATTGGGGTTATTTTTTTGCCTTTTGAATCAATTTTTTTTATAATGGCATTGATCCATTTCTTTGCTAAAGACTCATTGGCCAAGCTTAATAAAAAGGTTTGGAATTCTTTAAGTTTTGCATCTGCATAAAACGGAGTCCAGTTATGAAAATAACTATTATAAAAATCAACTATTCCTCCCGGATCAATCGTGACACGGTGTTCAAATGGCAGCGTGGCTATTTGACTATGCTCTGATAATAAATTTTTTGTGATATTTGTCCCGCTGCGGCCTGTACCACCTATTAGGGCTATTTTCATGATTTAATTCAATAATTTTAAAAGAAGAAAACAATTTACAAAAATATCTATTAATTTTGGTTTGCATTTATTATATCATATTAAATTATTTGGGAACTACATGAAAAATTCGGAAGAACTAAGAGAGCAATACAATAATAATTATCAAAAAGGGAAAGACCGATGGTCTATATATCTGTAATTTAGCTTTGTAAAATATTAAAACAATGTACAAAGTAAGGTGTAATTTTGGATGAATAAGATTTTTTTGTTATGTGAAATTTTAAGGTTAAATTTGTATTTGATTTATTCTTATCATAAGAATAAACTATACTTGATGGGAGGGTTTCTACAAGCATGAACAAAACTATTAGGATAATTTCCAAAAAAATCGGCCTATTGAATCAAATATTATTTAATATAAACTAAAAGAAAAATACAAATAAAAACTTAATGATTTGCATTACTTTTTTAATAATAATTTGAGATTTAGGTTTATGAAAGAAGAATTATTAGCATTATTACAATATGGGGTTTCTAAGAAGAAGGGGAGGATTTTTGATTTGAGAGAAAACGATTTCAATGATTTATATCCTCCTGTATTTTTTTTGTCAACTGGCAGAACCGGGACAAAATGGTTTGCAAATCTTTTCAGCAAAAATAATAAAACGTTAGTTTTTCATGTTCCAAAACCCGATTTGTCTGTTCAAGGTGTTTTTGCTTATAATCTTTTTAAGAGAGGTAGATTAGATAAGGATTTATGGCAAAGTATTGCCGAGATTTTTCTGGCTGGTAGAGAGCAGCATCTAAGGTATTCATACAAAACAGATAAACAATATATTGAAACCAATAATTTCCTGACTTTTTTTGCACCTGTCCTTGCCGAATTGTTTCCAAATGCAAAATTTGTTCATATATACAGGCATCCGGGAGAGTTTGTAAGATCTGCTATTAACAGGAATTATTATGGTGGTAATGATACTAATCTAATGCGCCGAATAAAGCCTGTAGATGGGTATTATTCCGATACCTGGGACAACTTAAGCCAGCTTGAAAAGTCTGCATGGCTGTGGAATGAGACCAATCTTTTTCTTGAGGATTTTAAAAGTAAAATTAACGCAGATCGTGTTTTTAGCTTTAATTTTAATGAGCGAACCATAGAAAACGTAAAGTCTCTGGCTCAATTCATTGGAATTGATTTGAAAGAAAATATCATTCGAAAAAATTTGCATAAAAAGAAAAATGTTCAGAAAACAATAAAATTTCCATCGTATAGTCAATGGAAAGAACAAGACAAACAAAGGTTGAGGGATATTTGTAACGACTTGGTTATAAGATATGGGTTTAATTTAGAGTAATATTTTAAAGACTTAATGTAGTATTTTACTTTTTAAAAATAAAAAAAATTAGGGGTTCAAAATGGGACAAGAAAATGAAAATTTAGAAAAAAATTTGATAGTCTCGGAAGATTTATCCTTACAAAATTGGAACTTAAATTATCTTCATAACAATAAACGAAGGTACCAATATGAACTTAAATTAATTGAAAGATTTTATGACGGAGGAAAAATTTTAGAAATTGGCTCTGCTCCCTTTCACTTAACGTATATGCTAAAAAAAAGGAATTTTCCAGTAACGGGCATAGATATAGATCCGAGAAGATTTGATGCGTTTATTAAAAAACATGCTCTTAAAGTATATAAATGTAATATTGAAACAGAGCAGTTGCCTTTTCCTGATAATTCATTTGATTTTGTTCTTTTTAATGAAATATTTGAACATTTGCGTTTTAATCCTATTGATACATTATTGGAAATTAACAGAGTGCTTACGACCGAAGGGAAACTTATTCTCTCGACTCCGAATTTTTATAATATTAGGAATGTAATTAAATTTCTCTTAGGGAAGGGAATAGGCGACCCTTATTCTGAATTTAATAAATTATATACTATTGGACATATGGGGCATGTGAGAGAATATTCTATGAAACAAATGAAAACCTTTTTGCATAATACAGGATTTAAATCTCTTAAGGTTATTCATAAATCATATAATCCTCTAAAAGGTTTATGGATGCCTTTGAATTTATTAAGAAAGTTTATCCCTGCTTTTAATACTTACCAAATTCATATTTGCAGAAAAAATATAAGTTGTGATAAATAAACTAAAGTTAGCTACTAAAGATAGTTTTATCTATGGTTTAGGGAATGCATCCACCAAGGTTATAGGGTTGATTTTACTTCCTCTGTATACGGATA
>CAYMKE010000063.1:0-14050 GCA_964390955.1 uncultured Bacteroidales bacterium | reverse complement strand
TATGTTTATGAATTAGTGATCAATCAAATTGTTTGTTGTGTAAATTTTTAAATAAACCGTTTTGGTCTAATAATTCCTTATATTTTCCTCTTTCAACGATTTCTCCGTCTTGCATGACCAGGATCATATCTGCTTTCATGATAGTACTAAGCCGGTGTGCAATGACAATAGAAGTTCGATGTTTCATTAGATTGAAAATAGCATTTTGAACGAGTTTTTCAGATTCACTGTCTAAAGAAGAGGTTGCTTCGTCCATAATAAGAATAGGCGGATTGTTAAGGATTGCCCGGGCGATGGTGATGCGTTGGCGCTGCCCTCCGGATAATTTAATGCCCCTGTCGCCAACATTTGTTTGGTATCCGTTATCCATTTGCGTAATAAATTCATGTGCATTGGCTACGTTGGCCGCATTGATCACATCACTTTCATTGACATGACCAGCTCCAAAAGCAATGTTATTATATATAGTGTCATTAAATAAAATAGCTTCCTGGCTAACGATCCCAATCATTTCTCTAATTTCTCGTTTTTTAAGGTCTTGCAAAGGAACCCCGTCAATATAGATGGTTCCTTTTGTAACGTCATAAAACCGTGGAATCATATCTACCAGGGTTGATTTTCCGGCACCTGAGGGGCCAACTATTGCGATGGTCTGGCCCTTTTGAATATCAAGATGAATATCATTTAAAATATATGTGTCAGTATATTTAAAATACACATGGTCAAACTTTATTTTATCTTGAAATTGAGCGATTGAAACAGCATTGGGCTTATCGGTGATGTGGTTTTCAATTTCCATTATTTCCTTTAGTCTGTCATATGAGGCAATTCCTTTTTGGATATCATAATAAACCGTTGAAAGGCTTTTTGCAGGATTTAATACCTGTGAGAAAATTACTAAATAAGCTATTAATGAACTTGCAGTTAAAGCATTGCTGCCTGTTAAAACAAATTTTCCTCCAAAGTACATAATCATTACAATGACAATTGTTCCTAGAAATTCACTTATAGGATGTGCCAGTACACGTCTGCGTTCAATCTTTTTCATTAGCTTGGTAAACTCATGGTTGCTTTTTCTGAACCGGCTAATGGATTTAGGCTCGGAATTAAATGCTTTGATAATGCGGATACCAAATAATGATTCTTCAATGAAAGAAATGACAGTTCCTAATATTCGCTGGCCTTTCATTGATTTGCTTCGTAGTGTTTTCCCAATCCTTCCAATAATAAAACCTGCAATTGGCAAAACAATCAATACGAAAAAGGTCAATTTAGTGCTGATAAAAAATAACGAATACATATATATAATGATCATAATTGGGTTTTTGACTAACGATTGTACACTTCTAACCATAAATACCTGTACTTGTTGTATATCTCCACTCATTCTGCTGATGATGTCTCCTTTTTTTTCTTCTGAAAAAAATGAAAGGGGCAAATGAATGATTTTATGGTATAATATATTTCGCAGGTCGCGGACAATATTATATTTTATAGAAGCCATTGAATATTGAGCTGTGTACATGAAACCACTTTTGAATACTACCATGACAACGACCATTATGCTGACAAATAATAATGCTGCCTCTCCACCTTTTTCAGTAATGATTGTACTTATATAATAATTGAAATTGTTTTGTATTGATTTTACGGAGAGATCAAGCGGCACCGGTTGATGTACCATAGGTTGGCGCTTAAATAAAATATTTAGAAAAGGAATAATAAGGGTAAATGAAAACAGGGAAAAGAATGTACTGAATATATTTGAAATAATACTCACCAATAGTTTTCCCCAGTAAGGAATGATATATCTTAAAAAATGGATCATTGGGATTGTATATTATGTAAGGTCAATACCTATATAATTATGTGGTGTAAGCTGTTTAAGTTTATTCTTGGTTTCTGCTGAAACATCCAGATTATTTATGAACATTAAAATGTTTTCTTTTGTGATTTTATTGTTTGTCCGGCTAATATTTTTAAGTTTTTCATAAGGATTGGGGATTCCTTCTTTTCTTAATATGGTTTGAATGGCTTCTGTTACAACCCCCCAGTTATCATTCAGGTCTTCGTCTAATTTTTCTTTATTGACCAGGAGTTTATCAAGCCCTTTTAATAGTGATTTGATTGCAAGCAGGGTATGCGAAAAAGGCACGCCTATATTTCGCAAAACTGTTGAGTCTGTCAGATCTCGCTGCAAACGTGATATGGGGATTTTAGCAGAAATATGTTCAAATAAACTGTTTGCAATGCCAAGATTGCCTTCTGAATTTTCAAAATCAATAGGATTCACTTTATGGGGCATGGTAGATGATCCTACTTCATTTTTTTTGATTTTTTGTTTAAAATATTCCATGGATATATAGGTCCAAAAATCACGGTCTATGTCAATCAGTATATTATTAACCCGCTTCATGGCATCACAAATGGCTGCAAGATGGTCATAATGATCTATTTGGGTTGTTGTTTTTGATCTGGACAAGCCCAGGAGATCGTTAACAAAATGATCTGCAAAATCAATCCAGTCTACTTCCGGGTAGGCAAAAAGATGTGCATTAAAATTGCCTGTGGCACCGCCGAATTTTGCAGAAACCGGTGTTTGTTTTAATAATTTTACCTGCTCTTCAATACGTTCGTGGTATACTTTTATTTCTTTTCCTAAATTTGTAGGAGATGCAGGTTGTCCATGAGTATGGGCCAGCATAGGATATTCTTTCCAGGAATTTATTTTATCACCTAATATTTTTGTTAATTTAGAAATAGCAGGGTAATAGACCTCTTCAAGTGCATCTTTTAAAGACAATGGAATGGCCGTGTTATTGACATCCTGGGAAGTCAGCCCAAAATGGATAAATTCTTTGTATTGGCCAAAACCGTTTGCCTCAAATTGTGATTTAAGATAATATTCTACAGCTTTCACATCATGGTTTGTTGTATTTTCAATATCCTTTACTTTTTGTGCTTCTGCGGGAGAAAAATCCATGTATATTTTTCTTAGCTTTTCAGTCTGGCTCTCATTTAATTGAGGCAATTGAGGTAAAGGAATATTGCACAGGGCAATAAAATATTCTATCTCTATTTTAATCCTGTATTTGATTAAAGCAAATTCAGAAAAATAGTGTTCCAGTTCATTGACTTTATTTCTGTATCTGCCGTCAATGGGAGAAATAGCTGTTAAGTTACTCAATATCATGATTCTTTTTTTTGGTAGTGAAAGGCAAAAGTAGAAAAAAAAGAGAATGAATATTTATAAATCGGAAATTTATTCCGGCTATAAAGGAATAACTTTTTATCGTTATAATTTATCTTGGTGATGTTTAGAAGGGTAAAACCCCTACGCCTATCTTTAACATTAACCAATTCATGTGAAATAAGCGTTTAGCAGATGCATACTGAATTTTATCTTCTACGTCATATTCATTTTTAAATGATTTAAACATGCTTCCCATGGGGAGGTGACTGCTGATGGAATAACGGAAAAAAACAGCATCTTTAATAATCCTCTGGTTCCCATAGCCTAAAGTGAATACAAAATCGGAATACGAATCTTCAAACCTTACTTTATTAATGGATGTTGCTTTATCTTCTATGTCTTCATAAATATCATTTACATTATCAATAATTGGTTTATAAACTAATATAGAAGTCCCTAATTTTAGATAAGTCCCCATTGGAGATAAATATTTATCGAATATTTTTATACCAGGCCCTATTTCAAAAGCACTTACAGGAAAGTAATAACCAGGATTAAATAATTGCTCATCGTCATCTATCATGTAAGTTAAATCAATATCAGAAAGGTCTACCCCTGTTTTGTAAAAAGTGATATCTAATCCAATACTTGTTCTACGGGAAATGGTATAATAGGTATTGAATGTATGACGTTTATTTAAAGGCCATGATGTTTCAGTTATATCATCATTTTCGTAAGGATTCTGAGCCTGATACCCTTTGGCATTAGGATTGAATGCTGCTAGAAAAAAGCTCAGGCCATAATTTATTTCAAATCGTTTCCCTAAATACCCCGGTGATTTTTGACTGAATGTGTGAATCGTTAAAATAAAGAAAAAACTTATTGAAATGAATTGCTTTATTTTCATACTTTATGTTCTTTTAATAGTTATATTAAATAATACTCTATCGATTTGATGATGTTTGATAGAAATAATCGTATATGATTGATTTTAAATGATCGTTCGCATCATTTGTGCATGAGAAAACACTATAGTCATATAACTTTTTACCATTATCTTCATCTTGGTTAATATCATAAAGGTGATAAGCAAAATGTAAATTATGGTTGGATTTTATAAAATCGTCAATTAAAAAGGGAATTGTAAGACCAAAAGAAATAATTGCATAATAAACCTCCAAGGATGATACATTATTATCTATCGAATTATAATATGTTGTCCATAAAAAATGACTCGTATTATATATGTCTTTCATATCTGATACGAAAGGTTTTTGACTGGATAAGAATGTAATATAAGGGCTGCGTTGGTTGTATAATTCATTATGCCATTGTTGCAAACGGGAATAATTATTATAATCGTTTACTTGTTCAGGTCTTAATGTAAGAGGATGTATTGTTTCGATTGAAAATCCTTTAATTTTATTGGCGCAAAAATTCAATAAATTAAAATATTCAAGCCGGCGTTTTTCAGATTTGTGGTACTTTAATTCATAATCATCATCATCCCTTATATCTATTCGATAATGAAAAGGATTTACGACAACCATTTTATTTATTCCTAATGCAAGGCCTTTCTTTTTGATGAGTTTTTTTTCATTTTTTCTTCGCTCTTTTTCTTTTTGCAGGTTTTCTCCTAAATTTTGGTTGTCTTCTTTTGCTTCCTTTTCTTGGCGTAACGTTATAAAATGATTGAATTTGTCGGTAAATTTTTCATCTTTAAAAAGATTTACAAATGTAAATTTATGAAAAGATTTATTGGTCGTTACTTCTTCAATTTCTTTCTTTTTTGCAATTTTTTCATATTTGCTCAATGATTCAAATGCTGCTTTGGTAGTATCAGTTGTTTTTAATAATTCCTTTTGTGTTTTTCTGAAATATTCACCTTTTTCTATTTTGTTATGCAGCACCAATTCTTTTAAAGATGAATCTGCCAATTCTTGTAAATATTCATTTTCAGGATGCTCATTCGAAAGCTCCCAATTATACCGTACAGCAATGCTTGCAAGCTCAACAGGTTCTAATTTGTTGATAAAATAATAAAAGGGTTGTGATGAACCTTCAATTTTATTATAATCTATAAATTCAAAAAGATTCTTGTACTTTTTTTCTTCGTACCTGCGAGAACCATACGTATATTCACGTATATTTTCAGCTGTGTCTATGTTGTGAATAAAGTTTTTATGTTTAGCCAATGCATATAATGAATAACCCATTGACCGTTGTAAATAGTCATTATCTGGTTCATCCTGTAGTAACATGTAAGCGCAATAAGCACTTTTATAATAATCTCTTCTGATAATATACAGATTTATTAATTCATATCGGGCTATTTTTCTTATGAGATAAAATGTTTCTTCACCAACAATAAATTCTTCACCGGATTCCCCTTTTTTTTCTAATAAACTTTCTATGGCTTCTATTCGTTTTCTTATATTTGGATGTGTGCTTTTTGAATCGTCATATTCTTCAACATTTATGCTTTTTATTTCTTCTAATTTGAGTTTATCCGAAAATTTATAATCTTCTCTTTCCAAAAAGGATAAGTCAAATTCAATTTGATCAAACGGGAGGTACGAATATTTTAAAATATTCATTGCTCCAATAGATTCAAAACTGGAGTAGTCGGTTTTGAATATATCTTCAAGTGCTTTTTCATCGGCATGTTTTTCCTGAATTTTGGAAAAACTAAAATATGCTTTTTCTCTATCTGATGTGTTGATGTCTTTATAATCTTCCTCACTTTCTATTATATCTTGTTTTTCCAAATACGCATCCAGTAAGTGGTTGTTTTTGTAATGATTAATCTCATGAGCTAATATATATGCCAATTGAGCCTCATTTTCCAATTGTGCAATTAAACCAATATTGACAAAAATTTTCCCTCCGGGATGAATAAATGTATTAACAGAAGCATCTTTTGAGGTATAAATGGAAATCTTTTCTCTTATAGGGTCGTTTTTATATACTTCATCTGCAACTGCGCGTATATAGTTGGTTACTTTATCTCCAAAAACCAAGTTCCCAGAACAAAAATACCTGTTTAAAAAATAGCTGCTTTTGTTGTAGAATTCTTTTTCGTATTTTGCATCCCTTCCACGTGAATATTTATGTTTGTACTTTTGGACCTTTTCTTCGGCAGAAGTGTAAAATTCCTGAGGTATATTCCCTTTTGAAGCTAAGGGGGTATAATTATTAAAATCTATTTCTTGTGATATAACAACAGCACAATAGATATGAACAATAGCTAATAATTTTATTTTTTTCATACAAGTAAATTTTTTCAATTCATTAAAAAAAATAACGCTTTTATAATTTATTGACAAAAATATAAAAAAATTTAAAAATAAACATATGAATATGATGTGTTGTATTAAAATACTAGTTTTCGATATATTTGAACGGGAATCCTATCATTTCGGAAAATTCTTCTCCTGCTTCTCTCATATCATCATCTTCTTTTTCATAATACCAATGAATGGAAGCAGGTAGCCCTTTTTCACTATATTCTACGATAAGATACAAAATATCTGCTATAAATTTAGCTGAAGAGGAATTAAAATATCCCATTTTAAATGATACAGTAAATGATTCATCTGTTTTTTGCAAAGAAACCAATAAATCTTCAAGTTTTTCAATGATAGGCAGATAAAATGCCCTAACATCTTCCGGCCTGGAATTGCCTTCAATGAGCATTTCTTTTTTTTCAGGGATAATTAAGACTTTAGGTGTTTTTTCTCCCGGGGAAATTTCAATTCGCTCCATATTTATTTTTTAATGGTCAAACATTTATTATTATTTTCATTGTAAAATAATAGCAATCTTTGCAAACATCTTCAAAGTGATAATGAATCTGATTTTCAGACATCCTTCCAATGGTGATAAGGCCGAGGTTTGCACCCCCTTTGGCAGAGAGGTTTTCTTCCCGGAGCCTTACCTGGTATAGTTTTTTTATAGCAATTTTATCAGAATGATTTATGTAATCAAGAATATTTTCAAGCTTTTTTTTGTCTTCATTACTTACAATGTTTCCACAACTAATTAATACTTCATTAGTATTGTTTTTTATTTCCATTTTAATAAATGAAGGATACTCATCTTCACCGGTTTGATGTGAAAAATTTTCAAAAGTATGTTTGTGGAGATTTGTCAGGCATTCTTCAATTACAGTATAAATACGTTTAGATATTTTGTAAGAGAATGGTTCTTTTTGTAAAATGTTTGAACATTCTTTAAGTATACTATCGTTTTTTTTATGATCAAATAGCCCCTTATAAAATATGCCTTTGTTTATCACTGTATCTTGCATCAATTGAACATTTATTAATGTTGGAATAAAAGTAATTGAAATTTTTTATAAATTAAAATAATATTTTTTAAAAAACCAAAATTATTTTTATTAAATCTTTTAAAAATCAATAAAATAAGGTGAAAATCTTTGAAGAATCAGTAACTTTATATCATGGAAAAAATTACTGAAAAATAAACCACGTACAATTATACCGGAAATTTAGTGTTTTATATTTATGATAAAATACAAAAAACATTATTACAAAGCTTTTGGAATCAATATAGACTCGGAGTTGCCATTTAAAGAACTGGAACAAGGAGAAGCTAATGCACATGTAAAAATTTGTTTTGCCCGTGTTCCCGGAGCTCTTGAAAATCCGCAGACTAAAGGTGTCCGGTTTGAAGCAAAACAAGGCCTTTTTCTTTTAAAAATAGATGATGTAGCAAACTATTTAGTGAAAGATGGCAAAGAGATATTTATTGAAAAAAATAATTCCTCTGTTGCTGATAATGAAATACGATTATTTTTATTAGGCCCGGTAATGGGAGCCTTATTATTACAGCGGGGATTACTCCCTATACATGGAAGCGCCATCAAAAAATCCGGCAGTGCAATTATTTTTTCAGGCATACCCGGTGCAGGAAAATCAACTCTGGCGGCAGCTTATCTGAATACAGGGGCAAATATCATTTCAGATGATATTAGTGTCATTAATATCAATACCAATAATATTCCAATGATTTATCCCGGGTTTCCACAAATGAAGTTATGGGCAGATACTATCCGGCATTTTGGCAGTGGCCAACAACCAAGGCGTATCCTTCGTGAGGGAATTCAAAAGTTTGGAATCCCTGTTAATAATGGATATTATAACCAGCGTTTACCAGTGAAAAAGATTTATATATTGGGCACACACAATCAACCAAATTTTATATTGAGTCCATTGAAAGGAATAGATAAATTTAATGCATTGAAAAATAATACCTACAGGTGGCAGTTTTTAAAAGGATTGGGAAAAACAGAAGAGCATTTTTCCCTGGTAAGCAGACTGGCAGAACATGTAGATGTTGCCAGGATAATGCGGCCCCTTGATTCTTTCAGGGTAAAAGAGCTGATGGAATTGATAGATAATGACTTTAAACATTTACAGAAGGCATGAACGGACCCGGGAATATTTATTGGCTGGCATCATATCCAAAGTCAGGGAATACATGGTTCAGAGTATTTTTAGCAAACCTCCTTAATCATAAGAGTCAGCCTGCTGATATTAACAACCTTACAGTTAGTGTAATGGCGAGCAGCAGGAAAGTATTTGACGAAGTAACCGGTGTCCCTTCATCAGAATTAACCTTTAATGAAATCCTTAACTTGCGTCCTGATGTGTATAAACATCTTTCTTCACAAGCTAAAGAACCGGTTTTTCAAAAAATACACGATGCATACATAACAACGCCCCGAAAAGGCCCTTTAATTCCATATGAAGCAACTAAAGGAGTAATTTATTTTATCCGGAATCCTCTGGATATAGCAGTTTCTTTTGCTTATCATTCAGCATGCTCATTTGATAAGATGATACAGATGATGAATGATCCGGAATATATGTTTTGCGGGAATCCTCAAAAAATGTATAATCAACTTTCACAAAAACTTCTTACATGGAGCGGGCATGTGAAAAGCTGGACAGAACAATCCATCCTCCCGGTGTATATTGTTAAATATGAAGATATGGTAACCCATTCATTTGAAACATTTAAAAAAGCCATACAGAAATTGAATTTGAACAAAACGGATGAAGATATTTCCCGGGCAATACAATACAGTAATATCAAAGAATTGCAAAAACAGGAAAAAGAAAAAGGATTTTCTGAAAAATCATCTAAGTCAGTATCTTTTTTTAGAAAAGGAAAAATTGGATCATGGAAAGATGAATTGAACCAAAAACAGGCCAACAGGATTATTTATGATCATAAAGAAGTGATGGAGCAATTCGGGTATTGGGGTTTATGAAGCGAAGATGAACCAAGCATGTAAAAAATAATCATTTTCTGCACACACGAGAATGATTATTTTGTCATGGTAAGTTCCATATGACCATTGAAAATTTAAATATAAACAGATGAAACCTCCATGACAAAGCTTTTGACACACACGCGCATGATTATTTGGGCGAACACAACTAAAACACTGTATTCCAGATAAAAGGAGGTTCCATATGACCATTGAAAATTAAAATATAAACATATGAAACCTCCATGATAAGTTCTATACCATTGAAAAATTAATTATAATTTAAACCTTTTATATTTTATTTTCGTTGTAATGAGTGTATAACCTAAAAAAATATTTAATTATGAAAAATTTCAACAAAATTTTGTCCTGGCCAATGCTTTTATTGGTTTTGGTATTTTTAGTAGTTGCAAGCAGTTGCAAAAAAGAAGAAGAGGATAAACCGGCTCCGGATTTACCACCCAAAAGTGCTTTTGTCATGGATTTTTCAGAGTTTGATGACGCGAGTGACACAGCAAAAAAATCCAATAGCTCGTCTCAATATTGGGGAACTGCATTTATTAACGTGACAGTATGGAATACGATTATAGCATTATCGGCCATTGTTCCGGTAGCTGCCTATCAGCATGCCATTACCCAGGATGCAGAATACCTCGGGGATAATAAATGGGAATGGAAATTTAATTTTAAAGCCGGTAACAACAGTCATTCTGCTGTTTTAACCGGGGAACTCAGCAATGAACAGGTAAACTGGGAAATGAAAATTGATGGCTTTACCTGGTATACAGGAACATCACGATATGACAGAACTTCAGGAAGTTGGATTTTATACAAAAGTCCAAGCAATGCATACCAGTTATTGGAAATTACATGGCACAGGAATAGTGACGGAACATCTGATATACGTTACGAAAACATTGTTCCAGAAGGCTATCCCAAACATGACGAAAACGGTGGATATATAGAATATGGAATTGTAAATGATACGATTTTTGATGCGTATTACGAAATATATAATAAAGGAGCTGATAACTTGACGAATATCCAATGGAACAGGGAAACACGTGCCGGACGCATCAGTGATCCAAATACATTTAATGATAGTGGTAAATGGCATTGCTGGGATTCGAATCTGCAAGACATGGATTCATGTTCTGTTTCTAAATAGTGTTTGTTCCATCATGTCCGCTAACCCCGATACAGTCATTCTTCCTTACGGGGCAGGCTTCGTTACGCTTGCCCCAAAATTGCTCATTTACACCAGTAAACTGCGCATTTTGGGGCTTCGCAGGTCTTGTTACCGAATATTATGATCCAAATACAATTAGTTATCTGTCAATAAAAACCCGGGACGTATTTAAAAAAAATACACCCCGGTTTTTTTATGTTGTCAGCTCGATATTATTATATTTCTTTTAACTATTTTTGCAGCTTTGAACAATAGCAGGAAATATATTTATGGAAATAAGGAACATAGCGATTATTGCACATGTGGATCATGGGAAGACCACTTTGGTTGACAGGATTTTACACCAGGTAAAATTATTCAGGGAGAACCAGGAAGTACAGGATTTAATTTTAGATTCTAATGATCTTGAAAGAGAACGCGGGATAACCATACTGTCAAAAAACGTCTCTGTACGATACAAAGGAACAAAAATAAACATTATAGATACCCCGGGACACTCTGATTTTGGAGGGGAAGTAGAACGGGTATTAAACATGGCAGACGGGGTATTGCTGATTGTAGATGCCTTTGAAGGCCCGATGCCGCAGACACGATTTGTATTGCAAAAAGCATTGGAACTGGGATTAAAACCCATGGTAGTGATCAATAAGGTTGATAAACCCAACTGCAATCCTGAAGATGCCAATGAACAAGTATTTGAATTGATGTTTTCATTGGATGCCAATGAAGAACAACTTGAATACCCTACTATTTACGGTTCCTCAAAAGAAGGATGGATGGGGCCTAACTGGAAAAATCCAACCAATGATGTTTCGTATTTGCTGGATCAAATATTGGATTATTTTGACCCTCCCAAGGAAAATTCCGGTATATTGCAGCTTCAAATAAGTTCAATTGACTACTCATCATATACCGGACGGATTGCCATTGGGAGAGTCCACAGAGGAACCATCAGGGCAGGAGAACAGGTAGCTGTGGTTAAACGTAACGGAGAAATACATAATACATCGGTTAAAGAACTATATCTTTTTGAAGGATTAGGAAAAGAAAAAACAAAAGAAAAAATTAAATCCGGAGAGATCGTGGCACTTATGGGAGTGGATAATTTTGAAATAGGTGATACCATAACAGATTCTGAGAATCCTCAGGCATTAAAACCCATTACTGTTGACGAACCTACAATGAGCATGTTATTTACCATTAATAATTCGCCTTTTTTTGGGAAAGAAGGAAAGTATGTTACATCAAGACACCTGAGAGAACGGTTATTTAAAGAAACAGAAAAAAACCTGGCATTAAGGGTTGAAGAAACAGAGTCACCGGAAAGACTAATGGTATATGGACGGGGAATCCTTCATTTGGCCATTTTGGTTGAAACCATGCGAAGAGAAGGATATGAATTGCAATTAGGCCAACCCAGGGTAGTTATTAAGGAAATTGACGGGTATAAGCACGAACCGGTTGAACTCCTTTATATTGATGTTGACGAAACATTTTCCGGGAAAGTCATAGAAATTGTAACCAAACGTAAAGGCGATTTATTGAGCATTAAGAATAAAAATGACAGGGCAAACCTTGAATTCAAAATACCGGCCAGGGGATTGATCGGCTTAACAAATTTGGTTTTAACAGCCAGCGAAGGAGAAGCAGTGATATCTCACAGGTTTAAAGATTATGAACCCTGGAAAGGAGAAATATTCGAAAACCGAAAAGGCGCTTTAATTGCAATGGAAACCGGAACATCTATCGCGTTTTCATTGGATAAACTACAAGACAGGGGAAGATTTTTTGTTGATCCCAATGAACAAATCTATGCAGGCCAGGTTATTGGAGAAAACACACGTGAAGATGACCTGGTGGTAAATGTGATCAAAACAAAAAAGCTTACCAATATGCGTGCCTCCGGATCAGATGAAAAAACATCCATTGCCCCGGCTGTGAAGTTCTCATTAGAAGAATCAATGGAATACATTGCAGAAGATGAATATGTAGAAGTGACTCCTGAATCTATCCGGATGAGAAAAATATTGCTTGATGAGAATGAACGGAAAAGAAAGAAAAGACAGGAAAAATAAACCATCTGTTTGTATTGTTGATGTATATATTTAATGAGTTGAAAGAAAAAAATTTTGTTTAATCGTTGGGTTCTAACAAAAAAACAATTTATTTATTATTTTTAAGCCATAAATGAAAAAATGAAAAAAATGAAAAAATTATTAACCACCATCATCAGTGCTGTTTTATTTGCCGGAGCAAGCATCTTAAATGCCCAGGAATGCACGGTTTACCTTCCTGAAAATGAAGGAACCGAGCTTGAATTTTATAATTATGATAAAAAAGACAAACTTACCGGCATTACCAAAACAAAGATAACATCAATAGAAACAAAAGGAGATACAACATATTATCATGTTCACCAAGAACTTTTGGATGAGAAGAACGAATTAATACATCAAACCAACTTACAATTTAATTGTTCAGGTGGTAAATTTTATATTGACATGAATAGTTTATTAGGAAACCAGCAAATGGAAGCCTATCAAGACATGGAAATGGATATTGAAGTGGAGGAAATGTGGATTCCGGGAAATTTAGAAAACGGACAGACTTTAGATGAGGGAAGCATTACCATAAATATTAAAGCAGGGCCTACCGTGATTTCCAACAAAACAAAAATAACAGACAGAAACGTGATGGCGATTGAAGACATTACAACACCTGCCGGGACATTTAACGCTGCTAAAATAACTTCTAACATTAAAACCAAAGCAGGATTTGTTACCGTTAAAACAAAGTCAATTGACTGGTATGTTGAAGGGATTGGCATGGTAAGATCAGAAACGTATGATAAAAAAGATAACCTTACCGGGTACACGTTATTGAACAGCATATCTAAATAGCAGGTTTGATGTTTTTAAGAAATATTCAGGCATGATCAGGCATCTTATTTATATCGGGGTAGGCGGATTTATAGGGAGTGTATCGCGATATTTAGTATCTAAACTTATTGCCAGGTTTGCTATATTCCCTTTTCTTTCTGGAACGTTAGTAGTGAATATTGTTGGATGTTTTCTTATAGGGCTGATTTATGGGTTAATAGAAAAAGGATTTTTACTTAATTCCGGGTTTAGATTATTTTTAGTTGTGGGAATATGTGGAGGTTTTACAACATTTTCAACATTTGCACATGAAAATTTTCTGCTCTTAAAACATTCTGCTTTTGTACATTCTGCTTTGTATATTAGTTTTAGTGTTTTTTTAGGACTGTTGGCAGTTTATGCAGGAAATTGGCTTGTAAGAGCATTGTGATTAGCTGATGAAACCTCCATGACAAAGCTTTTGACACACACGAGAATGATTATTTGGGCGA
>CAYMKE010000062.1:0-14182 GCA_964390955.1 uncultured Bacteroidales bacterium | reverse complement strand
TCGTTACGCTTGCCCCAAAATTGCTCATTTACACCAGTAAACTGCGCATTTTGGGACTGCGCAAGCCTCGTTATCGAACATTATGATCCAAACACTCGACTTTATAGACGGACTCTAATTAAATTTAAAATTAAGTGATTTTTAATTTCTGTTATGCATGGATTGATAAATATGTTAGTACACTCAAAAAACCGAAAACAGGTAACTATAGATATTGACTCAACCAACGATGCCACACACGGCCATCAACAACTTTCTATGTATATATAATGGTTACTATGGCCATTTTAAATGTTTATACTTTTGTTTTTTGCTTTGGAATTTTTCAAAATTATTTTCCTATGCACCATGACGAATATATTTGTTACCTGATGATAACACTATGTTACATAAATATTATATCTTACAATTCATAAATAATTTTAAATTAAATCTAAAAAGCAAAACTATGAACAACCCATTAAAACTAACACTAATTGTGTTAATGACTTTTATTATTAATGTATCACATTACGGAAGCGATCTTCATGTGGGTATGGGACAACCATACTCAACCATACAAGAAGCTGTAAACGCTGCATCAGATAATGATGTAATTATAATCCATCAGGGATTATACAGAGAACAGGTTGAAATCGATAAAGAAGGCCTGACGTTTCAACCTAACGAAACAGATACAGTTACTGTAAGCGGTGCTGAGGTTATAACTACCTGGACACACGTGGGCGATAGCATTTATAGTGCAATTGTAGACTGGAACGTCACCGAAGCAGACCAGAGTAATCAGGTATTCATTGATGGGGAGATGATCCACCAGGCCAGGTGGCCTAAACGCCCCGCTCCGGACCCCAATGATTTTGTAACAGATTATGAATTGGGAAGGATGGAAAGTGCATCACTAGCTGGGTATTCAGGGGAAGTACCATTGAATAAGATTATTGAATTCACAGATAACCAATACGACCAGGATAGCCTGTGGGTGGGTGCTAAAATATGGTTAAACCTGTCCAATCCTACAAATAAAAAAGACGGGCAAGGTCATACAGGAGAAGTCGTAAGCATAAACGGAACTACGATACAATTTAAAGCCAACGGCAGGCTGGGGGATGTTAATTGGGGGATTGACACCGATACCCGGTATTACTTTTTTGACCCTCTTCCTTCACAAGTAATAAAAAACGGGGGAGTAAGCAATTTATTAGCAAAAGGAGAGTGGTGGAAAAATAGAGATACCTTATATATAAAAACAAAAGATGGGAATGCCCCCTCGTCTACAGATACAGGCGCTAACGTGGTAGAAGTTAAAAAACGAATTTACGCTTTCATTCCAGCTGCAGAGACAGGCGTACTCAAAAACACCACAATAAAAAATATCAATATTTTTGCGGCTACCATTACCACAGACAGAGATTTTGAAGGCAACTCGAACCTGTCTGATGCAAAGAATAATGTTATAGATGGGATCAATGCAAAATACCTCCAACATTTTGTGGATTTAACTGGTCATTGGGGGAGTCAATGGAGTGGACGTTCCGGTATTATATTGAGCGGAACGGATAACCTGATTCGCAACAGTACATTAACATATACAGCAGGCTCCGCCATCTCATGTATGGGAATAAGCAATAAGATACACAATAATTATTTTGATCATTGTAATTACCAGGTAACCGAATCTGCAAACATTAACTTTGGCTTCGGGAAAACATATTCATTTAACCATGATATAGGCTACAATACCATCGTCAACACCCCCCACGAAGGAATTAATTTAGGGTTCCAAAATTTAGATGAACGGAGCAAAGGGGTCGCCAGGATTCATCATAATGTGATTCATGATGGTCTTTTAAGAATCCATGATTCCGGACTATTGGGTGGTGGCTACAGTAATTTTAATTGGATGAGGATAGACCACAATATTTTATACAACAGCGTTGGGTTCTTAAGAATCGGTGTTTATGCTGACTTTGGAGACTTGGACCTCAATGATGTAACCCGTTTGATTATTGACCATAATGTAATGTATAACATAGACAGGCCCATCCAAATGAATCACTGCAGTGAATACAGGATTTATAATAACACGATAAGGGCCGTCAGCGATAATTCAGGCATATTAAAAGACCATAAAGCGATCAATGATGACGCGTATCTCGTGAATAACATTGCAAAAAATCATTCCGGGGATAACACGTTTAGTTATACGAATTATTATAATAGCACATGGAGTGATGTTGTAGTTAATCCGGATTTTTCAAGTCCTGATTTTCAGTTAGTAGAGACTTCCTCAACGACAAATAATGTCATCAATAAAGGAACCGATGTAAGCCCGTTTAATGATTCTATTATAAATGGCTCAGTAGACATTGGCGCTTACGAATATAAAAGCCCAAAATGGGGTGCAGGTTATTATGGCAGTGCAAATGAACAAGTTTCAGCACCTTCATTTTCTGTAAGTTCAGGTTCTTATCCGAGTGTGGCTTTAGAAATCACAACTTCCACACCCGGGGCTATAATTCGATACACTACAAATGGTAAAACGCCAACAACCACTTATGGAAATATATATAACGGAAGTTTCAACATACCTTCCAGTTGTAAAGTAATGGCCGTTGCATATAAGCAGGGGCAACCTGAGAGTTTCCTCGCAACTAAAGAATATAAGATTACTTCTTCACGCCCTGCAGAAAATCCTGTTAATATTGCTCCCGGATTGAAATTTATGGCAGATTCAAATTATAGCCCCTCAATGCTGGATTTTGAATTTTTGCCACATGTTCCTATGGAAATGGGAATTGCTGAGAAAATCTCGTTGGATGCCATAAGCAGGAAGAAAAACTTTGATATCAAATTTTCCGGTTATATTAAAATCCATGAAGCTGGTGAATACACTTTTTATACCATATCGGATGATGGATGCCAACTGTTTATTGGAAACACCCTTCTTATAAACAACTCTGGAAATAGTGATGATGAAATATCCAAAGAAGAAGTGTCTGGAAGCATATTGTTGGATGCAGGACTCCATAAATTTACCATTAAATATTCCGAATGTGATTTTATAAAAAGAGATTGGGATATGAATACAACCGTGATAGATGGGGATGTTGCCCGATTATCTGTCAAATATTCCGGACCTGGGGTTGAAAAATGTGCAATTCCAGATGTAAGGTTGTATCATGAGGATGCAAGCGGAGATGATGTGGATCCTGAAATCAGTATTATTAAACCATTTGACAACGCATTCCTGGAGTCCGGCAGACAACATACTGTACTTGCTGAAGCGTATGATGCTCAAGGAATTGATAGTGTTGAATTTATTGTGGATGGGGATAAAGTCTACAACAGCATCGCAACACCTCATCAATACACTTCAACATACTCATCCGGAACACATTCAATCATAACTAAAGCCTACGATGTAAATGGAAACACTCATTTAGATTCCATTAATGTTACAGCCGAGGATTATGAATATGTTCCCATAAAATTAACACATACAGAGATTGTATTGGACGGTTATCCGGAAAATGTATGGGATGATTCTGATGTCTACACGATATCAAATAAATCAACAGGTTCTGTAAGCAATGCCAATGACTTGTCAGGTGATTTCCGGATTCTATATAAGGCAGAAGGATTGTATTTTATCATAAATGTAACAGACGATGATGTTTCTGGAGCCAAAGGTGTTGATCAAATTACAAATAATGACGGAGTGGAAATATTCCTTGACCTGAATAATGGGAAAACCAACTTTTATCAGGAGAATGACTTTCACTACATACTGACTGTGAATAATTTGATTGCTGAACAAGCTCAAAACGCATCAGAGAAAGTGGAATGGGTTGTAAACACCAACCCATCCGGTTATGCTATCGAGGCAATGATTCCTTGGGAAACAATTGATTATTTCCCGATGCATAATGATACCATTGGATTTGAGGTGAAAATTATTGATTCCGATGAAGATCGCTATGAAGGCAAATGTTCGTGGTGGGAAACATCAACCGACCAAGCCAAGGAATCGACAAGTGTATTTGGGATTGGCATTTTAATTGACCAGGTAAATGATACAGTTGCTCCTGGAACACCGGTTGTTGTTATCCCGCAAAATGGAGATACTGCCACCAGTCAAACACCGATATTTAAGTGGGAGGCTGTTTCGGATCCAAGTGGCATATTAAGATATGAATTGGATATTAGTGGGACAACCTATTCAATAAGTGGTGATAAAACGACATTCGAGCCTTCAACAGCCCTTTCCAATGGAAATTATACATGGAAGCTCCGTGCTGTTGATAAAGACAGTAATTCTGGAGATTGGACATCTGCCAGTGATCTGGTCATTGATGACACCCATGCAGACACAGAAGGCCCCGGTGCACCGGAATTGGTGCGACCATATGATGGCGTGAACCTTGACAGTGTAACACCGGTGTTCAGTTGGAAGGAAGTGTATGATGTGGACGGGATTGAAAAATATGAAATACAAATCAATGATACCATTATTGATGCCGGTAATAGCCTGTCTTATCACGCGTATAAGCTTCCGGAGTCTGATAGTGCCTGGAAAGTACGTGCAATAGATGTAAACGGGAATGCCGGTACATGGAGCGAGACAAGATTGTTTTACCTCAAAGGGGTGACCAATTTGGCCTTAAACAAAGACGCTTATGCCTCTTCTGTTGAGCCGGGAAAAACGACATTAGACGGGGCAAATGATGGAGACCTTGATACCCGTTGGGGTAGTGAATTCATCGTTCCTTCCTGGTATTTTGTTGACTTGGGTGCAGTGTATGAAATAAATAAAGTAGTCATTTATTGGCAGACATCTCACGCAACAGTCTATGATCTACAAGTAAGCAATGACTCAACGAATTGGACAACAATATATTCAGAGACCGATGGTGAACCGGAACATATTGAATTTACAGATGAAATCACCGGACTTTCCGATTCAGGCCGTTACATAAGGATGTATGCCATTGAAAAAGATTGCGATTTTGGTGTGTCCATGTGGGAATTTGAAGTATATAGCGGAATCCCAAAGCCAGACACTATTGCTCCTGCCATCCCGGTACAAGTATATCCTGCTCAGGGAGATACCATTCATGACATCACTCCATTGTATAAATGGAAAGAAGTGATTGATCTCCACAGTGGTATTGATAAATACGAAATCAGCATTGATGACTCGGTATATAGCATCGGCGCAATTGATTATTTTAATTCTCCTGATATTGTATCTGAAGGAGACCATACATGGAAAATAAGAGCCATTGATGGGGCAGGGAATGAAAGCGGTTGGAGTACGGAATATACATTTACTTTTGTATCTAATGACACAACAGGACCTACTGCTCCTGCACTATACAGACCATTAAACGGATTTATTTCAAATGGAGGAAATATCTCGTTAATATGGTATGATGCTGCAGATGAATCAGGGATCGATCACTATGAAGTTATGGTGGGTGATAGCATTTATGATGCTGGTGAAAACCTTCAAACTAGTATTGAGCTTTCAGATACAGGAAGTTACATGTGGAAGGTAAGAGCTTATGACATTATGGGAAATCAAGGTATTTGGAGTGAAGAACGCTCATTTTCATATGCTACTTTGGGTATCGATTTAAACGAACAATCAAATATTGTATTTTATCCTAATCCAGCTCAACATACAATATACATATCAAGTCCGGTAAAAATTGATAAAATAACCATTACTGATTTATCAGGGAAAGTAGTTACACATTACAAGCGAGATGAAATACAATCAATTGATGTATCTGATTTGAGTAGTGGTTTGTATATTTTAACGTGTCAGACCGAAGAAGGTTTTATAAAGAAAATATTCATAAAAGAATAATCTTTGGTTAGTGAAAAATAATTAATGTAAAAAGAGGAAGATTTAAAATTATTTGAATCTTCCTCTATATTTTATCGTATACATATAAATTGAAAGTTATATGTGCATATGCCTTTCAAATATAGTATGGTAAAATAAAAAATTTAGGTTTATGAAAAAAATTAGTTTATTTATTGTTGGTTTATTTGCATTACAGTTGATGATGAATAAAACACTTCAGGCCGTTGATCCCGGACGTGTACAGGTGTCGAACGGTACTGTTGTCAATGCAGATGGTGAATTATTAAGAGGTGCTGCTCTTTGGATATGGCGTGCCCGGATGGTTAGTAATCCTTCAAGTAAAGATTATGCATTTGATCCTAACTATTATCAGGCATTAGCAGATAGTGGAGTGAATACAATTCGGCTCACGATGTTTGATCCGTGGCAAAAATCAGAGGGAAATGATTATACTGATTTTACCGATCCGGTGCAAACAGAATTTATTTTGAAATTTGCAGATTCAATTATAAATTATGCTTCTCAATATGGATTTAATGTTATTATAAACTATCATGATGTGGGCAGATATGATACAACTTATTTGAGGCAATTCTGGGATGCTATAGCCCCCCGGTATAAAGACAGAACTCATGTTGCATTTGAACTATGGAATGAACCGGAATGGTTATATCAATGGGATGATGCGGTGATTGATGATATGGCTGTTGCCTATGAACAGATTCATAATTTAGCACCAAATACACATATCAGTTTATTTTCATTTCCCTGGTTAGGCGATTTCTGGGCGCCCGCGCAAAAAGCTGATTATTGGGTTGATAGGTTCAATACATTATATCCCGGATTGGTAGATTGGTCAAAGGCTTCTGTCGCTTTTCATGCATACGGGTGGTCAAATTCAGAGCCCCTGATGAATATCATGAAAAATTATCCAGTATTGGAAACGGAATCAAATTTTCCATTGAACAGTAATATCCCTGTGGCAAATCGGGATCCGCAAAGTCAGTCAATGGATGGCTATTTATTCGTTAACCAACACCACGAAATTAATAATATCAGTTGGCTTCAACACAAAACTCAGGGAGCCGATTTCTATAGCAACTGGCCTCTTATTGTTCAGGATGCTAAGCGCAAAGGATATATATGGTTTGGTGATCGGTATAAAATAACAATTGAAAGCAATTTAAACCATGGAAAAGTAACACCCGTGCCGATATATGAAGGAGATGTTGCATATAATCACATTGATTCAGGACATTACAGGATGAACACGAACGCTCTTTTAATGGCAGTTCCCCAAATGGGTTATGAATTTTCTCAATGGACAGGAGATGTAGGTGGAGCAGAAACAACAAATGATACAATATCCATATTAATGGATGCAAATAAGTCAATCACAGCTAATTTTGTAGAAAAAAATGTTGTTTTATCCTGGAAAGAAGGGTTTGATGGATTCACTACCGGTACTCAGTCTGATGCAGGTACTACAGCATGGAGTGTTGATGATTCACAAACAAGTGGAGCAAAGTTTGAAGTGAATGACGGTACAGCAGATGCCGATTTTCATTCTCAGGAAGTATTCCTGGCAAATGATACAGATGGAAAAGGAATTTGGATGTCTGAATCAATTGCAATACCTTCATCAGCAACCCATTTGGATATATCTGTTGATGTCGCTTCAGAAGGCGGTTTAGAATCAAGTGATTATATAAAAGTCTATTATACTTTGGATGGAGGAAGTGAAGTGCTGGTGGCAGAAAGATATGAAATGTTTGTTGAAAGTGGTTGGGAAAGGGTTTCAGCCTTAGGTATTGATGCAACATCAGCAAGCACCATTCAAATGATAATTAAAACCAAAAATACCGGTAGCGACGAATATTTCTATTGGGATAATATTAATGTAATAGCAATAGATAATACTACGGTGGATAACGATGAAGTATTATCCTTTAAAAATGAATACATTACTCCAAATCCACTTTGTGAAGGGATAGCTTCTTTAAACCTTATTGGATATCCTGAAGGAGAAAATGTTGATATTGCTATTTATAATACGATAGGATATTTGATAGAACATAAAGAGGTGCAAATAGAAAATGGCCATGCAACAAATGTAAAATTATTAGACCGTAATTCATTGATTCAAGGATTGTATATCATACAAATAAAAGGAACAAATGGAAAGAAGAAGCTCAAATTAATAGTGCAATAATTTTCCAATGTTCCGGGAAATGATTATTTAAAATAAAAATGAAGTTATTAAACTACTTAATATTCTTGTTTTCCTTATTTGTGGTAAACCAAATATTAGTTGCAAATGAACGGGTTATTGATTATACAAATTTGATCTTTGATAATATTACACTTGACGATGGATTGCCATCACCAAAAATTCATGATATTCTTCAGGATAACGAAGGGTTCGTATGGTTTGCTACAAAAAATGGATTGTGCCGGTTTGATGCGTATAAATTTAAAATATACCGGTATGATCCTAAAGATACATGTAGTTTGTCAAATAATGATATTAGATGCCTGTTGGAAGATCAGAAGGAAAAGCTATGGATTGGGACAAGCCATGGATTAAATGTATTCAATAAAAAAACGGAAGACTTTATCTCTTTTTTTTATGATCCCGAAAACGATTCTTCTCTCTGGGATAACTTTATAAATGAATTGGTTCAGGATGATGAAGAAAATATCTGGATAGCAACACGCCTGGGACTTAACAAATATAACACAACCACGGGGACTATGGAACGAATTGATTTGGTTGATCTATTATTGAAGAATAATCCTTCTTTAAAAAAATACGAAAAAGGACTTTCGTGTAGAACTTTATGTTTAGATGACCAACAGTTATGGATTGGAACATGGAGATATGGGTTATTAAAATTGGACTTGAAAAAAATGAAAATCTCACAATTCATATATAATAAAAAATTTAGATATAATATAATTAGCAATATTTTTAAGGACCAACAAGGAATGTTACATATTGGATATCAAAATAAATCTCATATAATATTTAATTTAAAAACAAATGAGGTCGTTGATACGCTTAATGATATACATTTAAGAACGGGTATGATAGACCATTTAGGCAATATATGGGAAGGCACTAGAGATGAATTAAGGATTTTAAATGGACAGAATTATAAGATGCTTGCCAGTTATTCAACATATAATGAAAATAAACATGATTTACCTAAAGGAAGTGTCATTGATGTTATATATCAGGATGATGCTCATAATATTTGGATATCTACCATGGAAGGGGTCAGTATATATTATCCTTACAAAAATAATTTTAGTGAACATTTTTATCGAATACACAATGACAGATACAAGGATTACGGTAAAACAATGTATGTAGATAGTAAAAACAATTTATGGTATGGGACATTTGGAGATGGGGTTCTTTTATTTAAACAAGACATGAAATTATATAAACGTATGGTAAGCAATCCCAAAAATGACCAATCCTTAACCGGAAATTATGTGTGGGATATTGTTGAAGACCAGAAAGGAAATATATGGATTGGCACAGATAAAGGAATATCTGTATATAACCTGGAGCAGGGAAAAATTATTAAAACAATACGAAAAATTGAAGGAAAAGAACATACCCTTACCCATGAATTGATTTATGACATCTACCCTGATTCTCGCGGAAATGTATGGATTGCAACACAAGAGGGACTGGACGTGTTGAAAAAAGATGGACTGATTCATCATATTACACAAGAAGAAGGATTGAGCCATTATAAAGTGAATGAAATAATTGGAGATCAAAAAGGAAACATATGGTTTGGTACATACAAAGGATTATCATGCTTTAACCCCGAACAAAATAGGTTTACGAATTATTTTTATAATCCAAAAACAAGTAGTGGATTAAGTAATAACCAAATCAATGATCTTTACCTTGGGGGAAAAGGTAATATCTGGATAGGAACGGATGAAGGGTTAAATAAACTGGACCCGGATAACAATAATATCACATATTTTTTTTTAGAAGATGGATTGATCCATAACCGGATAAAAAGAATATATGAAGATGCTAAACATGATTTATGGCTTTTAACTCCTGCGGGAGTATCAAAACTCAATCCAAAAAATGAAGAAATTATAAATTTTGATAAAAATAATGGCTTGTTAATCAATTATTCAGGGATGTATTTGAGAGACTCAATGGTGTATTTTGCCGGACAAACTTCTGGTTTTTATAAGTTCAATACCGACGATGTAATGTTAAACCCCTGGCCTCCTCCTATCCAGATTATTGATGTGAAAATTAATGGTAAAACAATACATGAAACTAATTTAGACCCCAATGAACAAATAATAACATTAAACTATGACCAATCTTCTATAGTATTTGAATTCGCTGCCTTGAACTACATTTCGCCTGATAAAAACCAATATAAATATAAATTAGAGGGCTTTGATCAACAGTGGATTTCCAGATCGTCTAAAAGACGGTTTGCTGTATATAATAATTTGTTACCGGGTGAATATACATTTTATGTAATCGCTTCTAATAACAATGGAATATGGAATGAACACGGAGCATCTTTTCACTTCAAAATCCTTCCCCCTTGGTGGAAATCTATATGGGCATATGGAATTTATATGTTTATAATATTCAGTCTGGTTTATCTTTTTTATAGGTTAAGAATATTAAAAAAAGAACAAGAAAAAACACTATTACAACATGAAAAAGATGAAATGAAATTGAATTTTTTTACTAATATATCCCATGAATACAGGACACCACTTACATTAATCATCGAGCCATTAGAAAAAATCATTTCTTCATCAAAAATTCCAAAATCAATGAATAAGCATTTGCAGACAATGTTTAGCAATGCAAGAAGAATGAAGCACCTGACGAACCAAATTATAGACTTAAGGAAATTAGAAGAAGGGAAGGTGAAATTAGATTACATTTATGCAGATATAATCCCTTTTTTAGAGAACATCCACTCATCTTTTCATTTTATGGCTCAAAAAAATGATATACAGTATAAAATAGTCCATCACTATAACACCTACAATTGTTTATTTGACACACATAAAATTGAAACCATCCTCTTTAACCTGTTGTCAAATGCATTCAAATATACGCCTGACAATGGAACCGTTACCTTCGAATTCAATACAGGAAATGAAGCCCCGGGAACTTTAAATATCGATCCAATAAAATATACAGATACCTTCCTTTATTTTAAAATATCCAATACAGGAGAACAAATCCCAGATCACCAGGTTGAAAAAATATTTGACAAATATTACCAAACCAATCAGCTAGCGAAAAGAAATTATAAAGGATCAGGAATAGGACTCTCTCTAACCAAAGAATTGGTAAATGCTTTAAATGGTGAAATATTTGTGAAAAACCAAAAAAAGAACCTGACAAGTTTTGTGGTATATATACCTATTCCTGTAAAAGATAATAATATTTTCCCTACAGAAAAAGATGCAAGCAGTATTGACTCAAAAAAGAACGAACTGCAAAAACATGAAGCTGATTTCTCTAAAGAAGAAAAAAATCATGCTAAAATTGAAGAAAAAAATCATGTTAATATCCGGTATTTAACAGATAAAAAAATCATGTTAATCGCTGAAGATGATGTGGAAATGCGATCATTCATTGCTTCTTTATTTAAAGAAGATTTTGAAATAATTGAGGCAAAAAATGGATATCAAGCTACCAGAAAAACTTATAAATTTTTCCCGGACATCATTATATCAGATATTATGATGGAGGAAAAAGAGGATGGGTTGGAATTTTGTAACCTGATAAAAAATGATGAAAAAACAAACCATATCCCTTTTATTCTGCTTACCGCTAAAAATGCTGATAATAGCAAACTTAAAGGGTATAATATTGGTGCAGATGATTACATAATAAAACCATTTAATAGTAATATATTAGAAGCAAGAGTAGAAAATATATTAAAAAATAGAGCTATTTTACAGGATTACTATCAGAAAAGTTATTTACTGGATGATGTTTCAAGTGATAAAAAACTATCCCAACAAGATAGAGTAAATAATAAATTTATGAAAAAAGTTAAAAATTTAATATATGAAAATATGCATCAGGAAGAATATTCTGTAATACAGCTTTCTGAGAATTTAAACCTAACGAGAAATCATTTATATAGAAAAATAAAGTCAATTTTGGGCATATCCCCAAGTGAATTTATAAAATTATGCAGGCTTAAAAAAGCCATGCATCTGATAAAGTCAGACGAAAATCTTTCTATGTCCGAAATTGGCTATGCTGTTGGTTTTAAAGAACCATCCAATTTTTCACGGGCATTCAAAGACCATTATGGAGTATCTCCATCTAATATAAGGGAATAGTTAATTATGTCTTACCCGTTCTTGTGCCGTTTAAAATTGTGTCATAACATCAAAATATCACGTTAGGATAATATTTTACATCCTGTTGATTATTTTTAAAATACTTTGTTACATATATTTGAATATTGCAGATTTTTCCCAATTTAAAACCTTCTGTATGTTTACAAACACTATTATAAACATACGCCAAAAATCTTTACTTTATACATTTGGTATTTAATTTTCAAATGTATAAAACGTGATTAACTTAAATTTTTTATTATGAAAAAACAAATTATACTTTTAGCCTTTTTATGTACAACTTTACTTTTAGAAAAAATTACAGCACAGGATTTTGAATTTCAAAGTGAAGTTACGATCTCAGCACGAGAAGTGAATGACATTGACGGAGCTTCCTGGAGCTCTGCAATAGCAACCGATGATGATGGGAATGTGTATTGGGCCTATTTAACACCCGGAGAAGAACCCGATATTGATATAAAAATCTTAAAAAAGGATGCTGGTTCCGGAAATATCACTTCTCACATAGTGAAGGAAAACATAAGTGATGACGATAATCATTCGGAAGTTTCGATAGGCATTGATAATTCAGGTTATATCCATCTTATCGGCGGCCAGCACAATGATGCTCCGAATTATTACCGTTCTACAAATTCTAAGGACATCTCGTCCTGGGAATTCAAAGGGGACGACGATCTTTCAAACGGGGGCCTTGAAGGCGATCATATTACATATCAATGTTTCTCCCGGAGTAATGATGGTACGCTCTTTTGTGCCTATCGCGAAAGATTAACCAATAAATGGACGCAGGGAGAACCTGCCATCATGCTTGGAAGATATAATCCTTCTACCGAAAAATGGACAATGATCGGCGGAGATAATTATAGCTATACAGACGATAATTGCAATACAATATCTGTCAATAAAACACCTCTTATCTGGGACAATTCAGGGATCGGTGGCTACCCTGATTGTAATGACACTTGCGACCGGAACACTGCTTACCAGGGATATAAATTAAAAGTGGTATTCGACAAAGACAATGTGATGCATTTAACCTGGAATTTAGGGAAAAATTTTATAACAGATGAAAATCCTGCAGAACACCATACCCATGTTATGTATGCTTATTCCCCGGATGAAGGCGATACCTGGTACAGGGCAGATGGTTCGGAAATCTCCGTTCTTCCTATCACGTGTGAAACAGACAACACGGATCAGAATGGAGATGTGGTGTATACCCGCTTTCCATCAGGATGGCCGCTTGGATGTGAAGATTATAGTAGTGAGCAGACCATTGGAACTCAAAGCTATATGTTCATTGGAAGCGATGGCAAACCGGTGATTGAAGTTCGTCCCAAAGGACTTGACAGGGTTTATATGAGATGGGACGGCAGCGATTGGGTCAACGCCACTTCAACCTTCTCAGGCCTGGCAGAAGGAACTTCCAATGTATATTCTAATCATGAAGGATACATATTTAAAATTCGTTCCGATGAAGTATATGTAAGTGATGATAATTGGGCAAACGACTATAAATTTAATATAAGCAATGCGACTGTAGACTGGAATATTTTTGAAGACCAATATTATCTTGCCAAAACAGGAAAGTTAAGATATTATGCCCATGACCAGGGGGCACATGAAGCTCAGGTCATTACGATAACAGTAACGGATACAGGGACAACCGCCACCGCCGGAAGCAATTCTCCTATATGTGTTGGCGACACTTTGAAATTAACAGAGAGTGGTGGCAATGCAGAAAGCTGGAAATGGAGTGGACCGAATGATTTCAGTTCTACAGATCAAAACCCCACCATTACCAATGTAACTACATCAGAAGCTGGAAAATATAAGGTTACTATTACCGATCCCGATAGTGAAACAGCCATAGATAGTGTAACGGTCACTGTCAATTCCCTGCCTACAGCTACA
>CAYMKE010000061.1:0-14343 GCA_964390955.1 uncultured Bacteroidales bacterium | reverse complement strand
TATTTAGTTTAATTCTGCCAAATAATATTTATCATCATCTAATTTCCTAATGTTAACATAATTATCCGGTTCTATTTCATCCCTGGCTTCATCTTCATCTGAGAAGACGGATATACTGCATATTACAAAAATATGGATTGGTTTTCTTTCCATTTCTTTCTATACTCCTAAAATGTTTTAAAAATTGATGTAAAAAACCAACCTAATCCTGAAACACCCCTGGTGAAAGGCATAATTCAGAATTATTATTCCATTTGTAATCAATAAATGCCAGTTGGTTTATTTTTCTATGTTAGACTAAGGAGTTAGAAATGGTTGCACCTTATTTTTGCTTTTTTTTTATCTTATTTTTTCTTTGGTGGTTTATATCCTCTTTCTTTCGCCATTTTTTCAATTTTGGACTGAAAATTCGATTTTTTCTGGGGCTTTTTCTTATTTTCATTTATTTTCTTGAGAATTTCTTCTTCATTGATAAATCTTTTACTTACTGCATTTTGTCCAACTGTAATTAAGTTAGAAAGGAATAAATAATAGGTTAATGCTGAAGAAAAATTATTCAGAACAAAAAGTAACATAACGGGCATAACATACATCATGCTTTTCATTCCTGGCATCTGGCTGCTGGAAGCACTGGCCTGATTACTAAACCGCATGGTAATAATGGTGGTAATAGTCATTAATATTGTAAATAAACTTACATGGTCACCATAAAAAGGGATACTAAACGGTAAGTTCAGTATTGAGTCATAAGTTGACAAATCATTTGCCCATAAAAAGCTTTCCTGGCGGAGTTCTATTGATGACGGGAAAAAACGGTACATAGCAATAAGAATCGGCATCTGTAACAAAAGGGGCAAACAGCCCCCCATAGGACTTACACCGGCTTTCCGGTACAATTTCATTTGTGCCTGCTGCCGTTCCATGGCTTTTTCTTTAGGTATTTTTTTATTTATTTCGTCAATCTGCGGCTTTAAAACTTTCATTTTTGCCATTGACGCATAAGATCTGTAAGTTAACGGGAATAAAACAATCTTAATAATGATGGTTAATAATAAAATGATAATCCCGTAATTCGAAATGTAATTGCCTAAAAAATTAAAAATTGGAATAATTGCAAACCGGTTAATCCATTTAAGTATCCATGCCCCCAGTTGTACAAGTTCCAAAAGGTCGTGCCCATATTGTTTTAACGTATTATAATGATTCGGGCCAAAATAAAAATTAAAAGACAGCAATGATTTATTTTTATCCTCTAAAGGAAGGGTTGTATTAGCAATAAATTTTTTCAGATACCTGCTGGTATCTGGCAATACATTATATTTCACATGCCCATTGGAAAATGCATCATTATGAATAAGCACTGATGAAAAAAACTGATGTTTAAAGGCTACCCATTTAATCTTGGTGGAGAGTTCTTCTTCTTTATCTTTATCAGAACGGGCATTTAAATTATCCACTTCATCTTTAAAATATTTATAATAAATTGTGGTATAATAATTTTCATTTTCTTTGCCTTTTTCAAGTGATGGTGCATACATCTCCCAGTTAATGTCAATATTATTGATATTTTGTGCGATAATTCCGTCCATATTCACAAACCGGATATCAAAATCAAGCATATAGCTGTCTGGTTTTATGATATATGTGTACTCAATATATTTGTTTTTGTCAGCATACAACCTTAATTTAAGCTCCTGAGGTGTATCTGCTGCTTTCAAATGTTTATCCTGCCGTTCTACAGGTTTAAAATATAAATCATTCGTTGATATTGAACGGTTTTGTGCAAAAAAGTTCAGGCCAAACCTGTTGGAGTCACCATCAAATAAAACAAGTTTTGATGAATCATATGTCTGGTAATTTTTTAATTCAACAGAATATATTCGTCCACCTTTGTTCGTTATCTCTGCCCTGATCAGGTTATTTTCCATTATATATTTCCCCGGCTTTCCCTTACCTGCTTCTGCAAAAACACCAAATTTATTTTGCAAGTCATCTTTTGTTGCTTTATCTTGTGCAATAGCATCTTCGGCTATTTCTTCTGTATCCCTAACTGTAGCAGTCTTTTGAATCGAATCATTTATATTTTTTTGTTCACTGGCCGCTCTTGCCTGAATCTGCTCTAACGAATCCCTTTTTCTTCTGAGTTCTTCTAATTCTTCTTTATCCTTACTTGTCAAAAGACTATAACCTATTAAAATAATGGCGATTAAGAAGATTCCTGCGACTGTATTTTTATCCATTGAAAATAAAGTAGTTTTTTAAAAAATTTGAAAGGTGCAAAGTTAATTGTTTCACGAAAAAAATTGATTTTATTTTAACGTATTTTTAATAAAATCAACAAAAACCGGATGTGGATCAGTGACTGTACTATTGTACTCAGGATGAAATTGCACACCCACAAACCACTCATTTTCAGGAATTTCAACAATTTCTACTAAATTGGTGTCCGGATTGTATCCTGAAGCTATCATACCATTTTTTTCAAATTCTTTCAGGTATTCGTTGTTATATTCATAACGGTGGCGGTGTCGTTCAATGATCTTATTTTTATTATAAATAGAATATGCTTTACTTCCTTTTTTCAGAACACAAGGATACCCTCCTAAACGCATAGTGCCACCTTTTTCTGTTATGCCTTTTTGTTCTTGCATCAGATCAATAACAGGATATTGGGTTTTGGGGTCCATTTCGGTGGAATGAGCACCATCTAACCCCAAAACATTTCGTGCAAATTCAATCACGGCACATTGCATACCAAGGCAAATCCCGAGAAAAGGAATATTTTTTTCCCTTGCATATTTAACTGCACATATTTTGCCTTCTATTCCCCTGTCTCCAAAACCAGGAGCAATTATAATGCCCTTATAAATATGCAGGGATTCATTTACATTATCATAATTTATATCTTCAGAATGAATGGTTACAAGGTTTACCTTGCATTCATTCTCTGCACCTGCATGATAAAGTGACTCTACAATTGATTTATATGCATCGGGGAGCTCAATATACTTTCCAACAAGTGCTATATCAACCTGAGTTCTAGGGTTTTTTATTTTTTTAACAAATGATTTCCACTTGCCAAGTTCTGGTTTCTGTTTCTTTTTCAGGGCAAGTTTTTTCATTACAATTTCATCCAGTTTTTCTTTTTGCATCAAAAGCGGGACTTCATATATTGTTTGAGCATCAATGGATTCAATAACTGCATCAAGTTCTACATTGCAAAACAAGGCCAATTTTTTCCGGATATCCATTGTCATGGATCTTGATGTCCGTAATACTAAAATATCAGGTTGTATCCCGTTTTCTAAAAGTTCTTTTACAGAATGTTGCGTGGGTTTTGTTTTTAGTTCTCCCGAAGAGTCCAGGTATGGCAATAGTGTAAGGTGTATATTAAGATTATTATTGGGCCCGAGTTCTCTTTTTAGCTGACGTACGGCTTCAATGAACGGCAATGACTCGATATCTCCAACGGTTCCGCCAATTTCTGTAATTACAACATCATAATGAAAGCGTTTACCTATAAATTTTATTCTTCTTTTTATTTCATCGGTTATGTGAGGAATTACCTGCACTGTACTCCCCAGGTATTCCCCTTTACGTTCTTTATTGATCACTGATTGATAAACCATGCCTGTTGTCACGTTGTTTGCCTGCGATGTAGGCTTGCCTAAAAAACGTTCATAATGCCCCAGGTCAAGATCTGTTTCCGCACCGTCTTCTGTCACATAACATTCGCCGTGTTCATATGGGTTTAATGTTCCGGGATCTACATTAATGTATGGATCCAGTTTTTGAATGGTTACCTTGTATCCTCTTGCTTGTAATAACTTCCCGAGTGAAGCTGATATAATGCCCTTCCCTAATGATGAAGTAACTCCTCCTGTTACAAATATATATTTTATATGTTCCACTATTTTAAATTAATTAAACATTTAATAATTTTTACTTTCAATCATCTTAATTTTTTCTTCCACCAGGCCCAATTGCTCCCTGGCATTGTCGATTTTCTTGTTCACCTGGTCTATTAATCCCTGGGCATTCTTCGTGTTTCTAAAAAAACCAATATTATTTTCAAGTACATTGATGTCTTCAACCAGTTTTTTCTTTTGATCTAATAATTTATTTCGTTCATTTTTAAATTTAATACCGGATTTGGTATCTGCTGCAATATCGTCTAACTTGTTTTTATATTTGAGTATACTTTTTTTTCCCTCTTCCAGTTGCATCTCGTCATATTTACTTTTAACGGCTTCTTTGTATGCATTTGTTATTGTATCTTTTTGTTTGATTGGAACAAATCCGATTTGATACCATTGATTCTGGAATTCTTTTATTTTTGCAATATTCTCATTAACATTGTTGCCGGGTTTAAATTTTTTAATGTCTTCAATAATCTTTTCTTTTTGTTTTAAATTACCTTCCTGATCAGCATTCATTTGCTCAAAATGAGCTTGTTTATTCTTAAAAAAAGCATCGCATGCTTTTTTAAATTGTTTGAAAAGAGCTTTGTCTTCTCCTTTAGGTGCCGGCCCTATTTTTTTCCATTCTTTTTGAAGATAAATATATTCTTTTGTTGTTTTTTCCCATGCATCGCTATCTTTTAATTGCTCTGCTTTTTCTATAAGTTCATTTTTTTTATCCCTGTTTTGTTCAAAAAATTCCTGGTGTTTAGCAAAAAAATCACGTTTTTTTTCAAAAAAATGATCGCATGCATTTTTGTATTTTCTGTTAATATTATCGTTCCCTTTTTGCGGGACAGGCCCGGTTGCTCTCCATTTTTTTTGAATCTCAATAATTTTTTTCGATTGTTCTCTCCATTCCTTAATATCATTTAAGTCCATTTCCCCGATTTTCTCTGTTTCATCTAACAGTGCTTGTTTAACTTCTAAATTCTTTTTTCTTTTTTCTCTGAGTTGTATAAAGTGTTCCTGGTGTTTTTTATTAATATGCTTACTGGCCTCCCGGAATCGTTCCCATAAAGATTCTCTTCTGTCTTTTGGAACAGGGCCAATTTCTCTCCATTTGTCATGCAATTCCTGTAAATGCTTATATGCCCTTATAATCTTCGTTTCTTCAGCTAATTTTTCTGCCTTTTCGCATAAATCTACTTTTTCTTCAAGATTTTTTTTCAGGTCAAGGTCCCTGAGTTCTTTATTAATTTTAATAAAATCATAAAATTGAGTGGTTGCATGGTGATAATTATTCCATAATGATTTGGACTTACTTTGTGGTACTTGCCCTGTTGATTTCCACCTTTTTTGGAGTTCTCTAAACTCATCAAATGTTTTGTTAAGTGATTCTTCATTATTGATAAGCTTAATGATGTCTTCAATAACTTCTTTTTTCTTTTGCAGATTTTCAGCCTGTTCATTTTCAATATTGTTATTCAGTTTATTTCTCTTCTCTTTATATTCTGAATACAATTGTTTGAATTGATCTTCTGATTCGTCCTCTGCAGGGGTAAAGTCCGCTTCATTGCCCCCTTCTTTAATATAATCCCGTCTTTGTTTATCAATATCCATCTTATGCAATTTATAAAAATTGCTTTTTATCAATTCCATGGGTTCTTTTAACTCTTCTACAGACTTTGTTTCTAATAACTCTTTCATCAACGTAAGCAATCCTTTTTTATCATATTTTGAATAGTCAATAGATGAACCATCATTACCGGATGACGTGGTTGCTTCTCGTTCATTTTCTTGTTGATCTACAGCTTTATCCTGTTCAGGATCATTTGTATTTGTTTGTTTTTCCTGATTTATTCCATCGGAATGATTTACTTTGATGGATTGATCATCATCTTCTTTCCCGGAGGAATAAGATAAAGACTGTAAGTTCTTAATATTATCTGTTTCTGCCATAAAAAATATGGTTTATCGTTATATTAAAGAAAGTACGAAATTAGTTATTTACGGTTTAATAATCAAATGATCAATATGTTTTTTTATTTTTATGTACATTTATCACGTTAATTATCTTTAAATGCTTATATTAAGGTCAAAATTAATTATTTTATGAGTTCTGAATCAACGCATAAAGGATTGAAATTGCCAGTGATTGAAGAATTTTATTCATTACAGGGCGAAGGATTTCATACAGGAAAAGCAGCATATTTTATCCGCCTGGGAGGATGTGATATCGGTTGTGCATATTGTGACACCAAATTTTCATGGACTCCTGGTATCAAACCGTTGGTTTCAATAGATGACATTGTAAAGCGTGCCGGGAAAACACCATGTATGTCCCTGATTGTGACTGGTGGCGAACCATTGTTATACAACCTTGATCCTTTATGTACCTTGTTCAAACAAAACAATTATACTACTTATCTCGAAACATCCGGTTGTTATCCCGAGAGCGGTACATGGGACTGGTATTGCTTATCTCCAAAACAACAAAAACCGCCATTAAAAGAAGCGTATCAAAAAGCCAATGAATTAAAAGTGATCATCCAATCCCCGGATGATTTCATATGGGCAGAACATACAGCATCAAAGGTTCATAAAGAATGTTTTCTTTTTTTACAACCTGAATGGAGTGTTTTCGATAATATTATTCCTGAAATTGTACAATATATTTTAAAAAATCCAAAATGGCAAATATCATTACAAAGCCATAAATTTATGCGTATCCCATAATTTAAAATTTATCATGTTCAAAAATTTCATACTATTAATCATTGGCTTATCATTTATGACAGCCTGCAGCACAACAAAAGAACACACTGCAAGCTCAAATCGTGCAGTAAAACTATATCAAAAAGCAAACGCTTTGCACAAACAATATCAATACAACGATGCCTTGGAATATCTTTACAAATCAATAGGTATTGATTCAAATTTTATAGAAGCTTATCTTGTTATTGGTGATATACAATCATCCGGGGGGCGCCACAAAAAAGCAGCCTGGGCGTATAAACAAGCTGTAAAAAGAAACCCTGATTTTTTTCCAGATGCTTTCTTTTTTTTAGCAAATCAGGAATATATAATTGGACAATATGATTCTGCTGCCTTTCATCTTAAACGCTTTATCAACCGACCGGATATAAAACCCCATATGAAAATGAAAGCACAACAGCAATTAAAAAAAGTGCATTTTGCACAACAGGCTGTTGCAAATCCTGTTCCTTTCGCTCCTGTTAACCTTGGAGACAGTATCAACTCTGTTCATGATGAATACTGGCCCAGGTTGTCTGCCGATGAGCAGACCATTATTTTCACCAGGCAAATCCCAATAGATAAAACAGATACATCAGAATTCAAAAATCGTCAGGAAGATTTTTTTATTGCACATAAAGAAGAAGGAGTCTGGAGAAAAGCTAAAAACATGAATGCACCTCTAAATTCATCAGACAACGAAGGAGCGCATACAATTTCAGTGAACGGAAATTATATGTTTTTTACAGCATGTAACCGCCATGACGGTTACGGCCTCTGTGATATATATTACAGCGCCAATCATAATGGCCGGTGGACACGGCCTGTAAACATAGGCAGGAATGTAAACAGTAATTATAGCGAGAAACAACCTTCCCTTTCACCGGATGGAAATACACTTTATTTTGTCAGTGACAGAAAAGGTGGTTTTGGAGGATATGATATCTGGAAATCTGTCATTTTACCAAATGGGAATTTTTCTGCCCCTGAAAATCTTGGAAACACTATTAATACAAGTGGAGATGAAACATCACCTTTTATTCATTTTGATAATAAAACGCTCTATTTTGCATCAAACCAACACCTGGGAATGGGCGGATATGATATTTTTGTTTCGCAACACCAGGAAAATGATGAATGGAGTACTCCGAAAAATCTTGGATATCCAATTAATTCGTGGCATGATGAAGAAGGCCTTTTTATTAATGCCCGGGGAGATATGGCATATTATTCATCTGACAGGGAGATCACAGGCAGGGACATTTACAGATTTGAATTATATAAAGACATTAGGCCCGAGCCGGTTTCATATGTAAAAGGGACAGTTTATGATTCGAAAACACTTAAACCACTCAGTGCATATTTTGAATTAATTGAATTAAAAAATGCTGAGACAGTCATGGAGTCCGCTTCAAATCCTGAAAAAGGGGAATTCCTGGTAACATTGCCATCTGGTAATAATTATGCCTTAAATGTATCAAAGAAAGGATATCTGTTTCATTCCGAACATTTTGAATTAAAAAAAGCAGACACAGGAAAAACTCCTTTTCATCTTGATATACCTCTCAAACCAATACAAAAAGGACAAAAAATTGTGTTGCGCAACATCTTTTATGAAACAGATTCATATGAATTAAAGAAAGAATCGCGGGCTGAACTGAATAAAATCATACTATTCCTGGAAAATAATCCACATGTAGATATTCAGATCAATGGACATACCGACAGCACTGCTTCCAAAGATTATAATTTACAATTATCTGAACTACGGGCAAAAGAAGTGGTGAAGTATTTAAAACAAAAAGGAATTTCAAAGGAGCGTTTATCATATAAAGGATACGGAGAGACGAAACCGGTAGCAGGCAATGATACAGAACAAGGAAGAGCCAGAAACCGGAGAACAGAAATGACAATTGTAAGTAGCGCTAATCCATAATGTCCGCTAACCCCGATACAGTCATTACTCCTTACGAGGCAGGCTTCGTTACAATTAGCGAATAAATTCAATACTGAAGATGATATTGATTGGTGTTGGGTTTCGGGTTAATCCCTGATCACTTCAACCACATTTCCGGGCATCACTTTAATAATCTCTGAAGGCCTGGTAGAAGATATAAATTTTGGGCGGCGGTATTGAACAATATAATCAACAGATGATTTTATTTTCGTGTCAATGTCTTCAAATGAAGACGGCACCGGTTCCCTGTTAATATTTGCAGACGTTGACACCAATGGTTTCCGTAAACGGAAAATTAATTTTTTACAAAAAAGATCATCGGTAATCCTGATGGCAATACTCCCGTCTTCGTGAATTATTTCATCGGGTAAATTTTTAGCGCGGGGATACACAATGGTCAGAGGGTTAAATGCTTTCTCTATCAAATCAAAAGCAATATCCGGGATAAGTTCAACATAAGAAGGAAGTCTTTCAATACGATCTAAGAGAATAATCATACTCTTGTTTTGAGGCCGTTGTTTAATACGATACACTTTCTGTATTGCCTCGCTATTGGTTGCATCACATCCAATTCCCCATACTGTATCCGATTGGTAAAGTATAGTACCTCCTTTTTGCAATACATCTAAACTTTTATCAATATCTTGTTTCACTATTTTAAAATTATTCATGATAAATCATTTATTAAAATCACGCAATGCATCATTAAGCGATGTTTTAGCATCTGTTGATGCTTTACGTTTACCGATGATAAGAGCACATGCAACCTGATATTCGCCCGCCGGAAATTTTTTGGTGAACGTCCCCGGGATCACGACTGAACGAGGGGGAACATTGCCGATATGTTCTGTAGGCTCCGGCCCTGACACATCAATAATTTTTGTAGATTTTGTAATGGAAACATTGGCCGCAATTACAGCTTCTTTTTGCACCCGTACACCTTCAACAATAAGGCTTTGTGCTCCAATAAAACAATTGTCTTCAATGATAACCGGTGAAGCCTGAACAGGTTCGAGCACACCACCTATGACTACGCCCGCACTCAGATGAATATTTTTCCCAATCTGTGAACACGAACCAACTGTGGTATAATTGTCTACCATAGTCCCTTCATCTACATAAGCACCAATATTTACATACGAAGGCATCATGACAACACCTTTGGCAAGATAACTGCCATAACGGGCTACAGCATTGGGAACCACACGCACTCCTTTTTCTTTATAATTATTTTTTAAAGGAACTCTATCATAATATTCAAATGGCTTATTTTCAATAACCTCCATATTTGTTACGCGGAAATATAAAAGGACAGCTCGTTTAACCCATTCATTCACCTGCCATGAATCACCAGTAGATTCAGCAACCCGTATCTCACCATTGTCAAGTTTTTCAATCGTATCTAAAACAGCTTGTTTAAAAGCTTCTTCCTTTAATAATTCTTTATTTTCCCAGGCCTGATCAATATATGTTCTATTTTTATCCTGCATATTATATTATTTTAAATTTGACAACAAAGATAATAATCTAAATAAAAATCAAATTAAATTACATTGTTATTCATTTTTTTTTTAATTTTATTATCAAATTTTTATAACATTAATAAAAGCTTATGCTTTAATATCTGCATTCTGTCAATGATTGCAAAAACTCAATCATGAAAACTGACTAAAATCAATATATATCTTTATCTTTAACAAAAAAAATTTCCACCTAATTTTATAAAAACATTAATAATGAAAAAGAACATAATCATCTTTATCACTCTTTTTTTGAACAGCCTTATTTTTTTAAATGCTCAAAATGTAATTGATATCATTGAAGAAAACACTTCATTAAAGTATTATAATATTGGCAAAGATTTATATAAAAATAAAAAATACTTTGAATCCATACCTTATTTTAAAACCATTTTAGAAAGTGATAAATATCGCAATGATATAGAAGTAAAATATTTGTTAGCAAATGCTTATAGAAAAAAACGTTTTTACAAAGATGCAGAAAAATTGTACAAAAGCATTTATGAAAAAGCCGGTGATCAATATCCTTTAGCTTTATTATGGCATGGTAAAGTAATGCAATCTCAAAATAAATTTGATGCAGCATCCAAATTATACGACCAGTTTATTGAAGAACATAAAAATGCCTTTAAAGATACTATAGCGTTGGCTAAAGAATATAAAGAAGCATGTGAATTAGGGATGGAAAGCCTCAGAAATCCGAACAAAAAGTATCATGTCCAAATATTAGATGAAAATATAAATAATGAATATTCCAGTTATAGCGCATGTATGCAGGACAATATTTTATTTTTCACCGGCACTATTGCCAAATCAAAACGGAGCAACATAGAATTGCCAAGCGCTAAAGGCAAATATCGTGAAATACATGTTGACAGAATTTTTTATGCCCCTTTTGATACTGCAAATAATTCTTGGGAAAAAAGTCAGAAAACTAAAATTAAGCCTCCTGAAAATGAGTTATCACATATTTTTTCTCCCTGTTTTTCTCTTGATGGAAAAATGATTTATTTTACGATTTCTCAAAAAGATAATGAAAATATTAATGCTATTTATAAATGTAAATACTCAAAAGGACAAATTACTTCTGAGCCGGAAAAAATTTCTTTTTCAGGCATTAACTCAAGTAAATCTGTCAAAACCCCTATGATTGCTAAGATTAATAATGAAAACATCATTTTTTTTGCTTCTGATGAATCATCAGATAAAGGTACATATGATCTCTACTATGGAATTATACATGATAATGGACGGGTAACCAAAACCAAAAAATTAAATCACAAGATCAACACAGAAAAAGATGAAATGGCTCCTTTCTATGATGTTAAAAATAAAACATTGTTTTTTTCTTCAACCGGCCACAAAGGATTAGGCAATTATGATATTTATAAAATTGAAGGGGACCCATTCAATGGATGGAAAAACTTAAAAAATTTAAGTGTTCCTGTTAATTCAGGAGCTGATGATTATTATTATTATCAAATTGCCGTCAATGATTCGGCTTATGGATTTTTTAGTTCTAACAGATTGGCTGATAATAATCGTTCCGAATCTTATATTTATGACAAAATATATCGTTTCGAACGAGAGAAAAGCAATATCAGTATAAAAGGTAAAGTTTTTGATGCATCAACAAAAGCGCCAATACCAGAAGCAAAAATTAAAATCATTAACAGCAAAACCAATGAAATAACAAAAAAAACCAAGACGGATCAACAAGGCAATTATAATATTATAGTTCCATTTGATGACAAATCTGAATATAATGTGGAAATCTCAGCAACAGGATATATGTTTTATAATAAGGCGATTCTATTTATTAATGGAAGATACGTTCCTATGGAGACGTTAAATGTATTATCTTCCGACTCAGAAGAAAGCTCTAATGTGAACATTATCAATTTCCCCCTTGAAAAATTAGAAGAAAGGGCAAAAATTACTTTAGAGAATATATATTTTGAATATAATAAAGCTGCATTAAGTCCTGAGTCTTACAAAAAACTGGACCGTGTGATTGAATTCCTTAAACAAAATTCTGATATTAAAAAAGTTGAAATATCCGGTCATACAGACAATATAGGGTCATTTAGTTACAATATTAAACTTTCTAAAAACAGGGCTAAGAATGTTGTTGAATATTTAGTAAACAATGGTATCAATAGGGCCCGCCTGGTATCAGAAGGGTATGCATTTGAATACCCGATTGCTCCTAATAGCTCTCCTGAAGGAAGAGAAAAGAACAGAAGGGTTGAATTTGAAATCATCCGCCTGCAATAAAAAATCATCCGGCTATTAACAACCCATAAAAATGAATCCAGTCGTTGTCCGTAGCGTACTCGCTACGGACTTCATAACAGCATCTTTCACAAATAAATTAAAATTATATGAGAATACAAAAAGATGACAGCGCAGGAATTTTTATTGATATACAGGAAAAATTGTTCCCTGTAATGCATGATTCATCCTCACTTGAAAAAAATGCTTCTATTTTATTAAAAGGGTTGAATACCTTGCAAATACCAACTATAATAACACAGCAATATACAAAAGGGCTTGGTGATACGATCCCTTCTATCCGTGAAAATTGTAAAAATTTTGATTACATTGAAAAAAAGACATTCAGTTGCTGTGATGAACCTGAATTCATAAGCCGTTTAACCACATACAGAAAAAGACATGTGATAATAGCGGGGATTGAAGCACATGTATGTATTTTACAAACAGTTATTGACTTACTTGACCGGCAATATACACCTGTTATCGTTACAGATTGTATTTCGTCAAGAAAAGAACATGACAAACAGGCCGCGATCAATCGCTTTATATCTGAAGGAGCAATTGTCACAACATACGAATCTATATTATTTGAATTATGCAGAGTTTCCGGAACAGATGAATTTAAAAAAATTTCCGGATTGATTAAATAAAGTTATACTTAATATACAAGTTTTTATTATTATTTCGTTTAATGTTTTCGAAAGGATGCCGGAATGGCCGGACAATTTCGGATAATTAATTTTTATATTCAATACTTTAAACCAATAATACAATGAAACGAGTCACAACGATATACTTAGTTCTTGTATTCAGCTTATCCGCTGGCTGGGGACAACAAAAAGGGCCTCATATTTCATTTGAAAAAGACGTCCATGATTTTGGAAACATCAATGAATCCGAAGGCAAGGTGATGTGTGATTTTCATTTTATAAATACCGGAAGTGCACCGCTTATTATCAATGACATAAAAGCAACATGTGGATGTACTGCCCCGGAGTGGAGCAAAAAACCAATTTTGCCCGGTCAAAAAGGGTTTGTTAAAGCAACATTTGACCCTAAAAACAGGCCGGGCCGCTTTAGTAAAACAATATATGTCAAGTCCAATTCTATTAAAAATTCACAAAAAGTACTTACAATAAAAGGAAATGTAAATCCTACAGAAAAAACACTTGCCGATGAATATCCTCACAAAATTGGGAACATCAGATTACGAACAAATCATTTAGCCTTTGGTACTGTTTTGCATAATAAACAAGGAGAAAAGAGTTTTGAATTTGTAAACACTTCAGAACAACCGGTTACCTTATCATTTAAAAATATCCCGTCTCATGTAACAATCAATGTTCATCCGGCAACTCTTTCACCGAATAAAAAAGGCACTATAAAAGCAACGTATGATGCCACAAAAATTGATGACTGGGGATTTGTTGTCCATAAACTGAATTTATTGATCAATAACGAAGAAATTCATGATCAACACTTAACCATTAGCGCAAATATAAAAGAAGACTTTTCCAGTCTTTCTGAAAAAGAATTGAAAAATGCACCTGTCATTTCATTCAAAGAAAAAACATTTGACTTTCAATCAGCGCCTCAGCATACAAATGTCAAACATAAATTCAAAATCACGAATACAGGAAAAAGCAATTTGGTTATTCGGAAAATTAAATCCAGTTGCGGATGTACTGTCGCTCAGCTTGAAGACAAAACATTATCACCGGGGGAATCTAAATTTATAGAAATAACTTTTAGAACCGGGAAGAGAAATGGATTTCAGAAAAAATTAGTGACCATTATATCCAATGACCCTAAACATAATGTTGAACGTCTTTATATAAAAGGAACTGTTACACCGGAACAATAAATAGTGGTTGTCCGTAATGTCCGCTAACCCCGATACAGTCATTCTTCCTTACGGGGCAGGCTTCGTTAC
>CAYMKE010000060.1:0-14548 GCA_964390955.1 uncultured Bacteroidales bacterium | reverse complement strand
TTTAATATGAATGTTAAAACGAGCAATTCCTTTATAGCATTCCCGGTTTTGTTACCGCATAAACACTTACATCCCATGTGAGGCCGGATCATAAATAACCCTGTTTTTAATAGACTGGCCCAGTGTTAGTTCGTCTGCATATTCAAGTTCATCGCCAATGGCAACTCCTTTGGCGATTGATGAGATTTTAACAGGATAATTCTTTAAACGTTTGTGAATATAAAAACTGGTGGTATCGCCTTCCATGGTTGTACTCAATGCAAGAATGATTTCCTTTACTTTGGTAGATGCCACCCGATATTCAAGGCTTTTGAGTTCAATATCACCCGGGCCAATCCCGTCTATAGGAGAAATAACACCTCCCAGCACATGATACAACCCTTTAAATTGTCTGGTATTTTCAATTGACATTACATCTTTAGCATTTTCTACAACACACACAATAGACCGGTCGCGTGTGCCCTCCGCGCAGATATCACATTCATCTTTTTCAGAAATATTGTGACAGGTTTTGCAGTGTTTTATTTCATCTTTAAGCCGGAGGATGATCTTGCCAAATGACTCTATCTCTTCTTTGTCTTGCCGTAATAAAAACAAAACCATTCGCAAGGCTGTTTTTTCACCTATTCCGGGGAATTTTGAAAACTCATAAACTGCTTCTTCCAGTAGTTTTGAAGGAAATCTGTTGAATCCCATTTCTTACATTTTGTATATAAATATTATTGCAAAATTAATAGAAATTCAACCTTTGTTCACTACTTTTTATTATTCTTGCATTTTAAAGATAATATTTTATTGTGTAATGAGTCCATCAATTGTAATTATCATCATTGTTTTATACTTTAGTATGTTACTCACTGTATCATATTTTACAGGGAGAAACGCGGATAATTTTAGTTTTTTCCTGGGAAACAGGCAGTCGCCATGGTACATTGTAGCATTTGGTATGATCGGTGCTTCCCTGTCAGGTGTAACTTTTATCTCTGTTCCCGGATGGGTCATAGACAGCAAGTTTTCATACATGCAGCTTGTATTGGGTTATTTAGTGGGGTATGCAGTCATTGCCCAAATTCTCATCCCTTTATATTATAAATTGAATCTTACATCAATATATGCTTATTTAAAAACCCGTTTCGGAAATTCATCATACAAAACGGGTGCTTCTTTCTTTTTGATTTCAAGGGTGATAGGTGCTTCATTCAGGCTCTTCCTTGTGGCCAATGTATTGCAGATTGCGTTGTTTGATGAACTGAACGTATCGTTTGAAATAACAGTCATTGTAACAATTCTTTTGATTTGGTTGTATACTTTTAAAGGCGGAATCCGGACAATTATATGGACAGACAGCCTGCAAACATTATTTATGCTATTGGCCATGGGCCTTACAGTGTATTTTATCACAAAACAATTGAACTTGAATTTTCAGGAAACGGTTAATACCATTGCACGAAGTGAATATTCCAAAATATTTTTCTTTAAAGACTGGGATCATCGCTTTCATTTTGTAAAGCAATTCTTCAGCGGTGCTTTTATAAGTATTGTAATGACAGGATTGGATCAGGATATGATGCAGAAAAATTTAAGTTGCCGGAATATTAAAGATGCCCAAAAAAATATTTATTGGTTCAGTTTCACATTAGTTCCCGTAAACTTATTGTTTTTATCTCTCGGGGTTTTATTGGTGGTATTTGCAGGGCAGCAGGGAATTCAATTACCTGCTTTGGGCGATGATTTGTTTCCCATCATTGCAACCGGAAATTATTTGCCTGCCGTGGTTAGTGTATGTTTTATCCTTGGATTGATCGCTGCTGCATATTCCAGTGCAGATTCTGCGCTAACGGCTTTAACAACTTCATTTACAATAGATGTTTTAAATGCCGGAAACCGGCCTGAACATCAATTAAAACGCCTGAGAATAGGTGTGCATATTTTGTTTTCTGTGCTATTAGCATTGGTCATACTTATATTTAATGCATTGAATGACAGAAGTGTCATTGATGCACTTTTTACTGCTGCAGGTTATACATACGGGCCTTTGTTGGGGATGTATGCATTTGGTTTGTTTACCAACATATCGGTAAAAGATAGATGGGTGCCTGTTATGGCAATATTGTCCCCACTATTGTCATTGGCGATTGAAATATTTTCAGGAAAATTCCTGGGCGGATTCAGTTTTGGATTTTTAATTTTGCTTGTCAATGGGGTGATTATGTTTATAGGTTTATTGATCTTAAGAAAAAATAATATATTTTAAAAAAATCTGTTTTGATATTTAGAATTAAATATTATTTTTACACTGAAATTAATATTGTTCATTGAAGAAATTTTATGAGAATATAAATACGCCTTCGAAGAGTAAGCTGTTTGCAGGGCTGTTATTTTGGAGAGATGGCCGAGCGGCTTAAGGCGCACGCTTGGAAAGCGTGTATTCTGTTACCGCGGAATCGGGGGTTCGAATCCCTCTCTCTCCGCATTATTTATAAGGCAACTTTTTAATAAATTTATATAATAACTAATTTTAATCTTTAAAAATAAAAATTCTTGTGCTATGAAAAAAATATTTGCTTTAATGGCGGTGATAAGCATTTTGGTTTTTGGGATGTCAAAGATGTCATTTGCTCAAACCGAAGAAGAAAATACAGACACAACAGAAAAAGTAGCTGATACTGCTGATACTTCTGTTGATACTGTTTCTGTTGATACTGCAGAAACCGGTGGAGCTGCAGGAGAAGAAACCGGAGAAAAAGACGAAGGGAAAAAACAAAAAACGACCCTTCATAAACAAATTAAAGAAAAATTCATTGAAGGCGGCCCGGCATTTATGGGTTTTGTGTTGTTGGCTCTCATTTTTGGACTTGCAGTTGCTATTGAACGGATTATCTATCTGAACATGGCTGCAACAAACACTGAAAAACTTTTAAACAATGTGGAAGAAGCCTTAAATAGTGGTGGAATAGAAGCTGCTAAAGAAGTATGCAGAAATACAAAAGGTCCGGTTGCAAGTATTTTTTATCAGGGACTTGACAGGTACGAGGAAGGAATTGACGTAGTGGAAAAATCCATTGAATCATATGGCAGCGTGCAGATGGGATTACTGGAAAAAGGACTTACCTGGATTTCATTGTTTATTGCAATTGCCCCTATGTTAGGGTTTATGGGAACTGTAATCGGTATGATCGGCGCTTTCGACTCAATCCAGAAAGCCGGTGACATCAGGCCTTCACTTGTGGCTGAGGGGATTAAAGTGGCTTTGATCACAACAGTCTCCGGACTTATTGTTGCTGTAATTTTGCAAGTCTTCTATAATTACATTGTAGCCAAAATTGACAGTATTGTCAATGATATGGAAGATTCATCTATCTCTATGGTAGATATGCTTGTCAAATATAAAAATAAATAAACCATGCCTTCAACCAGAATAATTAATATCGTTTTTTATTTGCTGTTGATTGTTTCAGCAGTAATAGCAGGCTTTTTTTACCTGGGAAGCACGATTGAAATTGGAGGAGAAGATGTACCAAAGGTGACTGAAACAGCTTTAAACTGGACATATATTTTGTTTGGACTTGCTATTATTAGTTTGGTTGTTTTCTCTATCATCCAGATTTTTCAAAAACCTAAAAAAGCCATTAAAACTTTTATATCAATAGGCATTTTTTTAATTGTTATTTTAATAGCATACAGCAGTGCCTCTGATGAGGTTCTTGAGCTCGTAGGATATAAAGGTGAATTTAATGAACCTGTTTCATTAAAATGGTCCGGTGCCGGCTTAATTACAATGTATATTTTCCTGGGCCTGGCTATTTTAAGCATTTTATATACCGAAGTTGGAAAATACTTCAGGAGATAAAAATAATGTGTATGGTTGGCCCATTTATAGGGTAAGCCTTGGTGTTTAAACAATTTAAATAATATTATAAATGGCAGGAAAAAAAAGAAGAGAAATACAGGAGATCAATGGAGGGCCTATGGCCGACATTGCATTTCTGTTGCTTATATTTTTCCTTGTTGCAACCACTATTACTACTGATTCCGGGTTGTACAGGAAATTGCCTCCAATGCCTAAAGAAGAATCAAAGACCGAGGATGAAATAAAAAAGCGGAATGTATTAACAGTTCTTGTAAATAAAAATAATGACCTATTAGTAAAAGGAGAACGGATGGACATTAGAAATCTGGCTCCCAAAGTAAAACGGTTCATGCAAAATCCTTACAATGAAGAGGATTTGCCGGAAAAGAAAACAAAAAATGTACCATATTTTGGCGAGTACGAAGTCACTAAAGGAGTAATTTCTTTGCAAAATGACAGGGGAACATCTTATGGAATGTATATTAAGGTTCAAAATGAGTTAACAAGAGCCATTAATGAATTGCGAGATGACCTTGCAATGCAGAAATTCGATAAAAAATTTGATGACTTGGAGCAATCCAGGCAAAAAGCCATCAATGAAATTTATCCTTTGGCTATTTCTGAAGCAGAACCTAAAAATGTTGGAGGAGACTAATCATGGCAAAATTTAGTAGATCAGGAAAAAAAGGATCCCCGGGAATCAGCACAGCCTCTTTGCCGGATATTGTATTCATGTTGCTCTTCTTCTTTATGGTTTCAACCACCATTCGTGAAGAAGCAGAAAAAGTGCAAATAACAGTACCCAAAGCAACTGAAATAAAAAAACTGGAAAAAAAATCATTGGTTAGTTTTATTAAAATAGGAAAACCAATTGAGAGTTATCAAAAATTATACGGAACCAAACCGAGGATACAACTGAATGATGCATTTGCAGAAGTAGATGACATTCGTGAATTCGTGTCGAGTGAACGGGATAACCTGAGTGAAAATAATAAACAAAAAATGACCATCAGTTTAGAAGTTGACAAAAACACCAAGATGGGCATTGTAACTGATGTTAAACAGGCTTTGAGAAGAGCAAGTGCGCTTAAACTTAATTATTCAACAAGAGAAGTAGAAGTGAAAAATTTATATGAAGATTAATTTTATTTTAAAGATATAATGGATAAAAAGGAGGAAGAGATTATTGTTTTTCCTCCTTTTTTTTATGAATGGATATATCGTGAAAGATAAATCGTTAATATATAAAATAGCCCTGAGCTTTATTCCTTTAATTGGTGACATCAATGCCAAAAAACTTGTGGCATATGTTGGTAGTGCTGAAGGGATATTCAGGGAGAAAAAAAGTAATTTATTGAAAATTCCGGGTATTGGCAATGTTATTGCAAGCCATATATCCAATAATGATGCATTAAAACGGGCAGAAGAAGAAATTGAATTCATTCTGCAGAATGGCATTAAACCACTTTATTATCTTGATGACGATTACCCGGAACGTTTGAAAAATTGTCCGGACGGGCCTGTTATATTATATACTAAAGGAGAGCCGATCCCGGCTTACCCTAAAAAGATTATTAGCATTGTCGGAACCCGGCATCCTTCACAAGAGGGGATACATAATTGTACACGCCTGATTGAAGAGCTTGCAAAAAATCACTCCGAGCTTATTGTGGTCAGCGGACTTGCTTATGGTATTGATGCCTGTGCTCATAAAAATGCTTTAAAACATCATTTGAATACATTTGCAGTAGTTGGACATGGGTTGGATATGATCTACCCTTCTTTACATCAAAAAATGGCCAATGAGATATTAAAAAAAGGAGGTTGGATCAGCGACTTTCCCAGTAACACAAAAATAGAAGGGCAGAATTTTGTAAAACGCAACCGCATTATTGCCGGACTTTCTGATGCAACAGTGGTTGTTGAATCTGCCATTAAAGGGGGAGCGCTGACCACTGCTGATATAGCCAATTCTTATGATCGTGAAGTTTTTTCTTTTCCCGGAAGAGTTAGTGATAGGTATTCAAAAGGGTGCAATGCCCTGGTGAAAAAAAATAAAGCTGTTTTAATTGAAACAGCCAAAGACCTGGAATATTATATGAAATGGGATGGCAAGAATAAGAAAAAAAAGGAATATGTCCAACAAAAATTATTTGTTGATTTACAAGACAATGAAAAAAGTATCCTGGATATTTTAAAACATGAAGGAGAACAAACAATAGACCAACTTTCAAATGTACTTGACATCCCACCATATCAAATATCACCATTATTACTCAACCTTGAATTTTCCGGTTTGGTTCGTTGCCTTCCGGGGAAATTATATAAAGCCGACCCGGGTTATTAATCCTGTAGACTATTAATATGCCGTTTTATTTTGGTTGGGTATAAATCGTCCATAGTAATCATAATACCGGTTTCCATTACCGTTCCGAAAGCACGGTTAACCACTGTACCAAATGTCTTGAGAGTAGGAGATAAATTCATGTATGCGTTGATCAGGGGTGGTATCCTGGAGCCTAAGGCTCTTATATTATGTGATAATGTTTTATACCCTTCTTTAAAGTCTTTTCCTTCAAAAATTGCCTCCAGTTCACTGATGTTCGTTTCGAACGGAACAGGTTCTTTGGGAATAAGCAATTTATCCGGGTCAGAAAAATATTTTTCCAAAAAGAATAAAAGCATATCCCGTGCTTTACCCAAATAGTTTTGATATATCGTTACTTTGCCAAAAAAATATTTTTTGTCAGGATTATTCATCATAATAGCACCCAATCCATCCCATAAATTATCCAACGCAAACATTTCTTTTCTTGTTTTGGCAGTTGATTGATAATCAGGTCTAATAAAAGACCTTCCCAGTTCAATCAGATGGGGCAGGTATTCAGAAATAAATTTATCAGAAAAATGAAACAACTTAGCAGTAGCTAATTCCAGGTCGTCACGAATATTCTTGTTGCCGCACACAAAAAACCTGTAGCCACCAATGATTTCTTGTTTCTGTGGTTCCCATAATATTAATTGTTTATAAGGGTTGTCACGTTTATCAAAATAATCAATATCCAATTCTTTCCCTGTACCTCCACCGGCTTTTCGGAAAGTTAATTCACGCAATCTCCCGATTTCTGTCATAGTATTGGGAGAATCATGCTGGGTAATTACATACAATTCATTGTTACCATAATTGGTTTGCCGAAGGAGCTTGTCCCGGGTCAATTCGTTTACAATAAGTTCTCTATTTACAGGAGGAATGATTTTTTTCATACGATTCAAATTATTGGGCAAAAATAACAAAAATCTTGTTTTAATATTGAAACTCTTGATAATGCTCATCATTTAATCGATAAACATATTCCTTCAATTTTTGTGCCCAATTCCTCGGTGAATATCGTTTATCGAATGTTTTATATGAAATGGGTTTCCCAAATTTAAGGTGTAAATTTTTATTTTTTTGTTTAAACATCTCATGTGGAAGCAAAAACATTTCAATATTTGCTTTGATCCTTATTTTTTTTCTGAGATTAGCCAGGTTGTAAAAAAAATGAGAATTCCGGCCATCAAAATAAATTGGAATTATATCTCTTTGATATTCCTGTGCTTTAGAGATGAAATTTTTTTTCCATTGTAAGTCTACAATCTTACCTTTCACCTTGCGGGAGCATAAACCTGCCGGGAATGTGAGGATTTGAGTGTCTGATTTATAAGTGTTCTCAATCATTTTAGCATACTCATGGGTTTGTTTTCCAAGTGTATTCACCGGTATAAAAACTGGTTCAAGGTTTTTGAGATTCAACAGTATATCATTTACTATGAACTTAATTTTTTGGTTGAACATATGTCCGATACAGCTTATGAGTACCATGCCATCCAAACCACCCAACGGATGATTGGAAATAAAAATATATCTTCCGTCTTTTGGTATATTTTCCTGCCCTTCGCATGTGTAAGTGAGTCCGATATCCCTGAAATACTGATCAACAAATTCAACCCCGTATAAATCACCGTTTTTATTCAATATATGATTGATTTCGTCTTCATGGATAATGTTTTTAATAAACCTGATTAAAAAACCGGGTATTGTTTTCAAAAGATTAGGATTTTTTTTCCTGATCACCTCCTTGATATCTATAATTTTTTTTTCAGCCATAATGGAAAATAAGTGTTGACAGTTAATTTGAATTTGTGTTATTATAATTAGTGCCTGTCCATAAAATCGAGTGTTTGGGTCATAATGTTTGATAACGAGGCTTGCAAAGCCCCCAAATGCGCAGTTTACTGGCGTAAATGGATAATTTGGGGACAAATGTAACAAAGCCTGCCCCGTAAGGAAGAATGACTGTATCGGGTTTAGCGGATATTATGAACAAACACAAAACTAATGAATCATTTTGATACTTATATACAATCAATCAAAATATTTTCAGTAGAATTGGCGTAAACTAAGGGTAAACAAATCTCTGGATTCTGGTTTATGTCCTTTGTTTCTTTATTTTTCCCTGTTTTGAAGAAAATGAACAAATTCTTCGATATACTTGTATTTTTCTCTTGGCATAGATAATAGGCCTAATAACTGGTATGTCTTATTGAAAAAAAGATTAATTTTTTCTTTTGTTATTTGTTCAATATTTAAATCATGGTAAATATTTTTAACACTGTTTATTTTATTTTTAATATCTATGTCTTTGTCGTTCATCAAAGAAAGGAGTCTAGTGGATTGTTCGGTTGTTGACAATTCCAATGCTTTGATCAGTAAAAAGGTTTTTTTATTGGCTGCAATATCACCTCCAATTTTTTTTCCAAAACGTTCTTTATCTCCAAATGAATCCATTAAATCATCCTGGAGTTGAAAGGCCAATCCCAGGTTGGTGCCGAATTCATACAATAATTTAGCATCCTGAGGAGGCGCTTGTGTTGCAAGGGCACTGATTTTAAGGCTTCCTGCAATCAATGAAGCGGTTTTCAACCCGATCATTTTCAGGTAATGCAATTCAGATATATATTCCTGGTTTTCAAATTCCATATCATATTGTTGTCCCTCACAAACCTTCAGGGCAATGTCATTAAATTCTTTTAAAATATCTGTTTGTCCATTGTTTTGCAGCATGTATTCATATGCTATGATCAATAAAGCATCACCCGACAGGATGGCTGTGTTGGCCCCCCATTTCTTATAAACCGTGGGCATATTTCTTCTTAATGGTGCGTCGTCCATAATATCATCATGAATCAATGTGAAATTATGAAATAATTCAATCCCTATGGCATAGGGTATAATAGATTTTATTTCATCCTGATAAATACTTGATAGCATCAGCATAAGTGCAGGGCGTAATCGTTTTCCGCCGAGTGAAAGCATATAATTTAAAGGTTCATATAAACCTTCCGGCTCTTTTTCAAACCGTAGCCGATTCGTCTCTTTCTGTATAATCGCTTGTGCTTCTGATAAATTCAGCATTCTTTATGTTTTTTTGATGTGATTAATCATTTCATTGACTGAAACAGGTTTAAAAATAAGTATTTTGTAATATTTATTTTTAATAAAATAAAATTTCTTTCGTTATGTGAGAAAATATAAAATTAAACCATATTTAATCAACATGATATGAGAAATCATGATCATGTATATATTGATAATTTGAATATAATAAAGGATTATTAATTTGATTTTTTAATTTTGGAGTTTAATTGTTAAAACATAAATTTTGAATTATGATGCATAAAAGAAAATTTTTAGGATTGATCGTATTATTTGCTTTTGCTTCTTTTTATACTTTATATGCCGGTGGTTATAAGATAAAAGTAAAAATCAACCATTTAAGTAACACAGAAGTGATGTTGGCCCATTACATGGGCAAAAACATTTATCCTGATGATACTGCATACCTTGATCAAAGCGGTGAAGGTGTTTTTGAAGGTGATGAGCCTCTTACGGGAGGGATGTATATCGTGTATTTGCCAAATAAAAAGTATTTTGATTTATTAATCGGAGATGATCAAAAATTCAGTATTAAAAATGATACATCGGATTTATTGGATAATTTAAGTGTTTCCGGGTCGGAAATTAACCAGGCATTTATTGAACATCAGAAATTTTTGAGAAATAAACGCAATGAACGCAAAGAGTTGCAAAAAACAATGGATGACTTAAAAACAAAGCGCAAAAAAAAGAAAATTAAGGAAGAAATGATCCGGATCAATGAAGAAGTGAAAGAGCACACCAACAAAATGATTGAAGAGTATTCGGGGACTTTTTTAGCCGTGTTTTTAAAAGCATTGGAAGAAATTGATGTTCCTGATCCACCGAAAGACGAAGAGGGGAACATTGATTCAACATTCCAATACAGATACTATAAAGATCATTATTTTGATCATTTTGATATTGGGAATCCCCGCTTGCTGAGGACTCCCATATATGAACAAAAGATCATGAAATACATGAAATATGTGACACCACAAATTCCTGACTCTTTGATTGTTGCAGTTGACACACTCATCAGCATGGCAAGAGCAGATAAAGAAACATTCCGGTTTGTACTGATAAAATTATTCAATCATTTTGCGGGGAGCAAAATTTTAGGAATGGATGCCGTGTATGTGCATATTGCTGAAAACTATTATATTCCCGAAGCCGAATGGAGTGATCCTGATTTTATCAAAAAGCTCAAAAAAAATGTAAAAGAAATGAAGCCCCTTTTAATCGGAAAGAAAGCTCCTGATATTGAAATGATTGAGATTTCAACAGAACATTTTATCCGGGCCCGGGATGATACAGCATTGATCACAAACCCTTATGTATTTAAACGGAAGCTCAATCTTTATGATATTGATGCCAAATACATTATTCTTTATTTCTGGGAACGGGATTGCGGCCATTGCCGAGAATACACTCCCAAATTATATGAAATATACCAGGATTTTGAGGAAGAAGATGTTGAAATGATTTCATTTAACATGATAATGGGAAAAGAGGGGAAAAAGAAATGGATTGAATTTATTAATGAACATGAATTATATGACTGGATTAATGCATGGAATCCATTTAGCTATGAGTTTAAAAAAGAATACAACATCAAAGCAACACCTGCTCTTTTCTTACTTGATGAAGACAAAAAAATTGTAGCTAAAAAGCTTGCACCGGAACAGGTCAGGGAAGTTTTGGATAACCTGATTCACGGTAAAAAGAAACCCATTATCCAGAAGTCTGAAATGGAAACTACACAACAGTAAACTCTTAATTTAACATTATAATGAAATGAGCAATAAGATTGTAAAATTAACGTTGGAAGACAATGCTGTATACGAAGGCAAATCATTTGGATACGAACAGGGGGTATCGGGAGAAGTGGTGTTTAATACAGCCATGACCGGATATCCGGAGAGCCTTACAGATCCGTCTTATAAAGGGCAGATATTGGTATTGACCTACCCTTTGATCGGTAATTATGGTGTGCCGGATGCAGATTTAGAGCACGAACTTCATAAGTTTTATGAATCGCATACATTACATATTTCCGGGTTGATCATTTCCGATTATTCATTTGAATACAGTCACTGGAATGCCAAATCGAGCCTGGCACAGTGGCTGAAAGCACATAAAATTCCAGGGGTCTATGGTGTTGATACCCGTTCGTTGACAAAACGGCTGCGTGAAGAGGGGTCTATGTTGGGAAAACTTGAATTTGAAGGTGAAAAAATAGATTTTTATGATCCTAACAAAGAAAACCTGGTAGAAAAGGTGAGTATCAAAGAAAAGAAAGTATATGGCAATGGCCGGTATAAAATAATATTGATAGATTGCGGGGTTAAAAATAATATCATCCGGAATTTAATTAAACGGGATGCCACAGTGATAAGGGTTCCCTGGGATTATGATTTTTCAAATGATGAATACGACGGACTGTTTATTACAAATGGCCCCGGAGACCCTGTGTTTTGCGACAAAACAGTCGAAAATATCAAAAAAGCATTAGTGCAAGACATCCCCATTCTTGGAATATGTATGGGAAATCATTTGTTGGGGCTGGCTTCCGGCGCCAAAACATATAAACTGAAATACGGCCACAGGAGTCATAACCAACCGGTCATAAAAAAAGGAACACGCACAGGATTCATCACATCTCAAAATCATGGGTTTGCTATTGATAACGAAAGCCTACCAGGTGATTGGGAACCCTTGTTTCTGAATTTAAATGATGGAACAAATGAAGGAATACGGCATAAAACCAAGCCGTTCTTTTCTTCCCAGTTTCATCCCGAAGCATCCGGGGGGCCTATGGATACGGAATTTTTATTCGATGATTTTATGAACCTGGTGAAAGAAAATATAAACGTGAGCGTCTAATTAGTGTTTGTCCATAATGTCCGCTAACCCCGATACAGTCATTTCCTTACGGGGCAGGCTTCGTTACGTTTGCCTCAGAATTGCTCATTTACAACAGTAAGCTGCGCATTTTGGGGCTTTGCAAGATTCATTGTCGAACATTATGACCCAAACACTTGACTTTAAGGACAGGCTCTAATAAATATCATTATCATGTCAAATTTCAAAAAACTATACCAGAAATTTCAGAAAGAACGGGAACACATTTTTTGCGAAATCCCATCAAAATTTCAGGCACAAGAATTTATTGAAGAATACATTAATTTTTTGTTTCCGATTAATATCGGCAGAAATATGAGTGAACTGGAGGCAGAGTCAACATATCAACAGCTTCAGTATAAATTTAAAGAATTATTATTGCCTGTAAAATACCAGTTAAAACAATCAATAGATAAGATTACAACAGTCTTTTTTGATAAAACTATTGACATCTATGATAAGCTCATAAAAGATGCTCATTCATTATGCAGATATGATCCGGCAGCGAATAGTATTGCAGAGGTACTTGTGGCTTACCCTGGTTTTTTCACCATAATGGTTTACCGTATTACTCATGAATTATATAAGATTGATATTCCCATTCTTCCCCGTCTCATATCAGAATATGCCCATAGTAAAACCGGTATTGATATTCATCCCGGGGCAACCATTGGGGAATCTTTTTTTATTGACCACGGAACAGGGATTGTCATTGGCGAATCGGTCATCATTAAAGAGAATGTAAGGATATACCAGGGGGTTACATTGGGAGCATTGAGTGTAGAAAAAACAATGGCCAAACAAAAACGGCACCCTACTATCGAAGAAAATGTGATCATCTACGCAGGTTCAACCATCCTGGGTGGTGATACAGTCATTGGCCACGACAGCACCATTGGAGGGAATGTATGGTTAACAGAAAGTGTAGCGCCCTATTCGTTAGTGCTTAATAAAAGTGAGACAAAAGTGAAAAATAAGTAGCCGCAGGATTGTCCTTGTTGCTTATTTTTCGGTTTTGTTATATATTTTCTGCAATCCAATCCCCAACTTCACTTGTAGAATGTGCAGATTTTTTATTGATATCTTCGGTTACCACCATGTTTTCCAATGCTTTATCTACAGCGTTTTTAACAGCTTCCGACTCTTCCTGCAGTCCTAAGGCTTCCAGGAGCATAGATGCAGAAAGGATGGTCGCGCAAGGGTTTGCAATATTTTTACCGGCTGCTTGTGGATACGACCCGTGAATGGGTTCAAAAACAGACGTATGTATGCCCATTGATGCTGATGGAAGCATCCCAAGAGACCCTGTAATAACGCTGGCTTCGTCTGTTAAAATATCGCCAAACATGTTTTCCGTAACAATCACATCAAATTGTTTAGGCCATTGGATAAGTTGCATGGCTGCGTTGTCAACAAACATGTAGTCAACCGTAATGTCGTTGTAATCTTTTTCCATTTCCTGCACGGTCTCTCTCCATAAACGGGAAGTGCCCAATACATTGGCTTTATCTACCACCGTCAGTTCTTTTTTTCTTTTTTTTGCATATTCAAAAGCAACCCTGGTGACCCGTTGAATTTCGTCTTTTGAGTATCCACAGGTATCAAAAGCTGTATTCCCATCTTCTGAACGCCCGCGGGGTTCCCCAAAATAAATACCGCCTGTCAGCTCCCTGATCATTATGAAATCAGCACCCTCTATCAATTCTCTTTTCAGAGGTGATTTATCAATCAATGACTGAAAGGTGGTAACAGGCCTGATGTTGGCAAATAACCCCAGTCTCTTCCGCATTCTAAGCAGCCCCTGTTCCGGCCTGACCTTGGCTTTAGGGTCGTTGTCATATTTAGGGTCTCCGATTGCACCAAATAAAACAGCATCTGACCTCATGCATAGTTCATGTGTTTCTTCAGGATACGGATTTCCGGTAGCATCAATCGCAGCAGCGCCAACATGGGCATGTTCAAAATGAAACGCATGATTGTATTTTTTTGCTATTGAGTTCATTACTTTGATTGCCTGTTCAATGATTTCCGGCCCTATGCCATCGCCCGGTAATACAGCTATGTTAAATTTCATGGTTTAAATGTGTTTTTGTAATATAAGGATATAAAAGTAGAACATGCCAGTTTTTTAATAAAAAATATGGGTTTTTAAGAGCGCAAAAATAATCATAATCTGAAAAAAACCGATGAGTAAATGATTTATTTTTTCAGAGAGGAGTGTTTTAAAAAAGTCCGTTGGCGCTACCGCTACAGACTTTTTTAATAGGTTGAATAATGTATCTTTAGAAACTGCTAAAAAATTAATTGGAATTCTTCATTTTAAATTTAAGACATAATTT
>CAYMKE010000059.1:0-14641 GCA_964390955.1 uncultured Bacteroidales bacterium | reverse complement strand
AATAGTGTTTTATATCGATCTTTATCGTTTTGCGGTGAATTTTTCGGGTTAATTGTATCCGGTGCTGAGGATAAAATTTTATTTGCTTCAATAAAAGGTACGGTAAATTGAATAACATGGGATTCATCGTTATGATAACCGCTGATATTTGTCCGCACGTAATTCATTTCAGCGTTAAGTTTCCGGTTGTATTCATAATTCTGGTTATTAAAGGTGAATTTAATATACCCGTCATCAATTCGTGATCTTTCTTCTTCTTCTTCTTCTTCTTTACTACACGAGGTAAGTAATACAAATAAGATCATTAAAATACAGTTTGCTCTCATTGGATTAATAAATTGGGTTAATCATTTATCCTGATCAACGACACGCGTGAAGAAAAGCAAGTTGAAATCAAAAAAGACAGGAAATGTTATGATATTAATGGCACGTTACTGGAACGTACCGTGACATTGGAACCATTTTCTTCGCTCGTGGTTTATTGGAATAAAACATGGCTATCATGTTAAACATAACGGGGAAGAAGGGCCTTATCAACACCCGCTGAATAATTTCCCCTGCCATGTATCTTTTTCCTCGAGCTTTTGCTCGAGCATCCTGATGATCTCAAAATTCCTTAATGCCCCGAATGTTGGAGAAAGCAAAAATCGTGGCGGGACTTCTCCTGCAATTCGCTCTATAACAATTGACGGATTTAGTCTCTCGATAAAAGAAATGCAAAAATCGAGATATTCTTCGAGTGTAAACAGGTTAAAGCGCTTTGGATAGAGTTTATATTCTTCAGCCAAAATGGTGTTGACCAAGATTTGAAGCTGATGAAATTTTATGTTGTTCAATGGGAGAGAGGACAATATCGCGGCTTCTGAAAGCATATATTCCCTGCTTTCCCCGGGTAATCCAAAAATTATATGCCCCCCTGTTCGAATGCCCCTTTCAGATGTCTCGTGTAGTGCAGATTTTGTTTGCCCGAACGTGTGTCCGCGGTTGATTTTTTTCAATGTATCGTTATTGCAACTCTCAATGCCATACTCTACAATGATATAATATCGCGTTGATAATTCAGCCAGATAGTCGAGTATCTTATCTTCAATGCAATCAGGACGTGTACCAATTACAAGGCCCGTGATATTGGGAACTGACAATGCATCGTCAAAAAGCTTTTTTAACTCTTCAAACGGGGCGTATGTATTTGTATAAGCCTGAAAATAAGCCAGGTATTTTGTAGCCCTGCGATACCTGCGTTGATGAAATTCAATCCCTTCTTCCAGTTGCTGCCTGACCGGTTTTTCGGATGTACAATACGACGGGTTGAATGCATCGTTATTACAATAGATACACCCGTGTGTTCCTTTCGTACCATCACGGTTTGGACACGTGAACCCGGCATCAATGGCCAATTTTTGTACACGTTCCCCATAAATACCCCGGATGTATTCCGGGTATCCATTAAATCTTCTCATGTGCCCCCACGGATACTTCATATATTCGTTTCATTTTTGTTCGTCAGATTGTAATATGTAGACAAAGGTACAAAGTAAAAAGAATTTGTAAAGACAGGTTTATTAAAAACCGGCTGTTTTAACGTCTTTAATCTTATCTAATCCCACGTACCATAGGTATCCTTTAATATCCTGGTATCCCATATCCGATAAATATTTCATGTAATATTGTACCTGCTTCTGATGTGTTGTTTCTTCCAACATCCCGAATTTATAATCAATTACAATAACCTGATTTTCATGGATTAAAATTCTGTCGGGGCGAACGTTCCTGCCATCAGGCAATAAAATATCCGCTTCGGTTTTAATTGTCCATTTCGTCTCATCAAACCACTCACGGACTTTTTCATTTTGCAGGGCCTTATGAAGTAGTTCCGAGATCGTCATCCTTTCGTCATTGCTTATCAGTCCGTCGAGAAATACCCTGTGAATGGCTTTATCAATATCATCCAGTGTATTTATATTACGCAATACCTCATGCATGATGGTTCCGTAATTTAATTGCTCTTGTACAGGTTTATCATCGAATGAAAAATAATCTTTTCCGTAATGCCGTAATTGCAGTTTATGATGTAATGTTCCTGCTTTGATTTGGTCTATTAATAAAAAATTATCTGTTGCTTGTTGCGGCTGCGTTTTCCGCGGAATTTCCCCCTTTACAAATTGCAGGGCCTCAGTATCCCAATACTGTTCAAACGATACCATTAGCTGATCATCATTTTTCCCACCGGATATAAAGCACGACTCCAATAATTGAGCAACAGTACTATAAGATTCTTTTTGAGATGAATTCGTTTCTTGTTTATAACGCGACCAGGTGATCAGACACTCTTTTGCCCGTGTAAAAGCAACATATAATAAATTCAGGTTGTCAACATGGGCTTTTAGGTTTTCTTCAAAATATTCACGGTAAAAATGTGTTTGTTTTAATTGTTTTGAATATTTCACAGGAACGTGTTGAATCTTGTTAAATGGAGGGCAGGAGGGAGGACACCATAAAATTCCCGGGTTGTTGTTTAATTTCCAATGACAAAAGGGGATCATGACAACATCAAATTCAAGCCCCTTTGATTTATGTATGGTTATGATCCGGATGGCATTCTGTTGTTCAGGCAGGTTCAATGTTTTTTTACTTCCTGTTTCGTCCCAATAATTTAAAAACGAATGTATATCTGTTGATTCACCTGATGAAAAATCATTTATAATGTCCTGAAACGTCTCGAGATAAGGTATTTCATGTTGAATACGATTCAATCCGAATAATGCAATGATTTGTTCGGCCAATTCATACAATGGATATTGACGGAGAACAGAAAAACCGGTGATGAGTTGCTCAGGGACTAATTTTTCGAATGAAAGAGGGTTCTTCGTATCCTGTTTTCCAAAAAGATCATGTTGTTTTTGGGGATCAGGTGTGTGTTGGAGTATATAATGATAATATTCATTAGATAATATTTTTTTATTGATCTCATCATGAGGAAAAATTAAATATTTAAAACAGCAAAGGATGATTTTAATTGATGAAGCATGCTCTAAGAATAAAGAATCCTCCGAGATGATATTGAACCGGTATTTTTCAGGAATCACACCAGAACTGTTAAATTGAAGAAGTTTTTCTGCAAGCTCCTGTCCTTCTTTGTTTTGTCTTACCAAAAAAGCAATATCCCCTGGTTGATAACCTTTGTCAAATAATTCAATAAGCTTATCAGGGATATCTTTATTTACGCGTTCATTAAATTCTTCATCAGGGAAGAACGAGGCATGAATATACCCTCCCGGTAAATTGGCGGGAGAATGGTTTTGAACGGGTTCATGATATGCTTTCAATACTTTATCAGTCAAATGCTCAAGGGGCGATTCGAGTCCTTCGTGTTCTATCAGGCCATTGATTTTATTTTGAATAACATGTTGGGCTTGTGAAAAAAGGGTATTATTAAACTGAATAATATGTGTCCTGCTTCGATAATTGTTATTTAATGAAAAATGTTGGATTTGCGATGAAGGGTATTCATTGTCAATTTGTTCTGCCAGAATATTCCAGTCGCTATTCCGCCACCGGTAAATTGACTGCTTCACATCTCCAACAATCAGGTTGCTGTGATTCTCTGCGAGACTGTTGTTTATCAGTGGTTTAAAATTTTCCCACTGGAGCCTGGATGTATCCTGGAATTCATCAATCATATAATGTTTGAAAAGATTGCCGGTTTTTTCAAAAATGAACGGGGTATCATTATTGGCAATGATTTCATTCAGAAATAATGCACTGTCTGATATAAGAAATATATCTTCTTCGGATGTATACGTGTTTAATTCATCGGCAATATCATGAATAATTCCAAATGTAAACAAATGATTTCCAATTTCTTTGGCCGTGTAATAATCCCTGAAATGCTGATTGTAAAACGCCAGTATGTCGTTCAAAAGATTATTCAATTCATCATAAATGCTTTTAATGGTTTCTTCTTTCCCTGATTTTTTCGTCATCCATGTATCAATATTATTCACAGCATCCAATAATCGTTTCCCGGGTTGAAAGTCTTTTTTGGCTGAAATCTTTTTAAAATAATTCGCAAAGCCGGAATGGGCATATTTAAAATCGGTGATTTCAAGCCCGTTGTTGCTTAACAGATTAAGGGCCTTTTGGCCGTATTGTTGCATTGTGGATTCAAAATGCTGAATAATCCGATGAATATCTTTCAGGTAATCATTAAAAAAACTGTTGCTTACATTGCCTTTTAATTGCCTGTTAAGGGATTGAACATGCTCTTTAAATACTTCGTCGCCCAGGCTAATCATATCATTTTTAATATTCCAGCTTTTCCCTTCGGATATTTTATTTTCAGCAAAGCGGCTTAGCCAGTCAACCATATGAGGTGATTCATTGAGGTTGGATAAAATGCGGTCTACCACGATATTCAATACCTTTCCATTCTCCATTTCAAGGTTAAATCCTGCCTGCAAGCCCATTTCTTTTGCAAACGCCCTGATGATCTGTTGAAAAAAAGTATCTATAGTTGATATTGAAAACCTGAAAAAATCGTGAAGGATGTTTTTCAGCTGTTGTTGAGCTTTATCTTTAACCTCATTTTCAGTCAATTGAAATGTCTCCCGCAGTTGTTCTTTATATGGTGAATCCAATCCATTAGATAAAAGGAAGAGTTGATAAACGATCCTCTTTTTCATCTCTTCTGCTGCTTTATTGGTAAATGTGACCCCTAAAACATGCTTGTAATTTGATGGATGCTGAAACAGGAAATAAAGATACCGCCCAATCAATTGAAATGTTTTCCCGGAACCGGCAGAGGCTTTATATATTTGTAATTCGGACATTTATTTATCACCTTTTATTATGGTTATACGTTCATTTTTAAACCCGCAGAAAGTACAGGGGGGGGACGGCTATCTATTTGTTTGCAGAAATTAGTATCCAGACATTCAGAACTTAAGCAAGCGTCCGTGTTTTAAACGTTTTGAAGAAAGCATTAAGTTTAGCTTTTTAACTACTTTTGATTTTCCATTACTAGTTTCAACATTTTATCAGCCTCTTTGGTGCCCAGTTTTTTTAGGGCATGGGTGACATCTTTAGCAAACCATTCATCTTGTTTCATGGCTTTTAACACGGCTTCGTCGCCCATGTGAATAAGTGCATACGTAGCAGTATCCCTGAGGTATGTATCCTGTAAAGCGTTGATGATCGGAGCAATAGTTCTTGAGTCACCTAATTTACCCAGTGTTTCAATAGATGTCTGTTGAATTTCCCGTTTCAATTTTTTAAGCTCTGCAATTCGTTCTTTATCTGCTTTTTGGTCTAATTGTTTTATTTCTTGTTCAACCATATCCTGTTTTTCCAGATAGGGTAAAATATGTTCAACAATTTTTGTGTTGCCTACATTGCTAATGTTGCCCAATGCTTTAATGGTAGCAGGCAATGCTTCGGGTTTTTCTTTGCCCATCAGGTCAATCATCGGGTCTATGGCTTTAATATCGCCAATAATGCCGAGAATCCGGCAGATATGCGGGCGTATTTCTTCATTGTCCAATGCCTTGAGCAGTTCATCCTGTGCCTGGATTCCCATGTTTTTGAGGCCGTTTTCTGCTGCAAGTTTGACTTCAGGATTGGGGTCTTCTTTTAATGTTTTAATCAAATGCGGAATGGCTTTAGGTGTTTGTATTCTTCCTAAAATATCGGCTGCGCCTTTTCTTATATTGGGAGAGTCACTTTTATTCAATGCATCAATTAATAAATCTGTTGAATGGTCCTTCAGGGCAAATAATGAATCAGATACAGCACGATTTAATTCACTGCCTTCATGCCTTAACGATTCAATTAAAGACTGAATAGTTTCCTGGTTTTTAACAAAATTCAATGCCTTGGCAGCCTGCACCTTAATTTCATAGTTATCTTTCTCAAGCGCTTCTTTTAATATCTGTACTGAATGATCATCCCTGATTTCAGTAGCAGCGGAGATAACACCAGGCTTAATTTTATTATTTGCCCGGTTATAAATCTCTTTGAGTTTAGCGCCTGCATTGTCAATATTTTGAATAGCAGAAAATGTTTTATCACGCACAGTATGGTTTTTCGCCTGGATGCCCTTTATTAATTTTTTCAGGTTATTTTCCTGCGCCCATTTTTCAACCTTTGCAGTTGTGATTTTATTGAACATGATAGTGCCCTCCGGAATATTTTATGTTTTTAAAATACAACATGGCCAATACACCATGATAAACTTTGATAAAAGTACAAAAGATTTTGATTTTGTATATGAACAACCGGAAAAAAATTAGAATTTTCATGAATTATTAGTTCCATCATGTCTGCTGACCCCGATATAGTCATTCTTCCTTACGGGGCAGGCTTCGTTACGCTTGCCCAAAAAATTGCGAAGACACACCCGTAAACTGCGAAACATGAGGCTTCGCAAGGCTCGTTATCGAACATGATGATTATATGTGTGATATTGTGATTTTACTATCCGATGTGAAAACTTAAAATAATACATCATAAATGATTATAATAAAATAAAACAGCTGTTTTTTGTTTCAAAAACAGCTGTTTACTAACTAAACTAACTTATTAACCCTATTTATTAAACCATTTAATGATACGAGGGCAAATAAAAAAAGGTTACAATGAACAATAATTTATTTAAATAAATTGCGTTTTTTTATATATAAAATCGCCAAATGATCTTTATCTTTGGGTTTTATTTATGTAAATAAGTAAACAGAGCATGAAAATATTGCAAAAACTTTTTTTGCCAGGAATGTTATTGTTAATCATTGTAAGCTGTTCTAAAGAAGAATTTTTGGAAGAAAACGGGAAAGGACTAACGTTTTCAACCGATACGGTACATTTTGATACGATCTTTAGCAGTATTGGAAGTATAACCCATCAATTCAAGGTATACAATCCGCATAAACAGGATATTAACATCTCAACAATCTATTTGGCAGGAGGCAAGTCATCTGATTTTCGTCTGAATATTAACGGGATCCAAAGCCACCAGGTAAATGATATTGCACTCCGGGAAAAAGACAGCATGTATATTTTTGTTGAGGTGACCATTGACCCGGGTAAAAATAAGATGCTTGAAAAAGACTCCATTGTCTTTATCACGAATAACAAAACACAGGATATTAAATTGATAGCTTATGGACAGGATGTTTATTTGATTGATCGTTATGAACTCAGGAATGATTCGCTTATGCCTGCCGATAAACCTTTTTTAATAAGACATTCATTTACTGTTGACACCGGAATCGTCATGCAACTTGATTCAGGGACTAAATTTTATTTCAACAGGAATGCACAACTTAAAATTGAAGGGTCTCTCCATTCGTCAGGCGCACCAGGCAATCCGGTGATTTTTAGAGGCAGCAGGCTGGACGAGGATTATGAAGACATTCCTGGTCAATGGGGCGGTGTATATTTTACCAATAGCAGTACAGATAATCAATTGCAGTATACTGAAATCAGGAATGGTGTATTGGGGCTTAGGATAGGCGATTATGAACCTCCTGACAATGATACAGGCAATCCTGAAATACATCTGCATAATTGCATGATCAAAAATATGACCTATGCTGGCATATCTGCATGCAATGCTAAAATCACCGCGGGAAACCTTATTGTTGCCAATTGCGGAACCCATGCCGTTCATTTATGGAATGGCGGTGCATATACATTTTATCATACAACCATTGCCAATTATTATCAATTTTCCCTGCGAAATGAACCTTCGTTGTTTATTACCAACAAAGTTCCCTTTGGCAATCAAAATATTTCTGATGATATGAATGTAAGGTTTTACAACAGCATTGTTTATGGATATAATCAAAGTGAAGTAGAAATTGGAGAAAAAGATGAAAACAGGGCATTGTATTATGTATTTAATCATTGTTTATTAAAAGTAAATGAAGATAAGCTGGATTTAGGCAATGCAGCTCATTTTATTGACCCGATAATCAATGAAAACCCCGATTTTGTTTCAGTCGAAGACCAGGATTTTCAGCTTGATTCGGTATCAATCGCTATTGATAAAGGAGATTATCAATCAGCACAGCAATATCCTTTAGATTATTTACAAAATAACAGACTATTGGATGGTGAACCTGATCTGGGTGCATACGAAAAATCAAAATAGCATTCGATAAAGGCTATAATAATGTAAATGTAAAATGAAAGAATCAAACAGAACTAAAAAATTTTATGCATTCATTGTGATCATTATGATCACTGCTATTGTGTTTTTTTCTTGTTTTACAAATCAAAACAAGGATAAACCGGATTCATTTATAAATAATGACAGTATTTATACCCGGCAGCGTGGTGATGCACGCATCATGTTTTATAATGTTGAAAATCTATTTGATACAAAAGACGATCCTGATCATAAAGATGAAGAATTTTTGCCGGATGCTCACAGGCATTGGGATGAATACAAGTATAATCAAAAACTTATTAAAATCTACAAAGTTGCTGCCGCAGTGGGAGGGGAAGAACCACCAGAACTCATTGGATTGTGTGAAATAGAAAACAAAGGTGTATTGGTTGACCTGATCTACAAGACTCCGTTATCAAAATATAATTACCGGGTTATACATAAAGAATCACCGGACTGGAGAGGAATTGATGTTGGACTATTGTATTTAAACGACCATTTCACATTGCTGAAAAATGAGTTCATTTCTCTTCAATTTCCGTTTGACACGGGATCAAAAACCAGGGATATTCTTTATGCAAAAGGTGTTTTATTACAAGACACCGTTCATTTATTTGTTAATCACTGGCCTTCACGGTATGGAGGAAGACTGGCAAGTGAACCAAAACGAATATATGCAGCCCGCATTTTAAGAAAACATATTGACTCTGTATTGTCTGTTCATCCGTATGCAAAAATTATTGTCATGGGAGATTTTAATGATGAACCCGGGAATAATAGTATACAGAATATATTAAAAGCCAACAGCCAACTTCAAAATATACATCCCGGTGAACTATACAATTTATCCGGATATTTACAGGCGAATACAAATGCCGGTTCTTATAAATACAAAGGACATTGGAACATGCTCGATCAATTTATTGTTTCGGGTTTTTGCCTGCTTGATTCGTCAGGCCTTCATACCAATCAAAATAATATTGGTGTATTTCGTGAAAAATTCCTGCTTGAACGCGACCGCTCATTCGTTGGTTATAAACCGTTCCGAACATATCTGGGGTATCGTTATAACAAAGGGTATAGTGATCATTTGCCTGTTTTTCTTGATCTGTATAAGTTATAGATATTGAATAATGGATCTGCCTGTATCCATGCCTTTGAGGCATTATTATAACCGAACGTGTTAACAACCTTCAAGAGTGATGAATAGTATTAAAAATCTCATTTTCCGTACATCATATACTATTGATTGATTATCTTTGTTGTTTTTAACCATCTTTACAAAGAATATAAGGATACATGGAAAAGAAAAACCAGGTAAATAAATTACATGATTTACTGAATTCTGTTCAGGTTTCTGAATTTGTACAAACCGCCGGTGAGTTTTGTATATTCATAGAACATGCAGATCAATTCACCAAGCGGGATTTTATTTTCAAGTCAAGAGAACTTTTGCCTTTGCTGTATTATCGAATGATAAACCTTCCGGAATTAGATACGTATACAGAAGAAGTAAATAAAAAGTACGTGTCTGAACAGGACTGGGATCAAATTTACACAACAATATTAACAAAAATGGGAGCAGAGGATAGTTTTCTTGAAGTGTTTGCCCCTGCTATGCAAGAAGAAGAGGGGCCCGTGGTGGCCAGTATTGCTGAACATTTTGCTGACATATACCAGGACATTAAAAATTTCATAAGCCTTTATAACCTCGGTGATGAAGTCATTATGAACGATGCTATCTGGGAATGCAAACTGAACTTTGAAGAATACTGGGGCCAACGACTTGTCAATGCAACGCGGGCCATACACATGCTTACAACAGGAGATGAAAAAGCATTGGAAGAAAATGACGATCAGGAAACAGGTTCATCCTCTAAGTTTGATCCTGAAAACATCAATACAGAAGACTGGCATATCACGAAAATGATACAAGACCATGAGCGAGATGAAGAATGAACCTATTTTTAAAGGAACAATCACGAAAGAAGAAATTTCTCAGTTACCGTTGACTCACTTCCAGGGAGATATTCATATTATCAATGATCTTGAATCATTATATCAAATCCTCCCGTTTTTAAAAAATCAACCTTTACTTGGCTTTGATACAGAGACCAAACCTTCATTTAAAAAAGGGGCAAACAATGATATTGCATTAATGCAATTGGCAACCAAAGAGCAATCTTTCCTGATACGAATTAATAAAACCGGTTTTCCCCCGGAACTCGCAGATGTTTTGTCGGATGAAAATATAATTAAAGTAGGGGTTGGCATTCGGGATGATCTGAAAGGACTCCAAAAAATAACATCATATGACCCCGCTGGATTTATTGAATTGCAAAAACTTGTAGTAAAGTTTGGCCTGGAAAATATAAGCCTCAAAAAAATTGCAGCCATCATCCTGAATATCCGTATTTCTAAATCTCAACGTGTTTCAAATTGGGAAAATGAAGAATTATCACAATCACAACAATTATATGCCGCTACAGATGCCTGGGTATGTTATGAAATCTATGAACGGCTTAAACAAAAAGGTAAATAAAAAAGATGAGCAAGAGAGCCAAAATAATACTTCGTTCAGGAAAAGATCAGTCCCTCAGACGATATCATCCCTGGGTGTTTTCCGGTGCCATTAAAAAGATTGAAGGCACACCAGCCGAGGGGGATATTGTTTCTGTTTATACAAATAAAGATGAGTTTTTGGGAACCGGCCACTACCAGGACGGGTCCATTGCCGTGAGAGTCTTTTCTTTTGATGACCGTGACATTGATTCAGGCTTTTGGAAACAGAAACTTTTAGATGCATACCAATTAAGAAAAGATTTGGGACTGGCAGAAAGTAATCATACCAACGTGTTCCGATGGGTAAATGCAGAAGGAGACGGGATGCCGGGACTCATTCTCGATTATTATAATGGAACGGCCGTATTTCAGGCACATTCAATAGGTATGTATGTGATCCGGGATACAATCACCGAAGCTTTGCGTGAGATTTTAGGAGAACAATTGAACGCTGTTTATGACAAAAGTTTTTCAACATTACCCAAAAATATTGAAATAGAAAAGAAAGAAGGGTATTTATTTCAAAATGGCCGGCCCCTGGAAGGCCGCGTAATGGAATACGGCAATGTCTTTAAAATTAACTGGGAAGAAGGGCAAAAAACCGGATTTTATATTGATCAGCGTGAAAACCGTCAACTGCTTATGAAATATGCAAAAGACAAGAATGTCCTGAATATGTTTTGTTATACTGGTGGGTTTTCTGTATATGCCCTGAAAGGAGAGGCCCAAATAGTACACTCAGTTGACAGTTCCAACCCTGCTATGAATATGGTAGATGATCACGTGGCATTGAATAATAAAGCGGACAATCATAAATCATTCACTGCAGATGCATTTGACTATTTAAAAGAAGTCAATGAAGAATACGATATCATTATTGTTGATCCGCCAGCATTCGCAAAGCACAAAAATGTATTGCAAAATGCACTAAAGGGGTATAAACGATTGAATGCACTGGCATTCGAAAAAGTAAAAAAGGGCGGTTTGGTATTTACATTCTCATGTTCACAGGTAGTTAGCAAAAACGATTTTAAAAAAATGATGTTCCAGGCAGCTGCAAATGCAAACAAACAGGTACAGATACTTCATCAATTAAGTCAGCCACCCGACCATCCCGTCAGTATTTACCATCCGGAAGGCGAATATTTAAAGGGATTGGTATTAAGGGTGAAATAGTTTTTTATTTCATGTTCAAATACAAATTTCGCTTACATGGGTATTTATTTGGTAGAAATTCTTTTTTTTTGTTATTTTACTAAAATTCTAATAAAAAAGTATGTTATAAGGAGTGGCTGAAGAAATACTAACACAAAACATACAGTATCTGCCTGGTGTAGGCCCCAAACGGGGTAAACTACTTAAACAGGAATTGGGAATATCTACTTTTGAAGACTTGCTGTATCATTTCCCCTATAAACATATTGACAGAACTAAATTTTATAGCCTCCGTGAAGTACATGCCAACCTGCCTTATATCCAGGCCAAAGGGAAAATTAAAACGTTTGCTTTGGCAGGCAAAAAATATAAACAACGCCTTGTTGGAAAATTCACCGATGGTACCGGTATAATAGAACTTGTTTGGTTTAAGGGATTGAATTGGATTCAAAATAATATTCAAACGGATGTAGAATATATCATATTCGGAAAACCAAGTATCTACAATGGAAAAATCAACATCATCCATCCTGAAATTGAAGATGTCAATAAAACGGAAACAACCATCAGTTCTTCATTGCAGGCATTATACAATACAACCGAAAAACTTAAAAACAGTTATGTTACTTCAAAAACCATACAAAAATTAATGAACACGCTTTTACAGCAGGTTCATGATCAGATTCAGGAAACCCTTCCCGCTTATCTAATGGATAAGATGCAGCTGTTGCCTTTAAAAGAGGCATTGTTGAATATTCATTTTCCGCAAAGTATAAATAAACTCAGAAAAGCGGAATTCAGGCTGAAATTTGAAGAACTATTTTATATCCAATTGGGAATATTACAATTAAAATCAAACCGCCGGCGGACATTTAAAGGCTTTTGTTTCCCGGAAGTAGGTGAATATTTTCATTCATTTTATAACAACAACCTTACTTTTGAATTAACCAATGCGCAAAAACGGGTTTTAAAAGAGATACGGAAAGACATGAATACCGGTATGCAAATGAACAGGTTATTACAGGGAGATGTTGGGAGTGGCAAAACATTGGTGGCGCTTATGGCCATGCTTATTGCACTGGATAATAAATTTCAGGCTTGTCTGATGGTTCCTACTGAAGTACTTGCCAATCAACATTATGAGAATATTTGTAAATTTTTGGATGGGATGGGGATTCAATGCAGATTATTAACCGGAAGTACACGGAAAAATAAGCGTGAGATTATTCACCGGGATTTGAAAGAAGGGACACTAAATATCCTGGTCGGCACCCATGCATTGCTTGAAGCGCCGGTTCAGTTTTGTAATCTGGGATTGGTGATTATTGATGAACAGCATCGTTTTGGTGTGGCTCAACGTGCCAGGTTATGGAAAAAAAATGTTAAGCCACCACATGTATTGGTGATGACAGCGACCCCCATTCCCCGTACACTGGCAATGACTGTATACGGCGATCTGGATGTATCGGTGATTGATGAACTGCCACCGGGCAGAAAACCCGTTAAAACTTATCATTATTATGACAAAGACAGGCTTAAATTGTTTGGCTTTATGAAAAAACAGATTCAACAGGGCCGGCAGATTTTTGTTGTATATCCTTTGATTCAGGAGTCTGAAAAAATGGATTATAAAGACCTGGAAGACGGGTATGAAAGCATTATCCGTGCATTTCCGCCACCGGAATACACCGTGAGTATTGCTCATGGAAAAATGAAGCAAGAAGAAAGGGAGATATCCATGGAGCATTTTAAGGCCGGAAGGGCTCAAATCATGGTGGCTACCACCGTGATTGAAGTGGGAGTGGATATTGCCAATGCATCTGTCATGATCATCGAAAGTGCAGAACGCTTTGGCCTGTCCCAGCTCCATCAATTAAGAGGCCGGGTTGGGAGAGGGGCAGACCAGGCTTACTGTATCCTTATGACATCGCATAAACTCTCGGGCGACGCACGAAAACGACTTGAAACAATGGTAAAAACCAATGACGGGTTTGAGATTGCAGAAACCGACCTCAAACTCAGAGGACCCGGTGACATTGAAGGTACACAGCAAAGCGGTATTCCTTTTGACCTTAAGATAGCAAAAATAGGAAAAGACAGTGATATCTTGAATACCGCACGGAAAATAGCCGAAAAAGTCCTTGAACAAGACCCGGAAATAGAAAAACAGGAAAATCAATTGCTTAAAGTACAATTAAAAAAGAATAAAAAAGCCAAAATTGACTGGAGTGTGATTAGTTAGTGGCCGTCCATAGAGTCAAGTGTTTGAATTATAATGTTTGATAACGAGGCTTACGAAGCCTGTCCCGGGAGGAAGAATGACTATATTGGGGTTAGGTCAGCAAAAAAGAGAGAAAATGGCAAATCCTGTAAAAAAGAAAAAATAAAAGGAAATATTTTGGAATATGTTGTCAACAAACTCAATCACACTACGGCGCTACAGGACACCGCCATCCTGGCGATAGTACCAAACCGGCAAGATACCGGCGCTACAGGAACACCGCCATCCTGGCGGTGATATCAAACCGGCAAGATGCCGGTGGTACAGGAACACCGCCATCCTGGCGGTGAATACCAAATCGGCAAGATGCCGGCGCTACAGGAACACCGCCATCCTGGCGGTGATACCAAACCGGCAAGATACCGGCGCTACAGGAACACCGCCATCTTAGCGGTGATACCAAACCGTCAAGATGCCGGCGCTGCAGGAACACCGCCATCTTAGCGGTGATACCAAACCGTCAAGATGCCGGCGCTGCA